>CALVEI010000119.1 GCA_944326515.1 Candidatus Gastranaerophilales bacterium | reverse complement strand
ATTTTGTGGTCACCAATGGCCGCAGCATCACTGGAATCTCCAGGACAGGCACCAGCGGTCTCACGGATACCTATACCATTTCGTTTAACGACGGTACCTCCGAGACCTTCACCGTCACCAACGGGGCCAAGGGCGACAAGGGGGACGCCTGGTATGTCCACATCAAGTACGCATCCCAGAAGCCCACGGAAGCGTCTCACAGCTTTGGCGACGTGCCGGACAACTGGATCGGCGTCTACAGCGGCACCTCTGTCACCGCCCCCAGCGACTGGAAACAATACCAGTGGTTTGAGATTAAGGGTGAAAAGGGTAGCACAGGCGATCCGGCGCTTTTGACCTCTTCCAAAGTGGAGTACCAGTCCGGCACCTCCGGAACGGTTCCGCCCTCCGGCGTGTGGTCCGAAAGCGTTCCTACAATCCCCCAGGGTCAGTACCTATGGACCCGGCTTACGGTCCGCTTTAACAGCGGCCAGCCTATCCAGACCTATTCTGTAGGTCGTATGGGCGTGGACGGCCTGGGAAGCGTGGTATCCGTAAACACAAAAAGCCCGGACGGCTCCGGTAATGTCACCCTGACCGCTGCCGACGTGGGAGCATTGTCCACAGGCGGCGGCACAATGGATGGCGAGCTGAATATGAACGGTCAGCGCCTGAAAGGCATCATTGACCCGACTGAAGCAGATCACGCAGTTCCGAAGAGCTACGCCGACGACACCTATGCAAAAAAGACTGAAATTCCCAGTGATTACGTCCATAAGTCTGGCGATGAAATGACCGGACCTCTCACCGTCCCAACCCCAACCGAAGGCAGCCACGCTGCCAGAAAGGACTACGTGGATGCCAAATACCGCAGCGCCACACTTACGGTCTCCGGGTGGTCCGGCTCCGGGCCTTATACCCAGACCGTAAGTGTGGAGGGCGTGGTGGCTGAGAAAGCACCCCGTATTACGCCTGTGTATTCCGGCTCTGCCAGCGAAGACAGCGCCCTGAAGGAGGCCAGCGCCGCTGTGAGCTACGCGAAACCCGGCAATGGCTCCGTAACCTTTACCTGCCTCGAAGATAAGCCCGGAGTAGATATTCCCATCCAGGTGGAGGTGAGACCATGAGCGATTTGTTTTGTTTCCTGGACGGCTTTGGCAGCGGCGGCCCCTTGAATAAGTCCATCCTCATTGTCTCTGTCCCGGCTGGGTCTATGGTAACGGCTACTCTGGGGCCGCAAATCAAGACGGCGCAAGAGAAGAACGGCGAAGCCTGGCTCCGAAATCTGGATATGGGAGAGTGGAGCTTGAAGTTGACGCTTGGCGATCAGGCTGCAATGAAAAAATTCAATATCTCAGAGTTCGGTGTGTATCGTATTAGTATGGCCTTTGAGATTGTACTGTACCTATACAATAATGGCGACGAAAATAATGCAGTAACCGGCGGATGGGTGGCAAAGGCAATAGGGCCTTCGGCCGGAGGAAAGGCAACGGCGCCAGAAATCGATCGCGAACCAAGCAAACTAGTTATTATGCAACATCCGAGTTTGAAAGCAGGAATATGTTGCACGAGCAATAAGGTGGACTTGACAGACTACACAACGATAGAAATCACATCTGATGATGTGTATGTTGCCGAAGATGGTATGTGTTCCTTGTATATATGGACTGATATTGGTTCCAATATTGAAGCAAATTGCATATCTAAAACAGAACTTACGAATACATCACTATCGAAAACAGTGGATATATCAAAGATTTCCGGAAAATGCGTTGTCGGAATAGCTGTTGGTTCCGGCAGTTCTAATGGGTGTAAAATAGGACTAAAAACTTGCGTTCTAAGGGGATGAATCTGATGCCAATCTATATTGATGGGAACTATCTTTGTCACACGAGCAATCCTGGTGGGTATCGGGAGATAAAAACAGATTTTTTTGACGGTAAATGCTCTGAATTTATTGAGGGTTACCGCTTCGTTCCAAGCGGGGAGACGTGGACATCCCCACTTGGAGTAGTCATTTCCGGAGAGTCCATATTCCCAGCGGTTGACTACAAAACGCTGGAAAGGTTGCAAGCATCGTTTGATGAAGGTGTTACTAAGTCAGAAACAGAGCTTGCAGACCTACAATTCCAGATTGTCGAAATGGACGCCGAATACCGGAAAGGAGTAAACAGCGTATGATTTGTGCAATTAACCTGTTATGGATTATTCCGTTGTCTATGGCAGTAGGTTTTTTAATTGCTGCCATATGTGCTGCCGGGAGGGATAGAAATAATGATTGACCATGAAACCAGAAAGGCAACCATGTTTGAAGCCGGAAAGATGGCCGCCCTTGCATTGCAGGAAACGGCCACAACCATGGACGGAACCCAGCTTAACGCCGCCGCTGACGTAATCCCGGACTTTCTGGCCGCCAAAGCCCAGAAAAATATGCTGGAACGCAAGGCCGGGCTTAAGGATGGCTTTGTATGTAAGTCCTCTGCCGGACGTGTGGTGCGGCTCCTACAGCCTTACGACAGCGAAACCTACCAGGATGAGCCGGAAATGCTGCCCGCCCAGTGGGGCTTTGTGTGGAGCAACGACCCTGCCCACGCCAGGCCTTTTATCGCCCTGGCAACATCCCCTTACATGACAGGAAATGTCTGCGAAGATGCTGGCAAAATCTATCGCTCAACCCATGACAACAACACATTCGCCCCGACTGCATATCCTGATTGGTGGGAGGAGGTGACAGTATGACCCTACAGCAAATTCAAAACCTGCTCCAATATTTGGGCTATTACACCATCCAGGTAGACGGCCTCCCGGGTCCCGGCACCACGGCGGCGGTCAAAGCATTTCAGGCGGACAACGGCCTGGACGCCGACGGCATCCCGGGCCAGCTGACCCAGAAGGCCCTGGTGGATGCCGTAGCAAAGGGCAGATTCAAGCCTTCTGACCGTCCCCAGGAGGGCCAAGGCGGGGCTTTCTGGTCCGATATCAAGTATTTCACCCGGGAGGAATTCCGCTGCAAGTGCGGCGGTAAATACTGCAACGGCTTCCCGGCAGAACCCCAGGAGGGCATGGTCCGGGCGTTGGATACCGTCCGGGCCCACTTCGGCAAAGCCATTATCCCTAACAGCGGCGTCCGGTGTCCCACGCACAATGCCAACGTAGGCGGTGTGTCCAACTCCCGGCACCTCAGCGGCAAGGCGGTTGACTTCTCCGTCCCCGGAAAAACCGCCTCCCAGGTGCTGGAGTATCTCGCCACTCTGCCAGGCCTTGGCTACTGCTACGACATTGACGGCACCAGCGTGCATATGGACATCGAGTAAGGAGGCCCCAGTGGAGGAAGTCGTAGAAATCATAAAAAATCTGACCGTGATCTTGGGAGCCGTGACGGCAATATGGGCCCTGATTTCCGTGGCGCTGACATTGGTAAATGGCCTGAAATGCCTCATGCGGAGCCAGATGCTGCAGACGTACTATCACAACAAGGACGCGAAAAAAATACGTCAGTACGAAATGCAAAACTTTTTGGCCTTGTACAAAGCGTACAAGGCCATGAAGGGAAACTCGTTTATTGAAGAAATATACCAGGATGTTACATCCTGGGAAATTATTACATAGGAGGAAAGA
>CALVEI010000118.1 GCA_944326515.1 Candidatus Gastranaerophilales bacterium | reverse complement strand
ACCGTTTCGGGCGCGAGGTGCGCAAGTCCGTGCGGTCGGGCGGCATCGAGCGCGGGGCGTACCGCTACGAGTGGGGCGTCGCCAACAGGTTGCTCGCCAAGGAGAACGAGCTGACGGGAACGGTCATGCGCTATGACTACGACCGTTTCGACTTCCTCATCCGCCAGGAAACGACAAAAGGTTCTGAAACGGACGTGATTTACCGCGTGCCGGATTTCGTGGGAAACCTTTTTGAAACGCCGGAGAGGAAAGACCGCAAGTACGGTGCGGGAGGACGGCTGCTGGAAGACCCGGATTGCTTCTATCATTACGACGACGAGGGAAACCTCATTTTCCGCGAGTTCAAGCAGTTGCAGGACAATACCGTGACTCATGACCGCAAGCGCCTGGAGAAGGAGCGCGGCATCCGCTGCCTGGCTACGGGCACGGGCTGGCTCTACGAGTGGACGTCCAACGGCATGCTGAAGAAAGTTATACGTCCGGACGGCAGGCCGGTGGAGTTCCGGTATGATGCGTTGGGGCGCCGCACCGCCAAGCGGTATTTTGGGAAGGTCACACGCTGGGTGTGGGATGGCAACGTACCGCTGCACGAATGGAGTTACAAAGCCATTGGCTTACAATCGGACGAAGAGGAAAACATCCCTCCCAAAGAACCGGCTGAAGATATTACCACCTGGGTGTTCGAGGAGGGCACGTTTGTTCCTGCGGCAAAGATCCAGGGTGATAAACAGTATTCCATTGTGTCTGATTACTTGGGAACACCCATCCAGATGTACGATGGACAGGGGAACAAGACTTGGGACTGTACGCTGGATATCTACGGAAAAGTTGCTAACTTTGCAGGGAAATCCCGGTGCGATTGTCCTTTCAGATTCCAGGGACAGTATGAGGATGAGGAAACAGGACTATGCTATAATAGATTTAGATATTATGATACAAATATAAGCCATTATCTTTCGCAAGATCCAATTAAAATACAAGGTGGTCGGAGATTATACAGCTATGTTCATAACACGAATATCTGGTTAGATCCTATGGGATTGACCCCGTGGGGAGAGATGGGAGTTACATTTAAAGAGTGGTTTGATAATTATGCTACTTCTGATTTAATAAAAGCAAATAAAACTTCTGTAGAACAAGCTTTAAGAGGTCAAAGAGGTATGCATGAAAAATTTCCTGTAGGTATAGCATGGAAAGCCAAAGAATTAGAATTCACATACGATGAACTTATGGAAATGACTCTTATTAGGGATCAAGTATTCTTTGAAAATGTACCTGACAGATTTGGAAATCTACATAGTGGTCCTCACTCAACAGGTGGAGTATTGCCAGAAGGAGTTTCCTCTAAAGCAAGTTCATGGTTCCATAAGAACTTAATGGAAAGGTTGTTAAATGCAACTTCTAAAGATGAGGCTTTAAAAATAATTGAAGAACATCATAATAAATATGTTAAAGTTCACCAACATTAAATTTATTGTAGTATGAAAGAAAACATTATGTCAAAAGTACATGTTTGGATTGGTTATACGACCAAATCTAAATTAGAATTTTCTAGATACTTTATTATTAATGAAAATACAGGGTCGTCCTTTTGTAGTGATTTAAATATTGCATGGTATGATGAAGATTTGATAGGTGTTTATAAAAGTGATTTTAATGATAATTTGCAAACAACCTTAGAAGAACTCCCCATATCTCCAGATGAAATAATAAAAGCATATCACATATGTCTTAATATGAATATTACCAAAGCTAATGCTTTGTTTTATTATGCTGATGCAGATTTGGCTGTACTTGATTTGAAAAAAAAGTATAATGATTTAATATATATAGGATGCTATGATTGGGATTAAATATAATTATAGGATTTTAGAGTCTGTTTGAATTTTATTCAGTAGCATTCATATCGCCGCAAGTCTCACCATTCCCTCTGCCGAGTCAGACGTGTATTCATAGTTTCGGCAAGTCTTCTATAATTGTCAAACCATGAGAAAAGTATGTTCTACAATCCACCTCTTACCTATTGGTTTAAAGACACGTTTGACTTGTCTCCGCTTACAATGACTTTAAGAGCATATCCGAAAGCCTTTTTGATTCTGCAGGCCACTTCTCCTCTGTATCCAGCATCTGCCGGGATGACTTTAAGATTACAGCAAAGCTCCTTCAAACATCTGGTCAGCAGGTAAGCGGCCTTTCCATCATGCACGCAAGCTATTATTACCATAACAGCTATCAGAAAACCGTTCTTGTCAACGACGACATGGCGTTTGATACCCTTCACCTTTTTATTACCGTCAATCCCATTAAGTGAACGGTTGTCACCCCAGCAGACATTTGGGCTGTCCATAATACCAACGCTTGCCTCGGGATTTTGACCGTTCTTGACACGAACTTACTCACGTAAATTATTCAACAACAGGTCAAATTTACAAAGGAAGACCATTTACGAAGAATGTAATATACCTATTCCCAAGGGGCAAAATGGGAAGGTCGCATACGCCATTGGCGGCCTGTCTTCACGAGATAGAAAATGGTATTCCATATCTCACGCAAAGCATATTTTCGCCTTCTTTCTTGCAAGTTTAAGATTTTCTTGATAACTTGCCATTGTGTTTCTTCTAAATCTGTCGGATACATAATTATTTCAAGTGTGGAAACTT
>CALVEI010000117.1 GCA_944326515.1 Candidatus Gastranaerophilales bacterium | reverse complement strand
CGCTATAGCTCAGTGGTAGAGCACGTCATTGGTAATGACGGGGTCGTAAGTCCGATTCTTACTAGCGGCACCATTTTAAGAAAGGCACTCGAGAGAGTGTCTTTTTTCTTTATCAGGGCTGAATCCCATAAAGTCCGATTGTTCCGTTTCCGAAAAAGGCAATTTTTCAATAATTATCGGACTTTTGGCGTAAAAGCCTATAAAAACAAGCGGTTCAGAAAATCTGATCCCAGTCCGATAAAATTTAATATAAATAATCTCTTAAACGAACATTTTTAGAACATTATTGTTGATTTTTTAACTTTTTTACTTTATGAATTGTAATAAGAATGGTAATTTTTTGAATAGAATCGCTGTTAATGAGTTGAAATATGAAAAAAAATAACTTAGTTGTTCCTTTTGTTAAATGGGCTGGGGGTAAGAGACAATTACTTCCAGAACTGCTAAAACGTATTCCAAAGTTTACTACATATTGTGAACCTTTTGTCGGCGGTGGCGCGCTGTTCTTTTACTTACAACCGAAAAAAGCCATTATTAATGATTTTAACAAGGATTTAATTAATACTTATATCACGATACAAAATGATGTTGAATCGCTGATACAGTATTTATCCACTTACAAAAATGATTCTGAAAGTTACTACAAAATAAGAGAGTTAGATAGAACACCTTTATTTCATAGAATGTCTGATACTGAAAAAGCTTCTCGGCTTATTTATCTTAATAAGACATGTTATAATGGATTATTTAGAGTTAATAGCATGGGTGAATTTAATTCTCCATTCGGAAGTTATAAGTCTCCGAATATTGTTAATGAACCAACACTTCGTGCTATTCATAGTTATTTTCAAAATGCAGATATTACATTTCTTAGTGGGGATTTTGAAGTGGCCGTTAAAGGATTAAAGAAAGGAACATTTGTTTATTTTGATCCTCCTTACGACCCTGTTTCTGCGTCTTCAAATTTTACAGGTTATACCAATCTTGGATTTGGTAAACAAGAACAGAGAAGACTGAAAGAAGTATGTGATAAATTAAATGCAAAAGGTATTAAATTTTTGCTGTCTAATTCTGCTACTGATTTTATTTTAGACCTATATAAAGAATATAATATTGAGAAGATATCCGCTAAAAGAGTTATAAATTCCAATGCTAACAATCGCGGTAATGTTGATGAGGTTTTAATAAGAAACTATGACTAAAATAAATAGTTATTGGAACAACATTTTTGAAAAATATAAAATATTAGATCAAATTAATAAAGACGGAAAATTTGAAATTTCAGCAAGTCAGATAAATGAGTTTAGAGAAGCTCGTCTTATGACGAAATTTGATAATGCATCTCAATTGCCGCAAATTTTTACGGAAAATGAATTATCAATTTTACCAATAACACGCGGTAGCTATGTAATTGCTCCGATGGATATTTTTCACAAATTTCCAATGATTGAGTCTTCAAATGAAATTTCGTATTTTAATTTTCCTGATAATATACAAACATTATTACCTGATAATATCAATAGTGAATCTTTAGCTTTAAATGCTGTTTATATTTCAGGAATTTTAGAAGATTTTATACAAGATGAAAAATTATTGCCTACCATCAATGGTAGAATGTCATCATCATTATTTAATTTTAACATTAAAAACACAAAAACGAAAAAAATCTTAAATATAGATGTAAACAATGCACAGATAGAAATAGATGCAGGTTATGAAGGTGTAGAATCTTTTTCTATTATTGAAGCTAAATCGCATTTTGCTGATGACTTTGTTATTAGGCAACTATATTATCCTATGCGTCTATGGTCTAGTAAGGTAAGAAAAAATATTAAAACCATATTCATGGTTCATACTAATGGGATTTATTATTTGTATGATTTTAAATTTAATGACTTAAATAACTATAATTCATTGACCTTAAATAAATTCAAGAGATATAGCTTTGATAAATTGGAAATTAATATTGAAGATATAGAAAAAATACTACTGAATATTAATCTAGTTGATGAACCAAAAATTCCATTCCCACAGGCAGATAGTTTTGAACGAATTATAAATTTATGTGAATTACTAGATAAAAGTGAATTAACAAAAAACGATATTACCACGGAATATGGTTTTCATAAAAGACAAACAGATTATTATGTAAATGCAGCAAAATATTTAGATTTGATTAAAGAAGAAGGTGATAAATTGATTTTGTCTTTTACAGGCGAAAAAATAATGCAAAAGTCACCAACGTTAAAACAGTTATCTTTTGTAAAGCAAATATTGAAACATCCCGTTTTCCATGAAGTATTAAAAGAACAGCTAAAGACTGGAGAAGTTCTCTCAAAAAGTCGTGTGGTTGAAATAATGAGAAAATATCCATTATATAATGTAAAATGTGAAAATACTTATGAAAGACGCGCTCAAACGGTTAGTTCTTGGATAGATTGGATAACTTCATTGATATAACATACTACTGTTTAATCAGCTCCAGCTTATACTCTATCTGCTTATAATCATCCTTTTCAGTCCGATAATTGCACAGCAAGTCGCACCATTTTTAAAACCGCACCCTTTGAGGTGCTTTTTTTGTATGCAGGCCAAGGTTTTCAGAGAGCCTGATTTTAGATGTTTTTAATTTTAAGATTTTTATAAATTTATTGGACTTTTGCGTGATTGTCTAAGAATTCAACAAAATCTTTCGCTTGTTCCAATGTTACGTTTTTATTCTCGTATTTTTGCGGAGGATA
>CALVEI010000116.1 GCA_944326515.1 Candidatus Gastranaerophilales bacterium | reverse complement strand
TAAGACAATATAACCGAACAGAAGATAAACCCATGATAACCGATGTCGCCTTGATTCTTTGACATATTGACGCGTGACTTTTATGGATTACTTTTTTCTTCTTTCGCGTCATGGTGTCCTTGATAATTTTGGCGACATTTACTTTTATCATCTCTCTTCTGCTGCTTGTTATTGGTGATACATCGGGACGCAAGTCTTATTGTATCTGGTTTAACATTGTCTTTATTTGTCATGTATCTTCTGTATTTATCTTTTTTGTATTATTTCTTTTATTTATCTTTATTGTTATCTTATCTTTTGTATTTATTATATTTTTTATTGTTATTTATTATTTTTAATTCATTTATTTTAAGTATAATAATAACAAAGGCCGCGCTTCTTGCTTCCTTGTATCCCGGACTGCCGAAACAGCTATACAAGATTATGAGGGATCTTGGTAACCGGTTGATGATGATACTTTTTTATAGAATTGTTTTTTTTCGCAGTTTTGATAAAAAAAATTCCAAATAGTGTATTTTTTTTGCGTACTTTTGAAATTTTTCAATGTATATATATAGAAAATCCAACCTTTGAAATAACAAAAGCTGGCATTATTGCTGTAATAATAACTTCGGTGTTTTAGAACCCAGAAGTTTAATTATTTATCTTTAGGAAAAGGCCAGTTCCTTAGATAAGAGTTGGGATTTATATCATAGTTTCTCAACTCATGTCCAACAACAGGATAGTGTACTATACTATCATTTTCAAGCTTTACCATTTGAGGATAATTTTCTAATTTTTCATCAGGGTGAGCCGTCCTATTAGGAATAGTTTCAGCTAAGACTGCAGCTAATCTTGGAAGAAAAGATTCCGCCAATACTGTGTTAATAAAATTATCAGAAGCCCATGTTGGCACTTTATATTCAGGCTTATTGCGACACCATATTTCGCCATTAGGAAAACCAAGTAAAATAAGTTTTTCTTTAAGATTATATACTCTTGCGTCAGAATAAGTAACATTTCCATCTTTATCAACAAGTGGGCGTCCAGGGTGAACAGAACTCATACCGCTTATACTTCCACAATCGCTAGTGATAGTACTGGCAGGTTTATCCCAAGATTCTCTTTTATAGCGTCCTTTACGATCAGAACCACTTTTTGAACCATCCTTATTTTTAGGTTGATATTTTTCAGCATTATCCCAAGCCGATTTGCCAGTTGGAGTATGTCTTAACATTTCAACTTCTTGACGAGTTAGTTTAGGTATGGACCAATATCTATAGAAATAAATATTCTCGTCTGATGTAGATTGTTTTAAATAATTATATGGTAAGAAATGATTTGCTGAAAAATTATCTAAAGAAGGTAAATTTCCAATCGCATCCATTAGTGTAACTTGTTTTTTGAATGGTATAGGGAATTTCCACATACCTTTTTTAGAAGCAAGTAAAATCATACGCTCTCTTGCTTGTGGTGTGCCATAATTTGCCCCATTTATTTTGTCAATATTAACTTCATAACCAAGTTTTTCCAGTCTATACTTAATATACTCAGCAATAGTTTTTCCTTCCAGTATATGTTGTAAACCTTTGGGGCTTGCAGTCATATATGGAGGAACATTTTCTATCAAGACATAGTCATTTATGCTATCAACACCTTCAATTATATTTAGGATAGGAAGAAATAATTTTGTTCTTGGATCATTAAAATCTCTTTTCCCCGCAAGGGATATGGTTTGACATGGTGGCGTGGCAATTATGAGCTTGCAGGATTGTTTTATATGTTCTTCTATAATTTGTTTTTGTATGTCTTTATCAAACAAATCACCTTGGAATACTTTAACCGAAGGATAGACTTCTTTATACCATTGAACCCTAGGCTTTTCGTATTCCGCAGCAATGACATTTTTAACATGTGCATATTCCAAGAAATATTCATCAATTCCCACATTTGAACAAAGAGTTGTTGAGCGAATAGGAGGTAATTTCATAACTTCTTCTGGATAAGGCACATAATCCATATATACTGCTTCAGGATTATATGGTTTGTTATTCTCAGCTTTGTGTTTTTTTTTTAATCATTTGGATAGCCATTGCTCTAGTTGGTATTTCTCTATTTTCCCAACCTTGCTTAATCGCAGCTTCAACAGCCCATTCTTGCAACATAGAAATTTTTTTAGCTTGTTCAGGGGTTAAACCATATTTTTGTTTTATTTCTTCAGTTTTGGTTTTATGTTGTTCGTTAACTTTTTTTAAATCCGTACGCATTCCCTGTCTTGTTTTTATTTGTTTGAGATTAGTGGATAATGTTAATTCAGCTCTTAAAACTAATTCACCGCATTCAATGGCTCTGTCTAACGCCATATTGTATATTTGAGGATTTAAACCTTGAGTAACATAGCGTGTTGCTATTTTTTTCATATAATCTCTTACTTTTGAGCCAACATTAATGTAATCAGGCAATTTAGAAATGTCAGTAGGAAGAATAGGGAGGTTTACAGCAAGAATTGTCTTAATATCTTTTTTTTCTTGGGAATTTAAGACAACTTCAGGTATTGAATTTGCAACTGGTACTAAATCTTTCATGCTGTAATCTCCTTTGAATAAAAAACTTTTCCTCTATAATAAAACTAGGTCTTTAAGAAAGAGTAAAGCAAACTACTGAAAATAGTAAGAAATCATTTTTTTTCCGCGCGTTATAAAGGCCAAGCTTAAAAATGGGTTTTGGGGAGCAATAGTTTTTTTCTTTTATAAAAAAAGTTATGACAGTTTGAAACTAAGATGAATGGGCGGCCGCTCGCTCTGGGTTCGTATTTAAGCTGATTTAACTTCTGTGTTTGAGAAACAAAAAGTTGATATTTGACATTTAAGAATAATTATATACTCAAAAGGCAATAAAAATGCTAAAAATTGTCAAGTTATTGATTTTTAATGAAAGTCATAAAAAGTTGTCCGAAGATGATTGGAATTTA
>CALVEI010000115.1 GCA_944326515.1 Candidatus Gastranaerophilales bacterium | reverse complement strand
GAATCTTTGCGAGCATACTCATCGCATAGTCGAGGCGTCTGGTCTTTCGAACCGTCATCTACTAATATCAATTCCCAGTGTGGGTAAGTTTGATGCAAAATTGACTCAACACATTCTTGCAGGTATTTTTCTACGTTGTAGCAGGGGACGATGATGCTAAAAAAAGGTTGTTGATTCATTGGAATCTATTTTAATTTGAACTTCTTTTGTAAAACCGTTTGAATATTTCTGTAGTAGTTTGTTTCGAAAAAATAGAGCGGCAAACGTTTATATTAGCTTGAAAGGAATATTTAGCGGATTTATCGCCATTCAATGTTTTGAAAAGCCACCCTAATGCCCATGATGCACTGTTTATCCAAACAAATAATGCTAAAACATAATATCGAATCATTTTTCCTTCAGAATACATTATTACTGAACCTTTTCGTTCTGCTGGTCTGGTCGCGCATACTGTTTTCGATTGCGCTCCACCTGTAGCTCCACCTAAATGGAATAATTTTATGTCTGCATTTACATAACACGTGTATCCTTTTACATTCATTAATGTGGATAAAGCCTTATCTTCTGGTCCGAAGAAATAACGTTCATCAAAGAAATCTAATTGTTTGAATATTTCAGTTCTGATAAGAAATGCGGCTCCTAAAATATTATAGGTTTGGAAAAGTCCTTTATATTGAATATACTTACCTGTGTGATCTTTTCTTTCTTTCTTAAACTTGAATAATATCATTAGCCAATCTATCCATGTTATAGGAGGAATGCCTGAATATTGTACCGAGCCGTCTGGTCGAAGGATCTGAGGGCTAAGAAGGTCTATATCAGAATGTCTCTCCATAACATTCACCAACTCGTCAATCACAGGTGTATTAAAATATGTATCATCATTCAATACAAAACAATATTTTCCTTTGGATTGACGTAATGCCAAATTGTTATTAGCTGAAAATCCACGGATTTCATCAGAAATAATAATTTTAACCCAAGGGTATTCTGTATATAACTTTTGAAGATTTTCGTTAGAAAAGAAGTAGGCAACAAGTAAAACTTCATAAGATACTTCATTAGTGTATTGTTTGATAGAATCAAGACAATTTTTTAGTTGATTGTAATTGTTCATGCAAACTATTACGATAGAGACTTCTGGTTTTTCCATATCTGTTTTTAGGTTTTAATATCCACGAAAGAACTATTAATGCCATTAAGCTAAATAATGTAACCGGATCAATAAGTGTAAGATTGAAGAGGCTGCCCACACAAAAATTATAAATGAAAATAATAATACCCATATCACACAATCGATAAGTTTTTTTCGACATGAATTTTCTTATTATTAATGCTAAAAATAAGATTATGACTATAGAAAGAAATTTACTGTATTCAAAATATAGCCTACCTAAAATAGTAAAAAACCACCAAGTATGTGCTCCTGTTTTATAAAACCATTCGACAGTAAGGTCTTGATTGGAAGGAACTAAATAGGAATATAACAATTCACCGTATGGGTGAACATGTACTCTGTCCCAATATTCCAAACCAAGATTAGGCCACATTTCACCTAAGTATCTCAATATGTTTTCTGCAACAGCCACATTCCCTCCACCAATATTATCATTACGCTCAATAGATATTGATAAAGTGACAAGAATAATGGAAATACATAAGACCAATCCAAATCTGGTTATTCCCCGTTTCAAATTTTTACTGACGTAATCTTTAAAAATGAAATAATAAATCAGAAGTTCCATTACTGAAAAAAACATCATTCCACGAGAACCGCCAACAACCCCTACTATCAATTTACCTACAAAGTAAGAACCGACAATCCAAAAGAACTCTTTTTTAGATACTGCTTTATGACAAAACATATAAATCATGTACATGGATATAGTTGGCATAAATACTAAATTTATAAACCGTCCGATGTAATTAAGAAATCTGATTATAATACCTATTGAACCTCCATAAAAAAATTCAGCATCTATCCCTGCCGATTCTTTCTGCATATCATGAAATACTCCAAATCCTATTTGACTCACTAAATAAAGCTGATATAGTTTTATTAGGATATAGATGATTTCGAAAAAACAACAGATTCTTCCAAGTTTTCTTAATCTGAAATGGCTTAAACCAATTTTCGAAAAATCTAAATTATCCATTTTTACTCGTCTTAGTGGAATGACAAACAGATAAAATGTCAAATAAAGCAATACATAGGGTTCAATAGATAATCCTTCTAATCTTTTTGCTTTATCTGGAATACCCATTACATCAAAGTACATATCATTTACCATCAACAATGCACCAAATACAGAAAATGTGGCATAGTATAGCCACAACATGGTGGACACACACATACCATCCTTACGATAGTAGTAAATGAATGTGAACCAATATAATAGTGAGTTGCAAGCTAATATAGACATATTATTAAGACTTATCCTATTTACACAAAATGGTTTTATATTTATATGAAATCCATTGCTATTGTTGATAAAATTTTATATTATCGTTTTTTATTGATTCCCATGAATTTCCTCCTTCAAAATATAATTTTTCTATATTTTTCGACATTTCGTTTACCATTTTTTCATTTTTCACCAATTTAATTATTGCTTCTGATAACTGTACTGAATTTCTAGGTTCAATTAATAATCCAGTTTTTCCATTGATTATAGCTTTATTTAGAGCACCTACGTCTGACGCGATTACAGGCTTTTTAAAAGCAAACGAAGAGAAAACAACGCCACTTTGGGTTGCATCGGTATATGGACAAATAGAAAATAAAGAATTGTGTAAAAGAAATACTAATTCGGAAGTTGTAATGTATCTATTTATGAAAGTAATATAGCTTTCATTTTTATATGAAGAATAATCAAAATACATTTTACCATTACCAGCTATAATGCAATGCAAATTAGGAATTTCTTTATGTACTATTTTCATAGATTCGCATAGATATTCAATCCCTTTATAGGGGGATATCCGAC
>CALVEI010000114.1 GCA_944326515.1 Candidatus Gastranaerophilales bacterium | reverse complement strand
GTTGCGTTAAAGAAGTTGCCTTTATACATTGTTGCTGTTCCACCAAAGATTCCTCCGTTTTGATATGCATCTACTCCTGAGTATCTTTGGCTTGCTCCGTTGTATCCTATGTATCCTGTTAATACTCTTTCCCAACCTTTTGCTATTGGTGTAAGAGAGCTATCGTATCCAACTAATGTTCCATAGTTGATGTTTGATACTTTTGGACCGTTGTTTAATGGAATACTTTCAAAGCTTGCATATGGTTTTACCCAGAAGCCTGATGTCTCTTCTTTTGTTAACAATGGTGAGAATGTTCCTACATCTGTTGCTTCTCCTGTTGGTGATACTGCATATCTTCCGGTGTTTTTCATTGCTACACGTTCAAGATATGGGATATTCATAAATGTATCTGCGTGTTGGAATGCGTAGTTAAATGTTTGTAGTTGGGTTGTATATGCTCCTGCTTGTGTCGCTACACTTGGTGCTAATACTGCGGGGTTGAATGCATCACTTGCGTTGCCGTTTGCGCCTGTGGTTCCGCCACCTCTTAAGAATGTGAACAAGCCATCTTCAGGATTGTAGCTTACCTCATACTTGTATATTGGAGAGTAAGCTATTGGGCTTGCTCCTGTGTATTTTACCTGATTTGCATATTCTTTATCTGCAAATAAAATACTTGTTGTTTCTTTATTTGCATCATTGAGTAATTTTAATCCTTCTACATTGATATCACCTGTCATATCTCCATATTCTGTTGCTGTTATTCTTCCCATAGTTTCTTTTTGCAAATCTACATCTACTGATGCAATATTTATTGTTGATGTGTTTGTTAATTTATTAAAATTAATTGTTTGATTTGCAAGGTTATTTATATTTAATACCCCTGAGTTAACTGCTAGTGTTGGAGACTGCGCTAAGTTTGACGCATCTTTTACATAGACATTTGTATTTTCGACTGTTATATTTGCATTAATTATGTCGTTGTTAAGGTAGATTAAACCACTTTCATCACCTGTAAGTTTAAGCTCAAAAGCCGTTTCTGGGGTTTCAACAATATTACCAATAGGTGTAGTAGAACCATCAGCATCTGAAAAAGCACCGCCACGAATTGTATCATCAAATACAATTACACCATTATTCTGAGCTTTAAGTGTTAAACTGGCTGGATTTTTATCTAAATGTTCTTTTGTCATAATATCTACAAATCCAGGTTCTAGTCCTTCTTTTTGCGCAGCTTCTTCTGTTAAGTAATAGCCATATAGCGCTATAGCGTTTTGTTCAGTACCATTTTGGGAAATAGTTTTATTACCGGAAAATACTGATTGTCCGTTATCTGCAGTTATATTAATTTGGTGTGTACTAAAAATTGCACCACCGATTGCATAGCCATCTTTAGCTTCAGCAGTATTGTTAATAAATGAAGAGTTCAAAATTTCACCAGGAACAAAGTCTCCACTATCATTATCGTATGTTCCAATATACCCCATTAAATTAGCTATTGCACCACCAATAGACATATACGGAGATGAAATATAATTATCCACAAAGTTTGCACTTATACTCTTTATACCAGCCAAAGTGTTTAAAATTGCACCACCCATTGCCGCTTGTTGAGCATACGTATAGTTACCTATAAAATTTCCTTTTATATGCCCTATAGAACCCATAAAATTGGCAATTACGCCACCCATAGACACTGATGTAGAAGATGCTTCGTTTGAAAAGAAATTACCTGTTATATTTTCAATACTGCCACCATTTAAAATAGCGCTGCCACTTGCTGATTCACCTTGAACAGAATTTCCAATAAAATCAGCATTAATATCACCAATTTCAGCATTTAATCCATTAAAAATAGTGCCTGCTCCGTTCACATCTGCAATATTTCCAATAAAAGTTCCATTAATGTCACCTATTTTTCCATCATTACTAATGGCACTACCTTGAGTCTTTCCTGTCGTTGTACTTACGCTATTAGCAATAAAATCACCATTGATTGTATTTATTACCGAATTTGAGCCATTATGAATTGCCCCACCATATGCTGCAGATGAATTTGAAATTGCAGAATTTCCAATGAAATTTGCAGATAAATTTTCTATAGTTACTTTCCCTTCATTACAAATAGCACCGCCTTTAGCAACGCCGCTTTCAGATTTTGAATAATTAGCAATAAAATCACTCTTAATATTACTAATTTTTACACTAGAGCCTGAATCATAAGAATAATTGTAAATAGCACCGCCTTTAGCAGTACCTGATGATGATTTTGAGTAGTTAGAAACAAAATTGCCAGTTATAGATGCAATATTTACTATTGATTGAATTGCATTATTATAAATTGCGCCACCGGATGCAGAAGAACCCTCGGCAAAATTTTCTATAAAATCACCTTCAATGCTATCAATAGATGTTACAGCGTGGTATACTCCATCATTGTATATAGCGCCACCTTTTGCATCATTAGATTGACTACTAATACCGATAAAATCCTGGTTTATGTTTTGTTCGTATGATGTTATAAGTCTTTCTGGAGCCTTTCTTGAATTATCAACATAGTACTTAATATCATATTTAAAAGCGTTGCCACTACCATCAGAATTTGGCGTAGTTATTGTAAAAGTTTTTGTTTCATCATTAACATCAGGATAACCGTATTCTGTTTTACTTAAGTCAACACGATAATATACAGGGACAAGTTTGTTTTCTGTTTCTGACCATTCGTATTTTGTGATTGTGTTTTCACCAGCTTGGTTTACTTTTTCTAAAGTATAGGCAGAATTTTCTCCTAGAGTTGGTAAAGGGACTGTATCTGCAAAAACTGGTAAAGTAACAAATAATGATAAAGCTAAGCATATTACTGCAGTTTTGGCATAATGAATTAACTTGTGAAATTTTGTTCCACGTTCAGAATGACAAATTACGTCATGTTGAGGCGTTAGCCGAAACATCTCACAAGCTTGGGGTGAAAGATTACTATCTTGAGATTCTTCGCTTTGCTCAGAATGACGGTCCAAAGTGTCGCATTCGCTCAGAATAACGTTAGAGAGTTGTTTTAT
>CALVEI010000113.1 GCA_944326515.1 Candidatus Gastranaerophilales bacterium | reverse complement strand
GATACTACTTCTAAAAGTGAAAGCGGTATTAGTTCAACATATGTTGATGCTATCGAAAAAATGAGAAATGACATTATAAAAAATGGAAAGCGAGTAATATTTTAATGCAACTAAGGTATTTAAATAAAGTGATTTTGATGAAAGGTGAAAACATACCACAAAAAAATGGGGAGTTAGTGTTAGAATATAAAAACATAAAAGATTATAATGTCCAAGTTCAAAATTTAGAAGATGAAGTAAGTGCATCAGTATATGGAAGTAATATTAATAAAATGTTAAGACTTAAAAGTCCTAACAAATTATTGGAAAAGTTTTTAATACCTAAAGTAAGCAATAAACAAGATAATATAAGTAATTATTATATAAGTTATGAAGGCTTTATATATAAGATTAGTGCAGTAAATAGTGCTAAAATAGATATTGAAAGAATATGAAAAAACTTGCACAACTTGAAGTTGATTTTGATAAATTTAGCAAGAAATTAATACAAAATTTAATGAAAGCCGAAAGTGATACTGCACAATCAATATGGAATGATGTTATATTAAATGCTCCAGTAGATACTGGTGAATATGTATCAAGCATATCAGTTGATGAACCGATATATAAAGATAATACTATTACAACAGTTATTGGAAGCGATTTAAAAACAGAAGATGGTTATTTTCTTGGCAGAATGCTAGAAAACGGAACTGGTATATATGCTTTAGAAGAACATATCGGAAAAACTAAAACATTTATTGAAAGCGGTTATAGGTACTGGTATTTACCAGTAGAAAAGGCTAAAAAAGCATTAGGCAAACCAATAACATTATATGGTAAAGAATATTATGTTATGCACGCTCAACCTGCTAAACCACATTTCACACCCGCTTACAATTCAAATGTTAGGTTAAGAAGAGAAAATATTTCTAAAGCAATAAAGGAGAGCATGAAATGAGAGAAGATTTACAAAATTTATTAAATGAAATCCAAGACTTACAAGTTTCTACTGAAATACCAGATGAAATTTTAGAAGAAGGAAAAACTTATTTTAGTTTTACTTTACAAGAAGATTATCAAAATGGTGATTATGATAATAATTATACTTATCGTGTTAGTATAATAGGCTTTTTAAAAAGAAAAAAAGATAATACTGAAAACACTTTGGAAATATTAGATAATAAAGCAAAAGAAATTATTGAAAAATTCAAAGAATTTAATTTTAAATGTAGTTATCGTGATGAAAGTGCATTAGATTACATAAAAAAGATTAGAATAACAGGTTATGCAACGTATAATGAAATAAATAATAAGTTGTTTTAAAAGGAGGAAATTATGGCTAGAACAGGAGCAAATTATACTGCTTATAATGGTTCTAAACTTGAGTACAAAGAAAGTTCTGGTAGTTCTTATACACAAATATATGGGCTAAGACAAACACCAGATATTGGTGGTACACCAAATAAAATTGATACAACAGATTTAGACAATACAGTGTTTGAAACTGCTATCAATGGTTTACAACCTGCTCAAGAATATGACTTTGAATTTAATATGGAAGATCCAGCAGCTACTGCTAATATTTATTTAGTTAGTCAAATGGAAGATAGTGGTAAAGTATATGAATTTAAATATACTTTATCAAATGAAATAACAGTTGAATTTCAAAGTGATGTTAGAACTACTATTTTAGGTGGTGCTAGTGGTGATTTAATAGGATTTACAATGCATTTATCTCCAATTAGTGAACCAGTAGTTACAATTCCAACAGGAGAATAATAATGAAATTTAAATTTAAAGGTAAAGAAAAAACCAAAAAATCTGAAAATATTGAAGTAAAAGTAGAAAAAGAAACTACCACAAATAAAGATAGTGGTGATAAGACTAGTACTATCTAGTCTTATTTTTTATAGGAGGGAAATATGAAATATTATGAATTAGTATTAGGTGATGAAACCTATCAATTAAGGCTAACAAGCTCTAACTGCGTTGCTTTAGAACAAAGAACAAAAAAAAGTGTTCTTGATGCAGTACAAGACTACTCAATTACAAATATAATCACAATATTAGAATATATGTGCAAATCAAAAGAAAATAATTTTGGGCAAAAAGATGCTCAAGAATTATATGATAAATTAGTAGATAATGGATATACTTTATATGATATTATTTATAAAGTAATTTACGAAGGGTTGGTAGTCAGTGGTTTTTTGACAGAAGAAGAGTTGAAGGAGATGATAGAACAAGTCAATCAAGGCAAGAAGAAATTGAAAAGCAAGATACAAGAAGCATTATAGAGTCGTTATATGATGCGTTATTAGAATTTGACTTTAAATACGAAGAATTATATGAAATGACTTTAAAAGAGTTAGTTAATACATTAAAACATAGAAAAGAAGGATTAGGCTATGTTTTATGGAAAAGCGGTTGGTTAAATCAATGGTTAAAAGAGTATCCACAATCTCCTGAAGATGCGAGTCCAGAACTATTTGAACCTAAAAAAGGTATCCCTATGCCGGACTTCTTAAAGTTTAAATATTTAAAACAACAACAAAGGAGGAGATAATATGGATGGTAATACAGAAAAGTATGGATTAGAACTCGATTTGCTTATAACAAAGTTTAAAAATAAAGTAAACCAAGTTAAAAATGATATTAGAAGTCTAGGGCAAGAAGCAAAAGCAAATGTTGGTGATATTCAAGTTGATATTAATATGAAAACACTTGATAAAGATATTGCATCTGTAAAAGCACAAATACAAAGTTTAAATGAACAAATGGCAGAATATCAAAAATATGGATATACGTCTAGTCCATTTTATGCAAGCCTAGCTCAAGACTTAGATGTAGCTACACAAAAGTTAAGAGCATTTGAACAGGCCCAAGCCCAAGCAAATGAAGAAATGGAAGAGTCCGAAAGAATATCTGCTAAATCTAATATTAAGATTGGTAGAGGTTTTGACAGCTTGACTAAAAAAATATCAAGATATGCATTATCATTATTTAGTTTAGGAACAATCTATAGCCTTGTAAGTAGGGCTAGTTCTGCTTATTTATCACAAGATATAGAACTTGCAA
>CALVEI010000112.1 GCA_944326515.1 Candidatus Gastranaerophilales bacterium | reverse complement strand
GGTAATAATCAGCATATTAAATTAAAATTGACAGGAATGCCAAAAGAGCTTGATGCAGAACTTCCTGTTATATTAAAAAACTTTTTACAGCACGATTTTAACAATACAGATGATTTTTATAAAAGCAAAGCAGAAAAACTAAAATATTCTAGTGCTTATGATGAAACAATATCCTGTAAGTTTGATAGAGAACTATACAAAGGCTGTGAAGAGTATTTTGAAGAATCCAATATAAGCACTATTACACCTATTGATATACAAAATTTATATAAAAATATTTTAAGAAACGGACAGGCAAAAGTTGTAATTACTATGCCTAAATCAAATAATGAACAATCTAAATCAAATTTAATCAAAACATTGTCAACACTACCCAAATTTCAACAATTCGATTATTCGATGGTCTTTAACACAAGCAATGCACAACCATTAGAAGTAACTAAAGTCTTTATTAAATCTGACAATGATAACCAAATTACTATTGAACAAACATACAAAATTATAAAATCCGGCAACATAAAAGACATTGCAGGCTTAAAACTTTTGAATATTTTGTTAGGTACAGGTGAAAATAGCCTGATGCACAAAAAACTGCGTGAAGAAAAGCAGCTGGCTTATTCTCCAAGTTCTGATTTAAGAGATAATTTTTATACACAAAATCTCAATACATTAACTTTAAAAACACAGGTATCAGCTACTAATAAAGAAAACCTAAAAACTGTAATTGATGAATATAAACAATTTGCAAAATATCTTATGACAACTTTGATTGATGAAAAAGAGCTGTTAACAGCAAAAAAATATTTAAAAAATTCAATATTTAATAGTCTTGAGTTAACCGCATACAGAAACAAAACAATTAATGATGGCGTAAATTCTTTTTATGGGACAAATTATTTCAAAGAACTAGATAAAGCAATTGATGAAATTACTCCTCACGATATCAGAGAACTTGCAAAGTATTATTTTTTGCAGCCTTCTTTATACTTAATTTCTGGCAATAAAAAAGCCATTGAAGAAAACATGTATTATTTGAAAAATTTAGGGGAAATAAATATATAGACCTATAGACACAGAGTAAAATCAAATCCTGGATCAGTAATATTAAAACAAATATTTAATAAGTTAGGCATAAAGTACTCATACGAAATGCTTTAAAATTCATTTTGAACATTTTTTTGTAATTTTATCTAATGCCACACCTACAAGAGTTCCTATTGTTGACCAAATTAAAATTCCACTAATAGCTTTTTTCATAAATCTTTCTCGCATTTTTTCTCTAAATTGCAAATTTATATCCTTAAAAATATATTTATACTCAGCCAGAAACTGTTGCAGCTGTAGTTTTTTCTTTTTGATATTTATCATTTCTTTTTCAAGCTCAAGTTTATTTTGGGATTTCGAAAGACTTTCTTGGTAGCTAAAAATATCTTCATCATAATATTTTATGCTCTCTTTAATTTGTTTTATATGCGTAATCGGATTTTTGCTAAATTTTGGTATGCATTGATGCTTATGAGCTTGATCAAACTCTGGTGTCATTATTGGTTTTAGTTTTTCTTTTACAAAAACAGCGTATTGCATTTTAATGTTTTTACTGACTTTTAAAGAAGGTTGAATAATACCTGCCGCAGTTCCTACAAGAGTTAGTGGCATAGTGTAATTTTTCTTCGAAGCAACAGTCAGTTGATAATTCGTTTTATCAACTGATGCCAAGTGTTTATAAAAGTCATTGAAAACAGGTGCGGACAAATTTATTCCTCTGTATTTTCTTGTTGTTGTATTCTTCTTTTTCCTTATGATAGTCATCATAAGTGATATAGGTTATAAATTTAAGCTCTTTTTTATTTCTACGGTAGAGGCTTTCTCATTTAAAAAGCCTGAATATTTATTTTTGTTAGTGTTTTTTAAGTTTATTATTTTTTTTTACTTTTTTAAGATTAAATTATTCTTTAATATATAAGAAATATTGCGAAATTCATTGTTTGAAATAAAGATAGCCGATACATTCATATAAAAGCTGAGTTAAGTAAGCATATATCAAGGCATTTAATCGTTAATAGAATAAATACACTAGAAATATGTTATGCGAACTTAGGCATTTTTTAAACACTTGCAAAAACTAAATTTCGAAGAGGACTCTTTTTATTAGCCAAAAGAGAATTTTGCTTTAATTAAAGAAAAATTCTCCAAAAACAGCAAAAAGCTATTCTCTACTTTTCCTCAAAACGCACAAACCGCGGGAATTTAGGTATAAAAAAAGAGACTCTAATCGGTCTCTTCCTTTAAAATTGGATAAAACGAGAGTCGAAATAATGTCCAAAAACTTCCCCATTTTATCATTCTGTGTGTTTACAGTATGTCTCTATATTTTAGTTACATCAAGAGCTCTTAAGGTATTCTTATCATTCTAACACACTTGATTTAATGTACTACAAAACTATTCTATGAAAAATTGTATTGGGTTGTAATATCTCCATTAGGTAATTGAAATACAATTTTTCCATTGATACTGTATACATTTGGTATACCTTTTTTACGATTATTTTCTTGAGCTTTTTTAATTGCTCTATTCCCTATTTTTAATAATTTTTCTGTCATTTTAGTCATAATGAAAATCCTTTACAAACTCAGTATACAAATTTTCATTTAATATTTCAATCTCTTCATTTTCAGATTGTGCTACTAGAATATATTCCGAAGAACCGTTATAAAATAAAAACCACTCATCTACTATATCTTTATATATATTCCAAAAATTTTTCTTGCTACGATAAAAACGTCGTTCGATATCTTCTTTTGGAATATCATGGCCACCATTTAGTACTCTTATCTTAATTCGATTTTCACACAATATAGGACTATCTAAATATGAATATATTAAAGTAATTTTATATTCCAAAGCTTTTGCTTTTTCTATAGTTTTAATATGATTTTTACCAGATAAAGTTGTTTCTATTGCAAATGATTTATGTTTATCTAATAATTTTGCCAATTTATCTAAAACAATTTTGCCTGCTTTAATTTTTACACTTTCTATATTTTCAGGACAAATTTCTTTAGCAATATCATCAGCATTTAAATATTCTAAATTTTCATATGGTAACAATTCGCTTGCTAAAGTACTTTTCCCGCTACCATTAGCACCTGC
>CALVEI010000111.1 GCA_944326515.1 Candidatus Gastranaerophilales bacterium | reverse complement strand
CCTCAGGATAATCACGCCTATACACTTACAAAAGTTGACCAAGCTGGTGAAAACACAATCACAAAATATGAATGGTCAGATACAGAAAATAAACTTATTCCTGTATATTACCGTGTTGACTTGAATAAAACAGTAACTAATATAGGTAGTGGTGAGACAACAAAGCATTTTGAGTGGTCAAAAAATGCTCAAGGCGATTTCGAGTTTGGAGAGGTTGTATCACCTTCACAAGGTAAGAATACAATTACTGTTAAATACGATACAGCTGAGTCAGGCAAATACAAAAATCAATACCTTGATAAAATCAAAACAGATACTCAGACTCCAACAAATAGTTCTGGAAAAACTACCAATATTGCAGGTGGGGCGGCTATAGAAAATACATCTGCAACAGATTCTCTTGTTATAGACAATGCAATATTTCAAAATAATAAATCAGTGCTTAATGCTAATATAACAGGTTCTTCTGGCGGCAATACTAAATATAACTACGTAAATGCCTTGGGTGGAGCATTATATAACTCAGGTGATATATCTTTAATTTCAGCAGATTTTGTAAACAATACTCTCGAAATGAATTTTTCATATGATTCGTCTGCGTATCAAAGAAATTATCCTTCTGCATTTGGTGGTGCAATCTACAACTCTGGTATTTTAGAAACTGTTGATGGCAATTTTGTAAATAATTCGGTAATTGTTAATGCAACATCTAACTCTACTGATCATCCAGAACTTGGTGCAAAATCTTATGGTGGTGCAATTGCAAACAGTGGCACTATGGATAGTATAACAGGGATATTTTTAGGTAATTCTGTTAGTGCAAATGCAGAGGTTTTTCAAGACGACAATAGTTATTATATTTATGTATATAGTTATGGTGGTGCTTTGTACAATAAAAATGGAGAAATTAAAAATATAAATGCAGTCTTTATCAATAATTCTGCAATAGGTGGAAAAGTTATAGTAAATGGTCAAGAAAAATATAATAACGATAGTGCAAGTGGTGGAGCAATTGCAAATGATGCATCTTCTGGTAATTCCTCTATAATAGGAAACATTACTGGCGATTTTATAGCAAATTATTCTAAAACTTCACGTTTTGCTGCTGGTGGTGCTATTTATAATAAAGGGGATTATCGTAAACAAAATGCCACGATAGGAAATATAAAATCTAATTTTATAGGTAATTATGTTCAATCTGGCTCTTCGGCTTACGGTGGAGCTATTTATAGTTACGAAGGAACGATAGAAGATTTGGCAGGGGATTTCATAGGCAACTACGCTCAATCTAGCTCATTTTTAGCACAAGGCGGTGCTATTTATAACTCTGATAATTCAAAAATCGGGAATATCACAGGAGATTTTATAGGAAACTATGTTCAAGGTGATTCTTATCGGGTCCAAGGCGGAGCAATTTATAATTATAATTCAACAATCGATAATATCACAGGTAATTTCATAGGTAACTATGCTCAAGGTTCTTCTTCTGTCTCTGGCGGAGCGATTTATAACGATGAAGGAACAATTGGGGATATCACCGGTGATTTTATAGGCAACTATGCACAAGGTTCTGGTTCTTCTTCTGTCTCTGGCGGAGCGATTTATAATTATACAGCAACAATCGGAAATATCACAGGAGATTTCATCGGTAACTATGTTCAATCAACTTCAGGTATAGCTGGGGGTGGTGCAATTGTTAATTCTGGAATAATTGGTGACATAGTTAATTCTTCGTTTATCAATAACTATGCTAAATCAGAAACAGGAACTGTATTTGGGGGGGCTATCTTTTCAGAGCGTGATTTGAGTATAGTTGCAAACAACGGCGGTCAATCAGTACTTTCAGGCAACTTTACAGAATCAAACGGAATAAAAACACCAAATGCAATATATTTGTATGTAAATATTTCTGACCTAAAAACAAATACTACAATTGATTCATTAGATGGTGATAAAGTAACTATTACAACAGAAACGACAGGAAGTAACCCAACTCCTTTAACCTTAACTTTAAACGCAAATACAAACGGAACAATTCAATTTGATGATCAAATACAAGGAACAGATATAACTTTAGGCACTAAAACAGCATCAGGAACAATGGCGATATCCGACAAATTAAAACCCCAATTGCCAAGTATTGGTCTTGACGAAAATGCAACTGTATCTGATCTCATTGCTAAGATGAGAGAAATGAATCCTGATATGCAACAATATACTGATGAGCAAATAGTTACTATGTTTTTACAGCAAGGCTTAATTGTTGTAAAAGATGAACAAATAGTATCATCAAATACTATAGGCAGCTACGATCTCAAAATCACAGGCGATTCTACAGGTAAAGTAATCCTAAACAACGACGTAATCAACGCAAATATTTCACTTGATAATACAAACCTATATCTTGGTAGAGATGATGTATTTAATCAATCACAATCATTAACCTTGAACTCAGGTTCAATGTCAATGATAAACAACCAAGCAGGTACAATGAATATCCCAACACTTAACCTCAACGGAACAACAAACCTTGGAGTTGATGTTGACCTTGCTAACAAACAAATGGATACAATAAAAGCAACAAACTATAACGTTGCAGAAGGAGCAAAACTTAACGTAAATAGTATTAATCTTTTATCAGATGCAAAAGAAGACTTAACAAACATCCAATTTACAGATAACAAAGACGTAGCTTCAGCTACAGCATATACAGGAGCAAGTCCGATAGCTTACTCACCAATATACAAATACGAAGTAAGCTACAACCCTGATGACGGATTCTTCACATTCTTAAGAGGTGGTGTATCATCAGGTAATCAATCAGATAACTTCAACCCAGCAGTATTAGCTCCAAGCGTGGCAACCCAAGCAGGCGCATATACAACACAATTACAAACATTTAACTACGCATTCCAACACGCAGATACGTTTATGAATATCCCATATCTTGAACGTGTAGCAATGAAAAACACAGGAAGATATGCAGTATCACCAACAGGAGATGCAACAGATGTAGGAACATTCTCACCTTTATTAACAAAAGAAGATACATCAGGCTTCTGGGTAAAACCATATGCAAGCTTTGAAAATATTCCGTTAAACAACGGTCCAAAAGTATCAAACATCAACTATGGAACATTAGTTGGTTACGATAGCTCACTTACACCGGTAGCTAAAGGCTGGGAAAGAGTATTAACAGGATACATAGGATACAACGGAGCATCACAACGTTATAG
>CALVEI010000110.1 GCA_944326515.1 Candidatus Gastranaerophilales bacterium | reverse complement strand
ATTGTCATGTTGAGGCGTGAGCCGAAACATCTCACAGGCTTGGCGTATCACATAAAGATTATGAGATTCTTCGGTCGCTACGCTCTCTCAGAATGACAGTAGAAATTTTATCGTACTTAGCCGAGATATTGAAGCCTTATAAAAAAATATTCTTTATATGTTCATTTTCTTTCTTTGTTGCAATGCAAAGAAAGAAAACGAACCAAAAGAAAGAAACACGCTAAGTAAAAAGAAACAGTAAAATGTTTTATCGGTAATTTTTCAGTGACATGCTACTGTAAAAATTACCTCAAAACATGGCTGTTTCTAATCAAAGTCACAACGGCAAAGCCGTGCTACTGCTAACGCAGTTTAGGTTTTTATCAAAAAAATAGAGAGTAGGGCTGTGCCCCTAAACAATTGTGAATGAACTTATCGTCATGTTGAGGCGTGAGCCGAAACATCTCACAAGTTTGGCGCGTGATTAACAGTTCTTGCGATTCTTCGGTCGCTACGCTCTCTCAGAATGACGATAGAAATTTTGTCATAAATAGCCAAGATAAGGAAGCCCTATAAAAAACTGAAAATTTAAAGAATTAAGATGTGTAAGGGGCTGTGCCCCTAAACAATTCAGAGTGGACTTGGTACTCTACAAATGGGCTGTCTAATTGACATAGTTCACCAAGATATTGAAGCCATATAAAAAAAACAAAGACAAATGGACTTGTTGTCTACAGATTAGGTGTTCAATTGGCACAGTTCGCGAAGATAAGGAAGCCCTATAAAACAAATACAAATGGACTTGTTGTCAATGATTAATGTGCTTAGTAGTCATAGTCAGACGAGATAAAGAAACCTTATGAAAAACAAAGATTTATGATAGAATACAAGAGGGAGTATAATAGGATAAAAAATGATAAAATACGCTGTTAATTTAATAAAAAATACTTTTCACCCTTTACAAATAGCAGAATCAGCTCATGTTGAGCACGGACAGCTCGTTCTTGTGAGAACAGAAAAAGGAGAAGAAGTTGCAAAGGTTTTTGCAGTTAACCCGATGATTGCAAAGTGTTGGGAAAAGAAAATGCCTGAAACTGTACCTTTAATAAGAGTTTTAGGCAAACAAGACATGCAAACACTTGAAGAAATAAAAATTGCAGAGGAAGAAGCTTTTAAAATATGTAAGGAGCTTGTTGCTCAGCACAACCTTTGCATGAATCTTGTCCAGTCAAAGTATACTTTTGACAGAAGAAAAATAACTTTTTATTATACAGCTCCAGAAAGAGTTGATTTTAGAGCACTTTTAAAAGATTTAACTCAAGCATTTAAACGAGTAAGAATAGACTTGCGCCACATCGGCGTAAGAGATGAAACCTCTATTTTAGAAGGTAATGGACTTTGCGGAAGACCGTTTTGCTGCTGCTCATTTTTAAGAAAATTTGACTCTATAAACATAAAACTTGCAAAAGACCAAGGTATGCCGATTACACCTGGAAAAATTTCAGGAACTTGCGGCAGACTTTTGTGCTGTCTTAACTACGAATACAAAAACTACATTGATGCAGCCAAAGATATGCCGCCTATCGGTTGTGGCGTTATGACGCCTGATGGACTTGGCAGAGTTTGTTCATTGCATTTCTTATGTAATGAAATTGCTGTTAAAACAGAAGATGGCAAAATTAAAAACTTTAAAAAAGAAGAACTTGAAATGGTTGACTCTGACGTTAATATCGATATTGATATTTCAGATACAAACAATTTGTATCAGGAACAATCAGATTACAATGTTGATATAAAACAGTTGGAAGATGATAGAAACAGTTCTACAGGCAATGTTTAATTTTAGGTAATACGGGAATTTTGAAATATGAAATCAACAAGAATGCAATACTGTATAAAGTCAGTGCCAAGTGATGATACATACAAAATGGAATCACTGCTTAACGAAATGTCTTCAGAAGGCTGGGAGCTCTACACAATGCATGAGGTCGAAGGTGACGAAGGCTTTAACTACAACTGCATTTTTGTTAAAGAAGCAGAAATAACTCAAGATGCTGAAGAAGATGAAGAAATAGAATTCGGCTACAAATCACAAATGCAAAAAATTATTTCTGCTCAAAATGAACCTTTTGAAAAATGTCTTGATATTCAAACAAAAATTAAAGATAAAAGAAAAAGAATTAACAGCATAAAATCTCTTATTGATGAAACAACTGAAACCCAAAGACAAGAACTCAACAATGAAATGTCTAAAAACCTTGAAGAATTACATGAACTAAAAAAACAACTTCAAAAGACAATTTCTCCGGAGATAATGCTCGACAAAATTGGCGAGGACAAAATAAAAATTAAACTCAGCGAAGAAAATATCGAGCTTGTTAATCCAGACATGGATGCAAACCTTGTTGCGCAAACCGTTAAGGTTAGACAAGAGCTAACAGAAGATCTTGGATATATCATCCCTAAAATCAGATTTGAAAACGATGATACTCTGCAGGCAAACGAGTTTGAAATCGATGTAAGAGGTGTATGCGCGGCAAAAGGTGTTGTTTATTGCGGTTACAAGATGTATTTTCAAGATGACTTAAAAATAGATAAACCATCAAAAGATTTTATCAAAGATTCTGACCCTATTACCGGCAAAAATATTCTTTGGATTCCCGAAGAAAAAACAAAGGATTTTTGGGCCGCAGGCTACAATCCGTCTGAGGTTATTGCACGCATATTGGAATACGTTTGCATCAAAAATGTTGAAGAAATCTTTGACTATAACGATATTAACAACTACATTGAAATTGTTAGTGAGACAAACCTCTATCTTATAGAAAATATTATTCCTGATTTTGTTTCTATTGCAGAATTAAAATACATACTAACAAGCCTTATCAAAGAGCGTGTATCAATAAAAGATATTGTTTATATTTTTGAAAAAATTAACGATTTTGCAGACGAAGAAACAAAAGAAGATTTGTTGAGCAGAGTAAGACACTCACTCTCAAGACAGATTTCAAAAAGCATTGCAAATGAAAACAATCTCATTCAAGCTTTTGAACTTTCAGAAGAAACTGTTAAGTATCTTTCTTCAAAAGTTGCTGGCAAAAATGTTGTAATTAGAATTGATAACACAAAAATGAAAACAGTTGTTAATAACATTTACAAAGTTATAGATAAGAACAACATAAATGCTGATGAGATAGTTGTTATTGTCCCTATGGAAATAAGACAGGTGACAAGCGTTGTGCTTTCTCAACTTATGCCTTCTGTTAAAGTAGTTGCAAAAGAAGAAATTGCAAACGGCTATACATTAGAAATTTATGACAGAGTGTAACTTTTTTTAATAACGCTAACAAAATATAATATTTAGGGTGTTTAAAGCTTTCATAAGAAAGCGAGTTTTATATGCAAATACCTAAAATATCACAGGATAAAGTTAAAAAAAACTTTGAAATATTTTTATCTCAAACAGAAAAAAAACTAAACCGAGGACAAAAAACAGATATAAAAGATTTTTC
>CALVEI010000109.1 GCA_944326515.1 Candidatus Gastranaerophilales bacterium | reverse complement strand
TACATTTTCAAAGGTGATGATAATCGCCATTATGAGCAGATAGGCTCCGAGACCAAAGATATTACCGATGAAATCCCTTTTGATATCCCGAATAATTGGAGTTGGTGTAGATTGGGAAATGTATGCCAACTAAATCCTCGCAATACAGTTGATGATGGTATAGATGCTGCCTTTATTCCAATGAATTTGATTACTGATGGTTTCAATAATAAACATTCGTATATCATTAAAAAATGGAAAGAAATCAAACAAGGATTTACCCATTTTGCCAACAATGATGTCGGAGTTGCCAAGATAACCCCTTGCTTTGAAAATCGTAAATCTGTTATTTTTTCCGACTTACCTAATGGAATAGGTGCAGGAACTACTGAATTGCACATAATAAGACCATATTGTAATATATTACCTGAATATATTCTGGCGATATTCAAAACCGATTATTTTATAACAAATGGCGTGAAAAACTTTACAGGAACGGCAGGACAACAAAGGATAAATTCGCAGTTTGTTAGAGACTTAATAGCACCTATACCACCGATACATGAGCAATATCAGATAGTTCAAAAGATAACAAAAATGTTAGATATTATAAATCTGCTATAGGCTCTCTATCAAATCAAATAACTTCTTTATCTTGTTAATAATTCTGATTTGTTCTCCATATGGTGGTATTGGAATCAAGCATCCTCTTAATTGCGTTTTAGAGAATTTAGGCATTGCTGTTCCTGCTGTAAAAACTTTTAATATATCTTGTCCAAATGGTGAAGAAATCAAATAATTAACGAATTGAGTAATATTTTCGTCACTAAATTTGATAATAATTGAGTTTGGAGCAATACTCATAGGCATATTAAGATTAGGGATAATAAACACTTTACCAATAGATGCACCTATATTGCTCATCATTAGTTCTCCACCATATAATTTTGATTTCTCAAGAAAATTATAACTGCGTTCATCTATATATGTTAAATCCCGTGAAAAATTGTTTGAAAAGTCTTGAGTTTTAACAAGTAAAGCAAAGTTCTTTTCCTTATATATTTTAACATTTTCTCTTAAAGATGCAAAACTTCCATTAGCAACATAATCAGTTGAGTATAGCGATACATTTGCAAATCTCACCCATTCCCAGTTATTTGGGATTTCAAATGGGATTTCTTCGGTAATATCTTTGGTCTCGGAGCCTATCTGCTCATAATGGCGATTACCTGCTACAAATTAACCGATTAAATGCATAATAAAATAATGTCTCCATTTAATTTTAATAGGAGAACTTTAATGAAAAAAGAATTTAAACAATATTTAATCAATCAAAATCTTTCAAAGAACACTATCAATTCATACCTTTTTACATTCAATCAACTGAATAAAATGTATGACATCTCATACTTAACCAAGAAGAAACTGCTTGATTACAAGATGTATTTGATTGAAAACTATCGTCCGCAGACCGTTAATTTACGAATACGGGGCGTAAATTGCTATTTGGAAAGCATCCAAAAAGAACAATATCGCTTATCAACGATTAAAGTCCAAACCAAGAATTACCTTGAAAATGTAATCAGCGAAGCGGACTATGAATACCTAAAGAGAAAATTGAGGCGATATGATAAGTTTTGGTATTTTGTGATAAGGTTTATGGCTGCAACAGGTGCTCGTGTAAGCGAATTGGTGCAAATTAAGGCAGAACATATCAAAATCGGATATTTAGACCTATATTCCAAAGGTGGTAAATTGCGCAGGATATACATTCCGATAAAACTGCAAACAGAAGCATTGAAATGGCTTGAAGAAAGGAATTTGAACTCTGGTTTTATATTTCTTAACCGATTTGGCGAAAGGATAACACCAAGAGGCATTGCAGGACAGTTAAAAGTTATAGCGGACAAATATGGGATAGATAAGAAAGTTGTGTATCCGCATTCATTCAGACATCGCTTTGCAAAAAACTTCTTGAGTAAATTTAATGATATTTCATTACTTGCTGACCTTATGGGACATGAGAGTATAGAAACCACAAGAATTTACCTACGAAGGACAAGCACCGAACAGCAAAAAATAGTAAATGAAGTAATTGATTGGTAGGTATTGTTTTTCCATAGGAATTTCAAAAGGTATTGACTTTTAAATTTTTCTATGTTATATAATAGTCATTATCATCCACCATGTTGTGGAAGGATTTTCGGGGCCGTTCTCTTGAACGGTCTCCGCTCTTTTTAAATCATTATCTATCGTGGGTCTTTACAAATTTTACAATCTCTTGCAACACTTCTTAATGTTCCAGGGTTTGTAACATAGTATGCTGTAATTAGTTCAAAAGAAGTCTTTTTTCTATTTTCACCTAAAACAATTAGATATTTTTCATTTTCTAACCAGAAAAATACACGTCTTTGAGAACCTTTAGAAGTTTTACAAAGTTTTTCCCAGCAACTTATTTCTGGATTCGTATAATTATTCAAAATAAAAGCACACCAGTGTAGCCTTCTTATTCTTTCAAAATCAGGTGTTCTATCAGGATTGCCTTCAGTTATTAAGTGCCAAAAGCATTCATGTTTGTCGTCATCTAAAGGGTTTCTACGACAAGTAATAGTTTTATCTAAAATCGTAATTACCGGATTATATAATTCTTCTGTATATATTTGATATAAATTATCAATTTCATTAGAGTAATTATTTATATCAATATCTAACAGTTCGGGAAGTTCTAAACTCATTTGTATTATTGCCCTTTCCATACAAATAAGTTAAATTTTTCATCAGCACAACGTGAGCTTGTATTAAAATTGACAGAAAAATCACTTTCAATTTTATTACATAATGCCAATTTAATTTGGCTCGGATTATCTATTTCAACAAGTCTCTCACGATATCCTATTGCTCCAATAAAAACATCAGCTAATTGTAATAATTCAGATTCTTGTGAACGAATTTGCTGAATTTTTAGTATGTCTAAATTTTCTTTCTGTTTTTTATACTGTAGAATTTCTTTTAATCTGCACACTTTTTCACAACCAATGGTATCTTTGATATCAATATATATATTATAATTTTTATGTGGCTGTAAAATGTGTTTTAGCATATCATAATACATTTTGTAATACCAATCATTATAAGTGTGATTGTCTTTTTCATGACTCTGTAGTTTTTTATCTGAAATCTTTATCGCTCTAAAACGGAGAGAATCCTCTTTTTTAAACAAATCTATCAAATCAAAATAAAAATCCTGTTTTGCTGGAGAAATCTTCGTCCACTTTATTTCTCTATTTCTAGGAAGACCATGCTTTTCTTTAAGTTGTTTTATTTTAGAAGTTATATCTCTAATCTTGCCAATAGGACAAGAAATACCACCTATAACCATAGATTTATGATGGTCATTTTCTAAATGGCATGATTCGTCACAATATATATTAACTATAGGTCTTTCCATTTCATATCCTCTGTTTTCAATATCCTCCAGATTATGGGATATTTCATTAAAATTCAAGAAAAATATCTAGAAAATCATTATAATCGCCATTATGAGCAGATAGGCTCCGAGACCAAAGATATTACCGATGAAATCCCATTTGATATCCCGAATAAC
>CALVEI010000108.1 GCA_944326515.1 Candidatus Gastranaerophilales bacterium | reverse complement strand
CTCAAAACTTTGCCTGATACAATTGAATTGTATTATCAAGTTTATAAAGGTAAAGCAGATAAGTTGATACAGAACAAGTTAAAAAACAAAGACAACCTTTTAACTGTAGGCCATGGAACAACAGGAAGAGATTATATTCAATTGGCAGACGGTAGCAAAGCTTTTGAGGGGGATTTTATTTTGCAAAAGACAGCAGACAGTATATTTAATGTTGCTTTAAACAGAAAAGATTCTATATTAAGGGCTAATGTTGATTCAACTTCTTATGAATCTTTAAAAAAGAATGAAAAAGACGCTGTTTTGAGCTATTTGTATAATGTTAGCGAAAAATTATTGTCCAAAGCCGATTCTAAACGTGATATACCAGAATCTTTTTTTGAATGTTTATCTAAAGGCGAGAAAGCTAAGGTTCAATCCAAATTCAATGTTGTGCCAAGTCATGAAGGTGCCGCAGGCGGATTGGCAAAAAGAAATCTTGTGCAGTTTCTTGTCTATGGTGATGGAGCTGTTCTTGATGAAAAATATGCACGTAAAACAGCCAATAAATTGCTAGATGTATTTAAAAACAGAGCAGATTCTCGCAAGTTACTCAATGAAATTTTCGATATGACTGAAGCCTATGGCGTTGATTCAATAAAATTGGCAAAGACCAAGGCTGAGTTTATTGAGTATCTATCAAAATAATTAAATCAAGTATTCTTTCAGGTATTTACCTGTATAAGATTCTTGGCATTTTATTATTTCTTCAGGAGTACCTTCATAGACTATGTTGCCTCCACAATTACCGCCTTCTGGTCCTAAATCTATAATGTGGTCAGCTATTTTAATCAAGTCCATATTATGTTCGATTATAAGTATTGTATTTCCTGCATCTGCAAGTTTATTTATAATTTTTATCAATTTATCAAGATCATACCAGTGCAAACCTACAGAAGGCTCGTCAAGAAGGTAAAGCGTTTTTCCTGTTGCTTTTTTATTTAATTCAGAAGCAAGTTTTATTCTCTGAGCTTCTCCACCTGAGAGCGTTGTTGCGCTTTGCCCAAGTTTAATATAGCCTAGACCAACATCATATAACGTTTTAAGTCGGCTTTTAATCTTTGGTATATTTTCAAAAAATACGTAAGCTTCCGCTACTGTCATATTTAGTACATCAGATATTGTTGCACCTTTGTACTTAACTTCCAGTGTTTCTCTGTTATATCTTTCTCCTTTACAAACATCACATTTTACGTATACATCAGAAAGGAAGTTCATTTCGATTTTTAATAAACCGTCACCTTTACAAGCTTCACAACGTCCTCCTTTAACATTGAAGCTGAATCTACCAGCTTTGTAACCTCTGACTTTTGCTTCATTCGTCATTGCGTACAAATCTCTGATGTGTGAGAATACATCAGTATATGTCGCAGGGTTGGAACGTGGTGTTCTTCCTATTGGAGATTGGTCTATATCAATAATTTTATCAATATTTTCAAACCCAAGAATTTCGTCTACACCTATTGGTTTTGGTTTGTTTCCTCTAAGTTTGTGTATCGCATATTCGTGTATTAAATCTTGCATCAGTGTTGATTTTCCGGAACCTGATACACCTGTTAGTGCAACTATTTTTCCAAGCGGGATGTCAACATTTATATTTTTGAGGTTATTCAAATGAGCATTTCTTACTTTTAAAAATTCGCCGTTACCTTCTCTTCTTTTTGTTGGTACAGGAATTTTTTTGTTTCCGCTTAAGTATTGCCCTGTAATAGATTCTTTTACTGCTTTAATTTCTTCTAAAGAACCTTTTGCTACAATTTTGCCTCCGTGAACACCTGCTCTTGGTCCTATGTCAACTATGTAGTCAGCGTTCTTCATAGTATCTTCATCGTGTTCGACTACAATTAGTGTGTTACCGAGATTGCGGAGTCTAAGCAGTGTTTTTATAAGCATGTCGTTGTCACGCTGATGTAAACCTATTGAAGGTTCATCAAGAACGTATAGTACTCCTGACAAGCCACTACCTATTTGTGTTGCTAATCTGATACGTTGAGCTTCGCCCCCTGACAGAGTTAGTGACATTCTGCTAAGGTTAAGGTATCCAAGCCCTACATCGAGCATGAATTTTAGTCTTGCTCTAACTTCTTCAAGAACTTGTTTTGCAATTTTCATTTGATAGTCAGAAAGTTCAAGATACAAATCAGAGAAGAATTTAAAACTTTCAGTAATTGGCATATTGCAAACTTCAAAGATATTTTTGCCGTTTATTGTTACTGCGAGTATATAAGGTTTTAACCTTGCACCGTGACAATCTTTGCAAGGAGTCATTTTCATATACTTTTGGATTTCTTCTCTCCAGTATTCGCCGTTTGATTCATTATATCTTTTTTCTAAGAACGGTATCACTCCCCAAAATTTCATTTTGTGGTTTTCGTATCTGTTTGTACCGAACCTTTTAACTTTGATTGTGATTACTTCTTTGCCACCATATAGAATTAAGTCTTGTTGTTCTTTGCTTAATTCTTCAAACGGTTTATTTAAATCTATGTTGTAGTGTGCTGATACGGACGCAAGCACGTCATCGTAATAAGATGTTGAAGTTTTGCTCCAAGGGTATATTGCACCTTCTTTTATTGATTTTTTTCTGTCCGGGATTACTAAATCAGGGTCTATAACAAAATCGTATCCTAATCCTGAACAGGTTGGACAAGCGCCATATGGACTGTTAAAACTGAAGCTTCTTGGTGCAAGTTCTTCAAAGCTTAACCCGCAAGTAGGACAAGCTAGTTTTTCGGAAAATATAAGTTCTTTTCCTCCGATCACATCGACACTCATTAGCCCGTTAGCTTTTTGTAGAGCAATTTGAGAACTGTCTGCAATTCTTGATTTTGCGCTTTCTTTGATAACTATACGGTCAACAACTACGTCTATGTCGTGTTTTTTAGTTTTTGCAAGTTTTATATCTTCTATATCATCTTCATCAAGGTTGTAGGTTTCGCCATCTACTTTTATTCTTATGAATCCGTCTTGTTTAAGTTCGTTGAGTAAAGATGAGTATTCGCCTTTTTTGCCTCTGATTACAGGTGCTATTATTTGGATTTTTGTACCTTCTGGAAGTTTCAGAATTTTGTCTACAATTTCATCAATACTTTGCGGTTTAATCTCTGCGCCACACTCAGGACAATGAGGAACCCCGATACGTGCAAAGAGTAATCTTAAATAATCATAGATTTCTGTTACCGTACCTACTGTAGAGCGAGGGTTGTTAGATGTTGATTTTTGGTCAATGGAAATTGCAGGTGAAAGGCCTTCAATACTTTCAACATCAGGTTTGTCCATTTGTCCCAAAAATTGTCTTGCGTAGGTTGAAAGACTTTCTACGTAACGTCTTTGGCCTTCTGCAAATATTGTGTCAAAAGCGAGAGAACTTTTCCCTGAGCCTGATACACCTGTAAAAACAATGAGTTCGTTTTTGGGTAGTTCCAAGTCCACGTTTCTCAAATTGTGCTGATTTACACCCTTTATAATAATTTTATCGTTCATAATTTTTATCCCTGACAATATTATTTCATAAGACAAAGTCTCTTTCAAATTTATTATGATTTACATTTTTAACAATTTTATATAAATTTTATGCAACCTTTTTATTTTTCTGTTAGAATAACGTACGAGGTAAGTATGCAAATAGAATTTATATACTCAAAAATACACAGAGCCACTGTTACGGATGCTAATTTAGAATATGTTGGTTCAATTACCATTGATGAAGAGTTGATGGAAGC
>CALVEI010000107.1 GCA_944326515.1 Candidatus Gastranaerophilales bacterium | reverse complement strand
TTGATAAGAATAGACGAAGTAAGATTAAATCCACAGAAAGTTTATCAAGGCAATACATTTTCTATACAAGTAAAAGTTTCAAAAGATGAAAAAGCTTTAAATAAATTAGCTTTTAAATTATCTAGTAAATTGGGAGGAGGAATTAAAGATGGACGAGCAACAAAATTTAAAAACTGATTATCAAGATTATACATATGTGGGCAATAAAAAATTCAATTTGATTAACAATTCTGATGGAACTGTATCGCTTGAAGATGTAACAGACTATGAAATAGAAGGCGATGATTTTGGATCAAATGATATAAATGCAACAAATCAAAGAATTAATGAGATGAATGCAATAGGTGTCTATCAAGGTACTTGCACGGACGAAGAATTAGAAGAGGCAATTGCTGATAGTGATTAGGAGGTTAAATATATGGAAATGACACGAGGAGATACTTTTGAATTTAGATTTCAAAGACAAACTGCTGATAAACAGATTATTACAACTAAACCAGATAAAATGTTCTTTACTGTGAAAAATAATACATATCTTCAAAAATCTCTGATTCAAAAAAAATTAGAAGATAACACAATAACTTATGATGAGGAAACAAATTATTATCATGTAACTATCAATCCTGAAGATACAAATGATTTATCTTATGGAGATTATTCTTACGATATAGAAATAATAGATAAAGGAAAAGTAAAAACAATTGCTAAAGGTATCTTGAGAATAACAGATGAAGTTACATTTGCTTCAAATGAGGTTTAAATGTATGAAGAAATAATAACAGTAGAGAACGATATAGAAGAGTTTGTAACAATCGAGGAAAATTCAAAAGAAATCTTAACACTTGACGAAAATACAAGCAGTGGAACAACTGACTATAATTATCTAGTTAATCAACCTAAAATTAATGACGTGACATTAGTTGGTAATAAGACATCAAGTGAGCTTAAATTGCAAGATGAAATGGAAGCTCTTTCAAATATAGATATAGAAAATTTATTAAATAATCAAGGAGGAAATAAAAATGGCAAAATATTTGGATGAAAACGGGTTATTGTATTATAACCAAAAACTAAATACCAAGTTTGAAGGGAAAGTTGACAAAGATGGTAACAAAGTATTAAGTGACGTAAATTTTACGAGTGCTTATGAAAATAAATTAAATAGTTTAAAAAACTATGTATTACCTATGGCATCTTCCAGTACTTTGGGTGGTGTTAAGGTAGGGGCTGGTTTATCAATTAGTCCCGAAGGTACGTTAAGTGCTACAGGTGGTGGAACAGCAGATGCAGTAGATTGGGAAAACGTACAAGATAAACCGACAACAATTGCTGGGTATGGCATTTCTGATGCTTCAATATCAGGACAAAAAGTAACACTTGGTAGTAACTCTGTAACAGTTCCCACTAATAATAATCAATTAGCAAATGGTGCAGGGTATCAAACTGCTAGTCAAGTCCAATCTGCCATAGCAGACGCTGTTGGAGATATAACTGGATTTGATTTTCAAATAGCAGAAGAATTGCCAGGGACAGGTCAAAAGGGTGTTATTTATTTAATATCAAACTCTGGAACAGGGCAAAACATATATGACGAGTATATTTGGACTGGAACTGCATTTGAAAAGATAGGTACTACTGATGTTGATTTAAGTAATTATTGGAGCAAAACAGATTTAGTCGCTATTACAAACGGTGAAATCGATACGATAGTAGGTGCTTAATATGAAGATATTAGATATTACTGGATTACAACACTTATGGGACAAAATAAAAACGTTTATTAACAATAAATTCAATCAAGAGCCTATTGCATATATAGGTACTTGTACAGACGAAGAACTAGAGCAAGCAATTGCAGAAAGTGATTAAAGAAAGGAAAGTGATAATAATGAATAAAGTTTACAATATGTTACATGGGGGGGGGGGAGCTTATTTGGCTTAACTCCTCTTACGAAAGGAGGGAGAGGCTAGTAATTAATTCTCTCTCTCAAAAGAGGTGTTACTATGAGTAATAGTGTACTTATGGATAAAGATGAGAATATCCTTAATCCTAAAATACCTAGATATGAAAAAAGATTAAGAAAGGTCTTATGGACTAATTCTAATCCTAGTCAAGAAATGGGAGCAGATGTACTTATCAATTTATCTAGTGATGACTATGATGAATTGGAGTGGGTGTGTGCTTATTCAAAATCTAATAGTAATAATTTTAGTGTATCATGTCTAAAAGGGAATAGTATTTTAATTAGTATAGCTTCTTATACTGATGGAGCATTATTAAGAAGAATTATTGACAGAGTTACTGATACACAATATAAAACACAAGTTGCGAAAAGGGCTACAGCCGATACAAGTGATCATGTTATTCCTGTTAAAGTAATAGGCATAAAAAACTCATAGTTAAGCTAAAAAGCGAAATATGTGAATGAAGTATTAAAAAATAATGAAGGAAAGATATTAAATCCTAAAATACCAAGATATGAAAAAAGAGGTTCAACAAAATTAAATAACAATAGTCTAACTTCAGTTGCAACATTTATGTTGAATGATGATATAGAAAATTATGATTATTTATTTGTTGTAGCAGGTGCTCAGTCAACTTACTTTAAAAATTCAATTTTAATCAAAGTAAGTGACATTGTTTACAATAATGTAGATAACAACAATTCTTACATGATTTCAAACTATACGACAGTTGGAGCATTTGCTTTAAACTTCTGTTTTCCTAGTAAAACACAAATTAAAATTTTAGATAGAAATGCCGATGCTTTCGGTTTGCCAAATATCACTGAAGTATATGGTATAAATCTATGAGAGAGAATTAAATAGCCGATTATATGGCAGAAAATAATGTATTAAAAGATAAATTAGGAAACATTTTTAATCCTAAAATACCTAGATATGAAAAATTAAAATACACATTATCTAATACAGAAAAAGAAACAGGAAGAACTATTTTATATAATAACCAATTATATAAAGAATATGTGAGATTATACAAGATTAACATGAATGCTACTGGAAATACAAGTTTAGATCATGGACTAAATAATTTTATAATTACAGATGTATCAGCTGTAGAAATTAATTTAGGAAGTGGCAGTACTTTTCCATTATCAGCTTTGAGGCCTAATTATCCAGCAAATGAAATGGGCTTCTATGTTACTAGTAGTCAAATAATGATAGAAGTTCCAACAAATGCACCTGACAGACAAGACCAAATAGCATTAGTAACTTTATATTATATAAAGTTAAATGAATCTATAAATTGAAGGAGGAACAATGGATGAAATAATTAATTTAGCAAAGGAAATAGGACAGTTTATAGCATTTATTATAGTGTCTTTATTCTTTTGTAAACAATATCTAAATCAATATTTCAAGAAGACAAATGTAGGTAAAATGTTACCTAAACAGAATAAGTTAGATTTAGAAATACTTAACAAGCTAGAGTATGTAAAAGAGATACTTAATGCTGATAGGATTCATGTTTATGAATTTCATAATGGAGAGCATTATTCTGATTATAGGTCAGCATATAAATTCTCATGTACATATGAAGTCTTTAAGGCTGGTAATCAGCCAGTTCAACAGAGATGTATAAACTTACCTACCAACTGTATGCCTCAGTTTATACACAGGATAACAGACGATGGTAAGTTTATATGTAAAGACTTAGAAGAACTTAAAACATCTATGCCAAGTACTTATAATTTTAAGAAGAGTATAGATGTAGGAGCATTTTACGATATAGCAATACACAACAAAGAAGGCAACATCATAGGGTTTATTGCTATTCATTGG
>CALVEI010000106.1 GCA_944326515.1 Candidatus Gastranaerophilales bacterium | reverse complement strand
AAAGATATTATAATTGATGACAGTTATGCATTTCTAATAAGAAAACTCTTTGTCGAATATTCAACAGGACTTTATTCAATAGACGAAATGTGCGAAAAAGCTAAAGATTGGGGGTTGATAAATCGTAAAACTGGTAAACCTTTTGACAGAAGCAATATCGCTAAAATTCTTGCTGATGAGTTTTATATTGGCATAGAGATTGTGAACAAGGGAAAAAAGAATGAAGTACGCTATAATCACATCTACCCTCACCTGATTTCAGATGAGTTATTTGAAAAATGTCGTAAAGTTAGAGAGGGTAAAGGACATAACCATTCAAACAAGAGCAAGGATATGAGTTACAATTTATTTAAAGGCATGATTAAATGCAAGAATTGTGGTTGTACTGTAACCCCAGAACCTCCGAAGAAAGGTAAGTATATCTATCTAAGACCGAAACCAAAGAATGGCTGCAACTGCAAGCAAATAAACGAAACTGTTGCAAATAAGCTTGTTGAGGATACTTTAAAGTCAATGACAATTCCGGAAGATGTGTTAGAAATGTATCTTGATAAGCTAAAACAACGCTTTGAAACTCAACAGCATAATGAAATTCTGCAACAAAAGCTGAAAAAGCAAGACTCTGACAATGCTAAAAAACGTCTTGAGAGACTGCTCGATTTGTATCTTGCAGAAGATATTGATATAGAAACATACAAAACCAAGAAAGCAGAAATAGATAAAGAAATTGACTTACTGGAAAATCAGATTGCGAACTTTGATAACAATATTGAAGAAGTGCATATTAGCCAAAAATACTTGCTTGAAGTAGTTTCTAGGTTATATGAACTGTATGTGAGTTCGGAAATTGACAGAAAACGTAAAATTTTAAAATTGGTGTTTCCGAACTTTTGGCTCGATGGTCGAAACCTAAGCTATGACATAAAAAAGCCCTTTGATGAATTCATCAAAGGTGCTAATTGTCTCTTAAATTGGAGGATAGGAGATTCGAACTCCTGACCCCCTGCGTGCAAAGCAGGTGCTCTACCAGCTGAGCTAATCCCCCTTTCGGGTTTATGTCACCTCATCAGTGACAATTATTATCATACATGCTGATTTTTTTTTGTAAAGTGTTTTTTATAAATCAATTCCAATTACTTCTATATTTTGGTATTCTGTCTTTATTTTACAGTTATAACCGGTTTTGTTATCAGCCATAATTAGGCCTAAATATGCCCCTAAAATTGCTTCTAGTTGCGAAACCGGGAGCATGTTAGATGGTAATGCTCGAAGGTCAAACTTGTATTTTAATGCGCTTTGTAAGGCTTTGCAGTCAACAGGAGAACGATCTTTGTATATTCCAGATAGACCGAGTGCTGATTTCAGCTCACGTATATCATATCGGAATATGTCTATGCCGCTTTCTTTTAGTTCTAAAAAATGATCACATCCTCTGTGTGAGTATCTTTGAATCCAGTCATTATCCTTATCAATAAGTCTGTTTGTTTGAATAAATTGGTATTCTCTGGATATTAGTTTCCATTTTGCATTAAGCATTTGTGGATTTTCAGGAAGAGCAATGTTTATTATTGCGTTTTGTTTTCCAACAAGTCTTTTTAAAAAGAACCTGACATCTTCCATTGAAAATAGTTTGTCTAATGTAATAATCTTTAAGTCTCTGTCTAAAATTGCTACACCTGTTTCGTTGGTAGAGTTTGATCCCAACGAAATACCAACAAAAAAAAGTTTGTTAGCGAATTTTATATCTCGTTTTGTTTTGCTGTTAGTAATCATTAAAAACCTTTAATATATTGTCCTATGGACGTTGTTGAACCTGTTTTGATTTTTACTTTCATAAAGTTTTTCAAAGTTGTATTGTACATCTTTATAGTTTTTTATTGTTAATTGGATTGATTTTTTTACAACAATAAACATTATAGGTAGAGATATGAGTATTGTTATAAGTCCGACAATAGAGTGTTTGGTAATTTTGAACAACTTTTTGTTTTTATTGTCTTTATCAAGATTTTTTTGATAATCAGATATTAATTTGTTGAATAATTTTGTTCTTTCTTCCATCGGAATTTTGTCAAAAAAATCAACATTTTCTGCATCAATCATTACTACATATTTTTTGGATTTCTTTCCTTTGTTTTTAGTAAGTGGTTTTTCAAGTGCTTCGTAGGGGTCGAAATCGTATTCTTGGCTATTACTTTGATCCAAGGAATCAAACATGCTCCCGCCCATTAGAGCTCTTGGACTTTGGGAAATAAAACCTTCTTCGTCATTGGAAAAATTACTCATGCTTCTTATTGTTGCTTGTAATTTTTCAATTTCTTTCTTTTCATCAAAATCTATTTCTTTATCATTACTGTTTTCAGGCATAAAGGTTTGTTGTCCTTTGCTTGTCTTTTTTATGTTAAACTAATTACATTATACTACGTACATTTAAAATAATAAATTGTTGTAGATTTAGTCAAAATTTATTCATAACAAAAGTATTATTGAGCGTTGACTGAAATAGTAAATATAGGATTGAAGTTAAGGAGAAAATTATGGCTGACGGACAGAGTATTCCGTGTTTTGATTTTGATAAACAAAAATTACAGGGCTATATAAATAAGCTTAATGAGCCTAAAGTCTTGATAATTGGGGATATGGGTATTGATGAAATGGTCTATGGGGAGACAGAAAGAATCTCAAGAGAGGCTCCAGTCCTTATTCTAAGACACTCTAATACAAAAATTATACTTGGGCAGGCTGCTAATGCTGCTCATAACCTTTCTACAATCAATGGCGGAAAAGTTTCAGCAATTGGTTTGTATGGTGATGATTATTATGGACCAATGCTTTTAGATGCTTTTAATAAGGCAGGAATAAGCACAGAATATATGGTAAAAGATGAGGGGAGACCCACCACTGTTAAGTCAAGAATATCTGGATCTAGTTTTCATTCTGTGACTCAGCAAGTAGTTCGAATTGATCGTTTGAATCAACATGCACCGTCACTTGAAGTTGAAAATGAACTTATAAAAAGCATAGAAAAGGCAGTGCCTTTGCATGATGCTGTTATTCTTTCAGACTACAATTGTGGATTGCTTACAGACAGAGTTATTCAGGAAACCGTTCAACTTTGTAAAATGCATGACAAAATCCTTGTTGCTGATGTTCAAAAAGATATGCACAGGTACAAAGGTGTTTATGCACTTACGCCAAACCAACCGGATAGCGAAAAGGCAGTTGGCTACTTTATTAGAGATAAAAAGACTCTTGATAAAGCTGGGACAGATATTTTGAATATTACAGACGCTCAAGTTCTTCTATTAACAAGAGGTGGAGATGGCATGGCTGTTTTTGAAAAAGGAAAAATTGAACATACAGATGTCCCTGTGTTTAATAAAACAAGCGTTTTTGATGTTACTGGTGCTGGTGACACTGTTGTTGCATCATTTACTCTTGCTTTAGCTGCAGGAGCTGAACCTAAGTATGCAGCGATTATCGGTAATATCGCAGCAAGTATTGTAATTCGATCTTTTGGTTGTGCAACTACTTCAATTGAAGAAATCTTAAAAAACTTGAATAAGTTGGATATGGATAATTATACTATTAAAGCATAGTTTTAGTTGTTTTATAATGAAGTAATGATAGATAAAATCGGATGAGGAGTTACGGATGAAAAAACTTAAACCTTTTGATTATGTACTAATTTTGGGAGTTATTGTACTTGCTATAATATTTGCACTTGTTCTTCTTAATAAAAATAAATTTTCTAAGTTACCTGTAGAAGCTACGAAAAAAGTTGCTTTTCAGGTTGTTATGAGGGGGGTTACTATAACAAAGTCAGAGGTTCCCTTTAATGTTGGTGACAAATCTTTTATAACAATAAGAAATGTTCCATATACAGAGTTGCAAATTATTGATATGGCGTATCAGCCTAAGAAAACAATGTTACCTTACAGTGATAATCCTAAACAACCATTCATAATTGTTAACGATTACTCCGCTCCATATC
>CALVEI010000105.1 GCA_944326515.1 Candidatus Gastranaerophilales bacterium | reverse complement strand
CAAAGCGGAGCTTTGTCATTGGTTCGAGCGCGAACGAGCTGAGGCTGAAGCGATTTTGTTCAAAGCGATAAAATCGCTGAAGAACAAAACGCGAAATGCCGTTACACGCGAGTGAGCAAGACAAGCCACCCCTGCCCAAATAAAAACGGAAATGACTTTTGTTATTTCCGTTTTTATCATGAGTAAGTGTAATGTTTTATAGAACCACCACAAAGCGGAGCTTTGTCATTGGTTCGAGCGCGAACGAGCTGAGGCTGAAGCGATTTTGTTCAAAGCGATAAACCATGACCATATTTGTCGCAGGGATAATGTATTATCTCTAAGTAAGCCGCTAGAGGCTAAAATAGGACGAACATTATGAAAAGAAGATGTCCGGTAGTTTTACCGGACAGAACTTCACGAAACTTTCTTATTATAGTAACGTTTCGAAAGTATTTATTGTATGCTATCATTATAAAATAATTTATTTATTTGTCAATAAAGGAGTTGAATAATGGTTCGAGTATTAGGTTTAGACATTGGTATTGCATCTATTGGACATTCAATTATAGAATTTGATGAGAATGAATTCTCGGGGAAATTTTTGGATTTGGGTGTACGTATATTTACTGCTGCCGAACAGCCGAAAACAGGCGCTTCTCTTGCATTACCCAGGAGGGAGGCCAGAAGCGCAAGAAGGCGTTTAGCAAGACGCTCCGGAAGGCTATATAATATTAGAAAATTTTTGTTACAAAATGGTTTTATAACTCAAGCAGAAATGGAAGAAGTTTATTATTTAAATGAACCGGATATATGGGATTTAAGAAAAGAAGCATTAGATAGAAAAATAAACAACCAAGAATTATACAGAATTCTTATCCATATCGCCAAACGGCGTGGATTTAAGTCAATACGCAAATCTGAAGAAGCAAAAAAAGAAGGGGATTTATTAAAATCTATCAAAAAAATTACGGAAGATTTTGAAGAGGGTAAATATCGGACAGTAGGCGAAATGTTTGCCGTTAAATATCCGAAAGGTGAAACGAAAAGAAATAAAGCCGGTAATTATAACAAATCAATTTCAAGAGATTTATTAAAACAAGAAATAGAAACCATTTTTAAAGCTCAGCGTAAATTCGGTTCTGATATTGCAACAGAAGCCATTGAAAATGGATATAAAGATATTGCATTTTATCAACGCCCTTTGAATACAATAGAGATAAAAGTTCCTTGTACTTTTGAACCTAACGAAAAACGAGCGCCTAAATGTTCTTACACCGCAGAAATGTTTACAGTTCTTAACAAACTTATAAATTTACGATTGATAAATGAAGAGGGTGATACAAGGTTTTTAGCATCAGTTGAAATTGAAGATGCGATAAATTTGGCACATAAGCTTGCAAAAGTCACCTACAAACAATTAAGAAAAGAACTTTGCATAGATAATGATGTCCGATTTTTAAATCTGAATTATGGTAAGACTGATTCAAAGGGACAGCCTATTGACATTGAAAATGCTATATTTATAGAACTAAAAAATTATCATGCTATAAAAAAAGCAATTGAAGGAAACCCTCAACTAGGGAAATCCTATTTTGAAATGGTTAAAAACAATGAAAATTTCTTTAATAATATCGCTCTGGTTTTAACTTGTGAAAAAACAGATGAAAGTATAGAGAAGAAATTAAAAGAATTTGGATATGAGTATGAGGTTATAGAAAGCGTCAAGCCTCTTTCAATGAGCAAAACCTCTCACCTATCAATTAAGGCAATGAAAAAACTTATTCCTTTTATGATGCAAGGTTTAAAATACAGTGAAGCTTGTGAAAAAGCAGGATATAAAATTGAAAACAGTAAACAGGAAAAGCAGCCTCTATTGCCGGTCTTACCTCAAGAAGAGCTTACAACAAATCCTGTTGTTAACAGGGCTGTTTCTCAAACAAGGAAAGTTGTTAATTCTCTTATTAAAAAATATGGCGCTGTTGATACAATAATTATTGAAATGGCACGAGATTTATCCAAGTCCGCCACGGAAAGACGGGAAATTAAAAAAGCACAGGATGAATTTCAAGCAGAAAAAGAACGTGCACGCCAAAGATGCATAGAACTTGGGCTTGATCCTGACAATCCCAAAAGTAATCTGCTTAAATTCAGGCTTTGGGAAGAACAGGGAGGGTTTTGTGTTTATTCCGGCAAATACATTGAACCGAAAAGACTTGCCGAATCCGATTATGTTGATATAGACCACATTATTCCTTATTCAAGAAGCTTTGATGACAGTCTAAACAACAAGGTGCTTTGTTTAACTGATGAAAACAGACAAAAAGGAAATAAAATCCCTTATGAATATATCGGAGAAGATAAATGGTACGGATTTGTTCATCGTATCAAGTCTTATCATTTAAAACAGGCAAAGATTAATCGTTTAACCAAGAAAAAATATGAACAGGAAGGATTAAAATCCCGAAATTTAAATGATACAAGATATATCGCGAAATTTGTCAAAGATTATATAAAAGAAAATCTTGATTTTGGTAATAATTTAAAAGTAGAAACAAGAAACGGCTCCTTAACGGCATTTTTACGTAACCAATGGGGACTTGTAAAAAAACGAGACGAAAGTGACAGACATCATGCTCTTGATGCAGCGGTTATTGCATGTTCTACACAAGGGATGGTTCAATTTTTATCAACAGTCTCTGCAAAACTGGAGAACTATGATTATACAAGAGATAAAAAACCTCGATTTAAAAAACCTTGGGAAACTTTTTCCGAGGATTTGGAACAATTATTAAAACAAGTTTTTGTTTCGAGAGCTGTTAGAAAATCTGTTAAGGGACAGCTGCATGATGAAACAATCAGAAGTGCTAAACATTTGAACGAAGGATTCACTACTGTAAAGAAACCTCTTTCAGAAATAAATCTAAACACATTGGAACAAATGTTTGACAAAGAACGAAACTATAAAATTTACAATCTTTTAAAAGAAAGGTTGGAAGAATTTAATAATGATCCTAAAAAAGCTTTTGCAGAACCTGTTTATATGCCCCTTTCCGAAGAGAAAAAAGCTCAAGGGCAGAAAGCGCACGAAATAAAATCAATTAAAATAAAAGACGCGAGCACCTCAGGTATTTTAGTCAGAGGCGGATTCGCAAAAAATGCATCAATGCCAAGATTGGATGTATTTACTAAAAAGAATAAAAAAGGCAAAAACGAATTTTTCTTAGTGCCTATTTATATATCGGACTTTGGCAAAGAATTGCCCAATAAGGCAATAACAAGCAAAAAAGACTGTTGGCTGGAAATTACTGAGGAATATCAATTCTTATTTAGCCTTTTCCCTGATACCTTAATTGCAATAAATCCTACAGGCAAGCCTGAAGATGAGTTTTTGGGATATTACAAAGGATGTGATATAGACAGTGGCAGAATCGTTATTGATTCTCCTGATAGGACTCAAAAAGGAGTTCGTCTTTCTACAAAAACTGCAGCGTATATTAGAAAATATCAGGTCGATATTCTTGGCGACTATCATGAAGTCAAACACGAAAAACGGCTTGGCATAAAAAGAAAGGAAATGTAAAGAATGGGGTATAAAACGCTATTATTCAGCAACCCTTGTAAACTGCGCGTGAAAAGCTTCCAACTGGCCTGCAAATTTCAAGAAACAGAAGATGAAATATCAATTCCTCTTGAAGATATTTCTACCATAGTTCTCGAAAATATGCAGATAGAAGTTACAAATTATTTTTTGTCTGCATGCGGGGAATATAATATAACTCTGTTTTCGTGTGATAAAAAACATCATCCGAATGTGGTTTTAACACCTTTTTATCAACACAGCAGAAATACAAAAATTGCTTTTAAACAGATAAAGATGTCAGAACCTTTAAAAAAAAGATTATGGCAAAAATTATAAAACAAAAAATTAAGAACCAGTCTAATGTTCTAAAAATACTATTTGATAATGATATTTTAGATTATTTTTGTGAAAAAGTTAAATCAGGTGATACAACTAATATAGAAGCCTATGTCTCTAAACAATACTGGGGACTGCTGTTTGAAAATTTCAAACGTCATGCTGATACCAAACATAATGCTGCATTGGATTACGGTTATGCAATAGTCAGGGGAACACTGGCAAAAATAAAGCAGTTCTCCGCCGCACCGCCTCGCTGAACCGCGAGCCGTTAGCGGCTGCGCTGTCTAATACGCCACTCA
>CALVEI010000104.1 GCA_944326515.1 Candidatus Gastranaerophilales bacterium | reverse complement strand
AAAATCGAACTATGCTCCTGTGAAATCAAAGATTTCTACGTCGCCATCGTCCAGTTTCGTCCTGTCCGCCGAAACTCATCGTTTCGCCGCCACGGACTCACATCCGTATGCTTTTTCGTTTTCGCCTACTCCGTCGGAGTACGGCTCAAACTTCAAAAGTATGGAGACGAGGGGAATCGAACCCCTGTCCGAAATGGAATGCAACAAACATCTACGAGCGTAGGAGTCTTTTATCTTATTTTAGCAAGGAAAGCTACCATAACCTAAGCTAAAACAAAGCAGTTTAAAGAGATACGCTCCTTGAGAAAAGTCTTGATACGGTTAATTCTCATCCCCGTACTGCGTCTTGCATAGTGGACCCTGCACAGCGGCAAGCTGGCCGTACAGAGTGGGCATAGTTCAGTCTGTCGAACTATCGGTTACTAAGCAGCCATTCTAGCTGCGCTTCTGCCGAAATTGCCTTCGATAACGTTGTTAGCGTTTAATTTAAGTTGCTCGTTGATAACCGAGAACAGCGCTCGGACCCGCAGTTTGATACAAACGATCACCCCGTCAAATCCAAAACGTCCCCATATTTTTGAGTAATTTTGAAAGCTCTTTTGTTTTGGGTGCCTGTCAAATTTCCAATTTGCACGGCTCTATTATTAAGTTACGTTGTCGAAAACTCAACGTTTCCGCCAACTTTACTCCGGCTTACGCTTTTTAGCTCCTGACAAATCAAAGATTTGAAACGTCGCCATCGAACAGTTGCAATCCTTTGTCGTCTGCCTTCGCAGACTCCGCCGGATTTACACAAACGGCTTACGCTTTTTAGCTCCTGACAAATCAAAGATTTGAAACGTCGCCATCGAACAGTTGCAATCCTGTGTCGTCTGCCTTCGCAGACTCCGCCGGATTTACACAAACGGCTTACGCTTTCAAAACGTCCCCATATTAACTTTTCAATGTACTGTGTATTAGTTATTATACCACAATTTTACATAACTGTATTACTCCATTGTTTAATGCAATATTTATGGGCTTATCTAAAAATACTCAATATAGGAGTGAATATGCTATATGACAAAATTTTTAATTATCCTGTTTTTGATGAAAATTTTCAAAATTCCACTTTCATAAAAATATAATTTTATATTAATATAGAGTAATGAGCATAAACAAAATTTTGAAAAAAATATTTCATAAAAAAGACAACACAATAACTTGTAGAACAGAGTTAACTATTGCTGGCATAAAATTCAAGTTCTATAACCCACAATTATTAAAATACCCTGATTACACAAAAGCACTGAATAAAGTTCGTAAAAAATTTCAAAATAAAGAAAAAATCAGAGTTGCCTTTATTGTTAATGAAAATTCAAAGTGGAATGCACAAGAGCTATACAGACTAATGGAAGAAAACGACTATTTTGAACCATTTGTTCTGGTAACACTTTTATATGACGTTCATATTGGCAAAGATAAAACAAGAAACAACATACAAGAAAATTACGATTTCTTCCTTCAGCAAGGAATAAATGTTTTTAAAGCATACGATGAAAACAAACACGCATATATTAATTTAGAGAAATTTTCTCCAGACATTGTTTTTTATCAGCAACCCTGGGGAATAGCTGACGAACAAAATATAGACAAAATTTCACAAACAGCATTGACTTGTTATTACCTATACGGAATGAGTTTATTTGACACAGATATAGAAGAACTAGTGTTCCATAAAAAACTATTCCTTAATTTTCTACAACACGAAAACAGTAAAAATGGTATAAAAATAAAACTGAAAAAAAACGAAAAAGTTGTTGGAATACCAAAACTTGACGTATATAAAAATATCACAATACAAACCCAAAATACTAATACAATAATATATTCTTGTCATTTTGGATATAACCCCAAAAACGCTATCAATATAGGGACTTTTCCTTGGTCTGGAAAAGCTATGCAAAAATTTGCACTGGAGCATCCGGAATACAAATGGATATTCAAACCACATCCAAATTTAAAAAATACTCTATATCAAGATAAAAAATATGGAAAAGAGTTTGCCGATAAATATTTTGAAACTTGGAATAAAATAGGAGAAATAAAAGAAAAAGGTAACTATTTTGAAGAATTTGCAAATTCAGATATGCTTATTGCTGATTCCGGTTCGTTCTTGCTTGAGTATATACCAACCCAAAAACCCATAATTCGTCTATCTAATAAAAACTCAAAAACTAAATTTTCAGATTTTGGAAATAAAATAGCACAAGGGATTTATCAAGTTTATAATTTTCAAGATTTTATTAATAAGTTCAACGAAATTATGCAAAACAACAATGATCCGCTTGCTGAAAAAAGAAAAGAACTTGCCAAATCAATTATAGGCAAGACTTCAGCGAGTCAAAAAATCATTGACGAACTAATAAATATAGCTAAAAAATCTACAGATTAGTTACAATCTTATATATGCAACGAATCTTCTCATCAGAAGATTGGTTTAAAATGTTTTTAATTTCCTGAACAAGTTCTGCTTTATTTTTATTTATTGAGTTATCAAAAAAAGCACTGGGCTCAGTGTCTAAAACACTGCATATTTTTAGCAAAAGATTCAAAGAAAGAGAATTTTTTCCGCATTCAATCCTACTTAAATGTTTGGCGTCAATACCGAGTTTTTCTGCCAATATATCTTGAGTAAATGCTCTATTTCTTCTGATTTCTTTTATCTTTTTACCAATAGTAATATTATCAAAACTTACCATTTAATTATTATGCCAACATTGTGCAGAGCAGAAAACACCCTTAAACATCACTTTTGACAAGTTTTATTGACACACCATATCACTTAAGTTACAATTCATGTTGATTTTCCAGCAAAAACACAACATCATTTATCACCAAAGGTATTTTATATGAAACTGAGTGTACTTGTTACATTTTGCAAACAAAAAGAATTTATTAAACAAGCTTTAGATAGCATAGTAAATCAAATCACTAATTTTGATTTCGAAGTATTAATTGGTTTAGAGGGTTATGGTCCTGATAGTGAAGAAATAATAAAACAATATATTGAAAACTATCCCTACATAAAACTTTTTAAATGTGACAATTCTAAGCTAGAAACTATAAGTATAGAAAAAGCCTCCAACAACAGAACAAATTTGCTAAAAAATGCATCAGGCGAATATTTCTGTCTGTTAGACGGAGACGATTTTTATACAGATATGAATCGTTTTCAAAAATTAATTGATATACTTGATAGGGATAAAACTCTTATCGGCTGCGCGCACGGAGTAAAAAATTATAATCACGCACAAAAAACATATAAAAGTTTAAAACTATATCAAACAAAACCATCTATAATATCAACAACCAAATATCTATCCCAAAATACAAATATTTTCTCTAATTCTTTCATATTCAGAAATATTTTTAACAAATCACTTCCAAGTGATTTTCCTCAAAATTTTTTCAATGACTCTACAATAACACTTTATATGCTTAAATACGGCAAAATATACTATTTACCAGAATATATGATGGCATACAGAACAAATGTAGAAAGTATATTCCCAAATGATTCCTATAACAAAAGAAAAATAATCCAACTTCTCGCAGGAGAAATTAATCATAGAGTCATTCCTGTTTACGAAAAAGAACTTTGCAAAAGATATAAAAAATTACTTATAAAATGCCTATTTATAGACATTGCAAATAAAGAAAATCACTGCATAGAACAAATAAAAAAATTTGCTAAAGAAAACAGTTGTTATTTTGTTGAAAACATCTTAAATTATTCGGAATTGAATAATTCACAAAAAATTGAATTATACCTAAACATAATCAGATATCTCATTCAAAATAAATACCCTAAAAAATATAAAACAGCCGAGCTATTTTATTTTGACGGACGTTCAAACTTTGGAGATTGTCTCAATCTTTATATAATACAGAGATTATTAGACTACAATGTAAAGAAAGCACATCGAACCAAAGCGACACTAAGCGCAATAGGAAGCATATTAGAAGGTTTCTTATTCAAAAAACTGCAACTTCCGATTATAACAAATAAAAAAACAGTTAATATATGGGGCTCAGGTTTTATAGAAGCACCTAATACAAAAAAACATCCTATACAAAAATTTTCATAAAAAAACTCCTTGTAAACATTAGTCTAACATATTTACAAAGAGTAGACAATAAGTTGACAAAAATTACCATTTGTCAATAGTGTAAAATAACATA
>CALVEI010000103.1 GCA_944326515.1 Candidatus Gastranaerophilales bacterium | reverse complement strand
AATTATTAGTTTTGTATGGGGGATATAAGATTTATCAAACAGATGAGGTTAGAGGGATAATAACTATTTTAAATAATGACTTTGTTCCAATAAAAACATTTTATCAGTTTGATAGTGGTACTTATTTAAAGTACATTCAATGTATGATACAAGAAGAAGATGGTACATTTTCATTAATAGATTGTCCTGATTATCCTAAGGATAAAAGTTGGTCTTTTACTACAAGTCAAAAAAGATTTATTAGGCTTAATAATTTTACTCAACAAATAAATGATGATTATGTTCTCGCATTACATAAGAGTTATATATTACCAACTGATTATTTTAATTTTTATTGTGGGAAAATGTTTAAGGATATTAATTCTTCTCATTATGTAATGGTTGGTAATTATTTAAAAGACCAAAATAGTCCTGATTATGATGGAATAAGAATTGTTGAATTAAAAATAAATGTAGGTAGTGAAAATGATTGGAATAAGTATGATGATGATGGTACTGGTTGGTTGTTGGGGGATAGTTATGTAGAATTTAATAATGATGATTTCTATTGTGAAGTTTTATTAAATGATACCTCGAATTCTTCCAGAGAATTATATATATGGACTAAAGAATTTACAGCGACATCACTAGTTTTAAAAAGTATTGCTACATTTAACTTTCATCCTTATATAGATAGTATTAGCTGTAAAAATCAGAGTGTTTTTCTAAATAAAAACGAATGCTATTTTGTACAAAATAATCAACATTGGGGTAACTCTGGAAGAACTGAATCTAAATATATAGGATTATATTATTATAATATTCAAAATGAAGATCTTAAAACAATATATGAACATTATTTGGGTGAGTATGATTATTGTAATCTGGAATCGATTTATATAGTAGTAAATAATAACAATTTGTATGTAGAATTCAATGATAATATTGATTCTATTAACATTACTGCGGATTATTATTTTCAAAGGCTAGAAAACCAATTGTGGTCTCCTATTAAAATTAGCGAACAACAATATTTTACATATGACCGCAGAGCTTTATATGTAAATAATAATTACAATTTGCTTAATTGGTTCTCATATGTATTAAATCCACAGCCACAATATTGGAAAATCTACAACATAAAAGAAAATTATAACTCTTCAAATTACAATGGAGAGACTTATATCAATACAAATGCTCTAATACCAAACAGCGCAGAAATCTATTCAAATGAAAACCTAGTATTCGCTAGAAATCTCTATAATAAGACAATAAATAATAATACTACAGTATCAACAGTAGAAATACCTAATGCTTATCTAAATGGCATTGATTTAACTAGTAAGAACTTATTATCTGAGACTAACTTAACAATGATAGCAGACACTAATGTTACTCAAAAAAATATCTATGAAACAATGTTCTTAAATTTTATAAATGTACTACAAGTAGCCAATAGGAACAATGCTACTCAAGTACTAAATCAAGAAGCTAGTAGTTATCTAAATAATGCTATAAACACAGATGATAGTTATGACAATGCTAAGTTGTATAACAAAGTAATAATTAACTATCAAGATGGTAGCAGTAAAGAAAGTTCTTACAGCCTTGAAAATACTACAGAAACGTCTACTGTCATAGCTTTTGGTTTATACATAGATAAGTTAATTAATAATGTAGAAATAGTCTCTAATGACAAGACTATTACATATCAGACAATAGACTTATCAAATCTAGAATTAAATAAAAATTATTCTATCAAGCAAAAATTGGAGGTGATCTAATTGATAGAAATATATGACGAAAAAGAAAATCTTAACACTAATCCATCAGTTGCAGAAACAAACAAAGTAACTGCCGATGACATGAACCAACTAAGAGAAGCTGTCATACAAGGCGTATATAACGATGCTTCTAACAATTGGTTAAAGAATCAAACAGGCACACAAATAAACCCTATAATTCCACGATATGAAAGTGCTTATGCAGTAGCTTATTTAACTTCATCACAAAGTCTTAGTAATAATCCATCACAAAGATTACTAGTTAATGCTATTGATAAAAAAGGAGAGGCATTCGAACTTAACAACAACAAAATAAAAGCACTAAAAGATTGCGTGGTTATTATTAGCGGTTCGCTTATGGTAGATGGAATAACAGGTAGTGGCTACGTTTGGGCGAAATTGACACTAAATGATGAAATAGTAGATTCTAATCTAGCAAGAATATTTAATGCAAATTATGTACATTGCTCTATACCAACTATGAGCGTGACTTTAAAAGAAGGAGACACAATCGGCATGATAGTTGAAATCAACAGTGCCGATGGTATTCTTACTGCTAGATCTTCGAAATACACTACATTTATTTCAGTAGCCAAAATTTAAAGGAGGAACAATGAATGAAATAATAAATTTAGCAAAAGAGATAGGGCAATTTATAGCATTTATCATAGTAAGTTTATTCTTTTGTAAACAATATCTAAATCAATATTTTAAAAAGACTAATGTGGGTAAAATGTTACCTCGGCAAAATAAGTTAGACTTAGAGATATTAAATAAATTGGAATATGTTAAAGAAATTCTAAATGCCGACAGAATCCATGTATATGAATTTCACAATGGGGAACATTATTCTGATTATAGGTCTGCTTATAAGTTCTCTTGTACATATGAAGTGTTTAAAGCTGGTAATCAACCAGTACAACAAAAGTGCATTAATTTACCTACAAACTGTATGCCACAGTTCGTTCATGAAATTACAGAAAAAGGCAAATTTATATGTAAAGATTTAGATGAATTAAAAGAAACTATGCCTAGTACATATAATTTTAAAAAGAGTATAGATGTAGATTCTTTCTGTGATATAGCAATACACAACAAAGAGGGCAACACTATAGGTTTTATTGCTATTCATTGGTTTAACAAAGAAAATATGAAAGTAGATAAAGATGCAATAAATCAACTTGTATGGTATGTTGAAGAACACTTAATAAATTCAAAATAAGAAAGGAGATGACTAACTATGGAAATAACTTATGTAATTATAATAGCGATAGTAGCCTATATTTTAGGAGCTATCACAAAGATATTTATTGACAATGTACCTAATAAATACATTCCTATTCAAAATGTAGTAGTAGGTGTAATTAGTGCTTTAATATGCTTTTTCACAGGTATAGAGCCAAATTTACTACAAGCATTAGTATTATGCTTAGTTGCTACTATGGGTGCTGGTGGTATAGCAGATTTAATCAATATTAAAAATAAATAAAGGGAGGGATAATAATTATGTTAAAAGGAATTGACATTAGTCATCATCAAAAAGGAATAGATTTAGGAGCTATTGATACAGATTTTGTAATTTGTAAAGCTACAGAAGGAAATGGTTACACTGATGAAATGTGTGATACATTTTATCAGAAAGCAAAAAGCTTAGGAAAGAAATTAGGTGTTTATCATTATGCTAGACCAGATTTAGGAAATACTGCTGAAGCAGAAGCAGACTGGTTTATTAAAGAAACATTAGGTTATCATAAAGAAGCAATGTTAATCTTAGACTGGGAGAGTGGTAATTTAAAAGACACTACATGGGCTAGGAAGTGGCTTGACAGAGTATATTCCAAGACAGGTGTTAGACCAGTTATTTATATGTCAGCTAGTGTTATGAGAAGTGCAGATTGGGGAGATGTAGTTGCCGGAGACTACGGTCTTTGGGTAGCTAACTATGGTTCTAATGATGGGACTGCCCAAGATAGTGTGTTTGATAAATATCCATTAAAATACTGGAGCTTTTATGCTTTATGGCAATATACATCTACTGGTAAGTTAAATGGCTATAACGGTAATTTAGACCTTAATTACTTTAGTGGTGATACTACAGCTTGGGATAAATATGCTGGAGGTAGTCCTTCTAGTAACACTTCTAATCAATCTAAACCAGTAGAGAAGCCAAGTACTAGTGAAACTATTTATACAGTAGTTAGTGGTGATACCTTAAGTGGTATCGCTAGTAAATATGGGACTACTTATCAAAGACTAGCAGAATACAATAATATAGCAGATCCTAACAAGATTTATCCAGGGCAACAGATAAAGATACCAGGTAGTAGTAATAAAGGCTCTAATGCTACTTATTATACTGTGGTTAGCGATGATAATTTAACAAAAATAGCAAATAGATATGGTACTACTGTTAATCAATTAGTATCTTGGAATAATATTGCCAATGCTAACTTAATATATCCAGGACAAAAGTTAAGAGTTAAATAATAAAACCTAGGGGAATTAACCTCTAGGTCTTTTTTGATGCTTGATAAAAATGTTAGATTATTATATAATTTAGTTGCTTTATGAATTTGTTCAACAAGCAAATGATTAAAGTCACATAAAGCTACCCAGGTAGCAAGTGTTTCATCCTATATTAATATATAGGTCATTAGCTGAGTCGTAGAAATACGGCTCGCCCCCTAAAAAAGCAACTAGGTTAATAGCCTAGTTTTCTTTATCTAATTAGTGTGGTTTATTTGCATTAAACATATTAATCACTCTTTCTTGCATTTATATTATCACCTATTGTGAGTAAAAAAAAGGTATA
>CALVEI010000102.1 GCA_944326515.1 Candidatus Gastranaerophilales bacterium | reverse complement strand
ATTATTCTGATGATTGTTTTGGTGAAGTTTTAAAAATAATGTTTGAAAACAATCTTGCAGAAGTTTTTGATATCGGAGGAAATACAGGTAAATTTGAAAGAGCTTGTCTTGCTTTTGACAAAAACTGCAAGGTTAATATGATTGATTTGCCTGTGAATATCGAAGTAGCTAAAGAAAACTTTGAGAAGGAAAATGCTGATTTTAACAGACTAAAATTCCATTCATTGGATATTTTGTTAAAAGAAAACAATTTGCCTGATATGAAATCTTTCGCAGATGCGCCTGCGGCAGTTTTAATGAGCCAGTTTTTGGATTGCTTTTCTGAAGAGCAGATTCTGCATATTTTAAATAAGGTTGCAGAAAGAATTAACGAAAATACAAGAGTTTATATTCTTGAACCATTTATTGATAATCAGGTATTTGCAGGTGCTGCTTATGCGTTGTCGCATATTTCTTTGTACTTTACCTGTATGGCAAACGGTTGCAGCAAAATGTATAACGAAGCGGATATGAAAAGTATAATAAATGCTTCTAATTTAAAAGTTTCAAGAGCTTTTTATAACATAGGCAAATATGACTATACTCTTTTAGAGTGTGTAAAAGCTTAGTTTTTGAGGTTTTTTTATGGCTGAAAAATGGTACCAGATGAAAGAACGTGCAGCCGGCGAAAAAAGACTGCTTTTTATGTGGTATGTTTACAAGTTTTTGGGGAAATCTCCAGTTAAATTTTTGACGTTTTTTGTAGCCTTGTGCGCGTTTTGTGCGGCAAAGCCTGTGAGAGAATATTCTAAAAACAACTTGTCTGTGATTGCGAAATATTGTAAGAAAAATAATCTTAAACAAACAAAGCCTGATTTGATAAACTCTTTTAAAAATGTTCTGAACTATGCGTATTCTCTTGTTGATAATATGGAAATCTTTGCAGGTGATTTTGATGTAAAAAAAATATTTTTTGACAAATCTCAAGACGAAGAAATCTTTTATGATGATATAAGAGCAAGAAAAGGGATATTCTTTATCTGTTCTCATACTGGGAATGTCAATGTATTGAGAATGTTTTTTAAAAACAAAGACCCGATGATGAGGTCTGACGTTAATGTCTTTTTAAGTGAAGAACAATGCAAAGTTTTTAATACTTTTTTGAAAAAAGTTTATGAAACTGGCAAAAAAAAGATGCAAAACACAGTTTCTCTCTACCCAGTAGAAGAAATAAGTATAGAAACTTCAATCGAGCTTAAAGAAAAGCTCGAAACAGGTGAAATAGCTTTTATGGCAGGTGACAGGCTTTCTTCAGGTACGTCTAACTTGACTTTTAAACACTTGTTTTTTGATAAAGAGGTTGAATTCCCCGTTGGTACTTTTAAGCTTGCACAACTAATGGAAACACCTGTATATTTTATCTGTGCATTAAAAGGTGAAAACGATACTTATAAAATATATTTAAAACGTTTTAAACAGGAAGGAACTAAAAAAGAAACGCTTTTAAAAATGCAAAATGAATATGTTGAGTTTGTGGAACAAATAACTATACTAGATCCCTTGCAGTTTTATCATTTTTATCAGTTGTTTGAATAATTAAAACGCGCCACACAATTTGTATGACGCGTTTTTGTTAACTTATGAGAACGGTTCTTATTGATTGTTTTGAGCTTGTTCTTCTTTTTCTCTGATGTGTTCATCACGAAGATAAGCAACCCAGAAAAGTAAAACAACAAATACAATAGCACCAACAATGTTGCCCAATGTAACAGGGAGCAAGTTGCCGATAAGCATTGATTTAAGATTTATTGTAGCTAATTGGTCAGCTGTCATACCGGATGCAGCTGCAACAGCTGCTGTGTTTTTTAAGAAAATACCGTTAGTTAAAAAGTACATATTAGCAATACTGTGTTCGTATCCTGATGCAACGAATGTTGTGATAGGGAAAAAGATAGCAAAGATTTTACCTACAACATCTTTAGCGCAAGATGCCATCCATATAGCCAAGCATACTAACCAGTTACATAAAATACCTCTTGTAAATGCTTCAACAAAGCTAAGGTTCATTTTTGTATAAGCTGTTTGCAAACCTAAAACACCGAGAGCTTCGTGTGCGTTGTGTGAACATCCTGAGTAGTAGATTAAAGCTGCAAGTAATACCGAACCAACAAAGTTCCCAGCGTAAACGATTGACCAGTTACGTATTAACTTTGAAAGGCTTGTTTTCTTTTCAATAACTGAAAAAGTCATCATTGTGTTACCTGTAAATAGTTCGGCACCTGTTAATACAACCATCATCAAACCTGTAGAGAATGTGACAGCACCGATAAGTTTAGCTAAACCCCAGCTGAGGTTTTCTGCTGCACCTGTCATTACTGTTAATGATACTTGTGCGCCGAATGCGATTAGTGCACCTGCTGCGATAGCAAGGGCAAAAGTTTTTGTCTTTTTATAATTAGCTTTTTTAGGCATTACAGAGTCGCTGAATTGATGAACAACTCCGTTTGGTGTAACAAAACCTTGAGTTTCTGTTTGAGGTTTTTCTTGTGTTTCTGTTGTCATTTTTGTTTCCTTTTTTGTTGTTTTTTACCTGTTTTGCACATTAAACAAACGCAATTACAAGACGTAATTACATTTATCTTTTAAACTTCCTCTTAAGTTTTAAAAATTACAAAGCTAGTGCAGTAATTATTCTAGTACTAAAATTTTTTCAAGCAAGAACAAATTTTAAGTAAATCATGTAAAGAAATGATAAATTTTTACAAAATTTGGTTTAAAAATATAAAAAATGGGAATTAAGAATATAGGTGTGAAAGTACGAGGACCAAAAGATATGCCAAAGAAGATAAAAGATGTGAAATGGTTAAAAGCCTTGTCCCACAACGATTTTAAAATCGGGGGGGGGGCGTTGAAAGCCTAATAAAACAACTCTCTAACGTTATTCTGAGCGAATGCGACACTTTGGACCGTCATTCTGAGCAAAGCGAAGAATCTCATAAATTAACTTGTTTCGCAAAGACCGCAGCAATAACCTTGGCTATGTCGTTTTTGGTTATCGCACCTGTGTTAGCAAACAATGCCCCTGTTCCTCAAGATAATCAAACCTATACACTAACAAAAGTTGACCAAGCTGGTGAAAACACAATCACAAAATATGAGTGGTCTGATGCTGAAAATAAATATGTCCCTGTATATTATCGTGTTGACTTAAAAAAGACAGAATACGGAAACCCAAATGGCGATAAAACACTAACCTACGGCTGGGAAAAAAATACTGATACAGGAAACCTTGAATTTAAACAAGACCCGACAAAACCTGTAGGTCAAACTATAATGTATAAATACAATTTATCAGATGCACAAACAAGATTTACCAATTCAACGGACAATTCTTCTAAAACTACGACAGGTGTGTTTATAGGTCAAACAACAGGTAGTACTTCAGGAGATCAATATGGAGGTGCGATATACAACAACGGTAGTAGTGCAAAGCTTGGCGATATAAATGCTGATTTTATAGGCAACTATACTCAATCTATTTCAAGATATGCCTATGGCGGAGCGATTTATAACTATGGTTATACTGGAACAGCAACAATCGGAGATATCACAGGTGATTTTATAGGCAACTATGCTCAATCTGATTCTTCTTCTGCCTATGGCGGAGCGATTTATAATTATGATGGAACAATCGAAAATATCACAGGTGATTTTATAGGCAACTATACTCAATCTATTTCAAGATATGCCTATGGCGGAGCGATTTATAACAGAGGAACAATCGGAAATATCACAGGCGATTTTATTGGCAACTATGCTCAATCTAATTCTTCTAATGCCTATGGCGGAGCGATTTATAACTATGCTTATAGCTCTAATGGAACAGCAACAATCGGAGATATCACAGGTGATTTTATAGGCAACTATGCTCAATCTGATTCTTCTTATGCCGATGGCGGAGCGATTGATAACGTTAGAAGCACAATTGGAGATATCACAGGTGATTTTATAGGCAACTATGCTCAAGGTTCTTATGATGCCCAAGGCGGAGCGATTGATAACTTTAGAAGCACAATCGGCGATATCACAGGCGATTTTATAGGTAACTATGCTCAAGGTGAAGCTGTCTATGGCGGAGCGATTCATAACAGTTATGGAATAATCGGAAATATTACAGGTGATTTTATAGGTAACTATGCTCAATCTGAAAATTCTTCTGTTTACGGCGGAGCAATTTATAATTACGAAGGAACAATTGGAAGTATCACAGGCGATTTTGTAGGCAACTATGCTCAAGCAACTGGTTCATATTCTAATGCCTATGGCGGAGCGATTTATAACAGTTATGGAACAATCGGAAATATCACAGGTGATTTTATAGGCAACTATGCTCAATCAAAGAGCAAATATGCTCTAGGTGGAGCCATATTTAACTTAATATCTTCATCAAGTGACAAAGCAACAATCGGTCTTACAAATAACAACTTTTTAAACAATTACGCTATATCTCAAATAGGTACAGACATGGCAAAAGGTGGTGCAATATTTACTAACTATGATATGACAATTAACGCCGATAACGGAACTTCTCTTATCTCAGGTAACTATACAGA
>CALVEI010000101.1 GCA_944326515.1 Candidatus Gastranaerophilales bacterium | reverse complement strand
AAAACCTTTGTTTTGCAAACAAAGGCCAAAAAATTTAAGAGTATAAACTCAATTAGTTTTTTGAAATTTTAGTATGAACTTTGGCAATATGAAGCTCGGTATAATCATCTAATATCCAATCTCTGATATATGTTAAATTTACAAACAGAGGGATATTTTTCTTGCTAGCAAAGACAAGAGCTGTTCTGTTTCCGTTTTGAACACCATCTTGAGTAGCAAACTCCATGGCTTCATTAATTATTTGATAGAGTTTTTGCTCATCACTTGTTTCTTGAGATACAAACATATTTACAATTGGAAGATTTTTTTCTTTGCAATAGTTCAAAACATCCAAGTATTGAGAAGTTATATCAGTACCGATGCCTATAAAAACAGCTTGATTTGTTTGTTTTTGTTGTGTTTCTGAGTATGTCATGATTTTTTTCCTCAAAGGTTATGTATATATACTCATATTAGAACATTGAATTTGCTATATTTTGCTGTTGTTGAAATTAATAGAAATTTATTTATAGCTACTTGACGTAGTTGATGGAAATAAGTTGTTTTTTAGTTATAATTATCTATTTTTTGATACTAACTGTTTTTTTTACTTGATCTTAAAGAAAATATGTTATATACATTCGATATTATTAAAAAGGTGAAAAAATGGAAAAGACAATAGTTGAACTCTTTGCTGGTGTTGGTGGATTTAGACTTGGTTTTGAAAATGTTTCAAAATCTTGGTCTACTGTTTGGGCTAATCAATGGGAGCCAGGAAAAAAGAATCAATATGCATTTGATTGTTATAAAAGTCACTTTGAACAGTTTGGTGGCATAAATCAATATAGCAATAATGATATAGCTACAGTAAAAACTATTGATATTCCAGACCATAATTTATTAGTTGGAGGTTTTCCTTGCCAAGATTATTCCGTTGCGGGAACAAAATCAAAAGGAATTACCGGTAAAAAAGGTGTATTGTGGTGGGAAATAAAAAGAATTATAGAAGATAAAAAGCCTCCATTCATATTACTCGAAAATGTTGATCGTTTAATAAAATCTCCAGCAAAACAACGCGGTCGTGATTTTGCGATAATGTTACAATGTTTAAATGAATTGGGTTATGGCGTAGAGTGGAGAGTAGTAAATGCTGAAGATTATGGTTTGCAGCAGAGAAGGCGCAGAATTTTCATTTATGCATTTAATAAAACTACCAACTATTATAAGTCATTTAAGAAAAAAATAGATAGTGGCTTTTTTAGTAAATGTTTTCCAATACAAACTATTGATACGATAAAAGAAATTTCTTTACCTCAAGACATTTTAGAAATTTCGGATTTCTTTTCTTTTCAATTTGAAAACAGCGGTTTTATGTTCGAAGGAAAAGTATGTACAGCAAAAGTAACTCCAAATAAGGAATTTAATAGAAAAAATATAACTTTATCAGATATAATGGTAGAAAAAGCTGATGATGAATATTTTTTAACTCCAGAATTATATAAAAAATTTGAATATATGAAAGGATCCAAAAGAGAAGAACGAACAACTTCGGATGGATTTAAGTATTTTTTTACAGAAGGTGCTATTCCTTTTCCAGATATTTTAGATAGACCAGCAAGAACAATGTTAACTAGTGAGTCTAGTAATAATAGAAGTACTCATATAGTAAAGGATAAAACAACAGGACAACTACGTAAACTGACACCGGTTGAATGTGAAAGGATAAATGGTTTTCCTGACAACTGGACCAATACTGGTATGCCTCAAAAATTTCGTTATTTTTGCATGGGTAATGCCTTGGTCGTCGACTTAATTTCGATGATGGCAAAAGAATTAAATAAAGTTTTTGAATGCGAAAAGTAACTATTTTATTTCAAATTCAAGTTTTTTAGTTGCAGCGTTATATTTATATTCGACTAGAGTTAATTTATTCCATTCTTGGGATTTGGGTGGCCTTTTATCAATAGTATAATAGCGTTTTGCAATTTCATTCTTGCGTTGCACGACGTTATCAGGAATGGTGTTGGCTACAATAAATGCTTGTATTTGTCCATAATCACCAGAAGCATACTCATCTCGAATAAAATCAACGTAGTTCATAATTTGATTGACAACATCTTCGTTGGCAACATCTTTTTTTAGCTCAATAACTTTGTATTTATCAATAGGATGAAAATCCAAAGTATGCGGAAAACTATCATTTATGATATATGAATATCCAAATATATCCATTTTATCCATATAATCAATTGGCTTAAAAGGAGATGCAATTACTTGATGAGATATATAGTCAAAGGATCCAAATATACTCAGACAAGTTTCATCTTTATTTGCGATTTGATGAAGAATCATTAGTTCTAGCCCCATTTCATGGGTTATAGCTCTTGTCTCATGATTATAGCTTATAAAATCAGATGCATTGAATTTGTATGTATCATTAACCATATTAGAAACACGCTGATGAAAATTTTCATTAAATTCATATCGATTAGTAATATTATACATATTTCTTCTTATTATAATATTGTATATTGCCTTATCTTCTTCATCATCGACTTTAATGAAAGACAATTTCCATAGGGCTCTAAGCATTTTAAAGACTGAAGGGCAGGATGATAAGACATCGTCCATATCTACACCATTGGAGAAAAAAAGAGGAGCAGGTTTAAAAAAAGTAACAACTCTTGTATTTAAATCAGTTGATACATTATGATTAAATAAAATCTGCCTAGATATTTCATTATAGTTTAAAGAGGATAAGGAAGAAGCTTGAGGGTAATTGAGGTAGATACAATCATCAGAAATATTTACTATTTTACCTATACCATATATTGTTCTTTTTATAAAGAAATATATATGGTCACCAGGTTTCATTGTTGAATAATCAGCAAATGTTCCTTCTTTTGTTATATTCCATTTATTGAAATCATTATTTTTAAAATATGTTCCATAGCAACCATTATAAAAACAATCTCGTAAACTTTCCTCATCTGAAAGTGTCATAATATAACCTGCCATTATATATCCTTTCTAATTTGTTCAGCGATATAAGTTGCATTAATCCAAAAGCATTTTTTCTTTTCATATGTGCCTTGTGGGGTTTCCATCAAATCTTTTGCATTTTTTCCTTTGGGACGAATATGTCCTACAGGGTTATCTTTACTTCCTAAGAAATGATTATAATCTCCATGCAGAACCTTATATTTTGTATCTTCCCAAAGTTTTTTGTATTCTATTTGTAAATCAGAAAAGGGCATACTCCAAAACATTACTTTTTCTAAAATAATATCTGTTAATGGTACTTCTGATTGTTTGTTATATGGTTTGTTAATTCTAAATATTACCCATAAAAAACGTCCATCTCTGTGAATTTTATTGATTTCAAAGTCATCCCATTCTTCGTTTATAATATCTTTATACTGAATTTGTTTGAAAGACATACTTTCCTTAGGAATGCCATTTGATTTTAATACAATTGTTTTTAAAGAAATATTGGCCTTTCTAAATTCGTTAATCTCCTCTGAAGTGCCTCCAAATTGTTGTTTTAGAAAAGCATCAATAACAAGTTTGTTAAAATGTTTATTTGCTCGGGAAATATTAATTTTATTTTCTTTTATAAAAAAGTCTAAAGATTTTCCAAGATATGGAGCAAAAGAATTCTTGATTAATTCTTCAAAGTTTCCAATTTTAGAAATATTAACGTTATTAGAATTTTGTATGTATAAATCCTCATATATACTTCTAATATATGAAGTTTTAAATGAAAAAGCTCGACGCATAGCTTTTATACTGCTAAAAGGCTGAGAAACAACATCTGTGCTATCTTTCCCTTTGGGACAAGCTCCTAGATAATTTGTATCAGCCTCAGATAATTCATGAGCTTTTCCTGCTTTTATTTTATCTACAATAAATTGCCAATCTTTTTTTATAATTGCTAAGTCAGATTCAGAGGGTTTCCATAATGTAATTAATTTAAAAATTAAATCTAAAGGTGCTTTATTTTCATGTAGATAAAACATTAATAGCAAAAAATGCAATTTAGGAAATAAAGAATTATTTTCCCATGTTTCATCAACTACAGTCTGAAAATTAATTAAACTTAAAACTAACCTTTCTTTAATAGTTAATTTTCCATCCTTTAATTTTTTTAAGGGAGTAACTTTTAATTCTATTCCTGCACTATTAAAATCAGCTTCTTTTCTAGAATTTGGCTTATAATTAAATAGAATTTCTTCAACTAATTGTCCTAACTTTCCTTTGTTTTTGTTGTCAGAAGAATAAGTTTTTTCCTGAAATAATTCCCAAATATAATCATTAAGACAGTGATTTTCCAATTGTTTGGCGTGTCTTTCAATATCAGCAGGGCTATCTATGTTATAATTTTGAGAAAACAAGTAAAATCTCCAATCCTTATTCAAGAGAAGTTTAAGGAAATTTTTTAATAAAAACAAGAATTAATTGTAAAAAAGCAAAGAAAATAAATCGACTAAAGACTTTAAATTTCCAAATCGTAGCGAAATGTTACCAAGAAGTAGAAAATAGGGGGCTTGCGAACGGGAAAATACACGGCATGATATAAATAGTTAATGAGTAAAACAACTATTTATGAAAGGAAATGCTATGTATCAAATCAAAGTCAATGGTGTGTTAATGCCAACAATCTAT
>CALVEI010000100.1 GCA_944326515.1 Candidatus Gastranaerophilales bacterium | reverse complement strand
CCAATTTATAAAATTGACAGGGACAACCTTCTTTGACTTCAGGAATGACGATTAAAAGAAAGCATTCTGAACACTTTTCCTTATATTTTGTTAACTTTTGATTTTTTTTATTAATTGCATTTTGAAGATGATTGAATGGATTTTCAATGCATCGTAGCTCATTATTGACGTGAACATCATGTTCCCCACTAAATGGATTAATAAATGCATCTGCTGTAATTTGAAATAATTCATTGTCTACTTCGATGCAGAATTTCACAAAATGAAAGTGATTTTTTCTTATTTTTTCAACATTATTGTCTAGAGCTTTTATAAGTTTTTCTTTTAACAGTAGATAAGGAGGAATTGTGCAAAAACCAGGATGATATGCAGCATCAAGCATATCTGCCTTTTTTCCACTCCATTTTCTTTTATCATATTTATCGATAGTGAGAGATATCGGAAATCCATGAGTGTTTTGAAAGTATATCCGTGCTTGATTTCCAATGGTTATGAGTTGCTGTGTAGCTTTTGTATTTTCATTTGGCACAATTAGTTTTGTTATTTCAATGCCGATAGTTTTGTTGTCCTCAGATTCAAACAAAAAGTCAGGCTCTTCACTTTTTTGAAGTGAATCTAACCTAATTTTATTTTCTTGTAGCCAATTCTTTCCTAAAGATAAATTGAAAAAGCTATTAAGATATTTTCGTTCTTCTTTTTCTTTGTTCTTTATTTTTTCTGTACTCATAATATATATAGTAAGATAATATATTTGATAAATCAATGGTCATATTTTTAACCTCAAGTCATTGATGATAATAAGTCAAAATAATTATCAAAAAAATTAATGAATGCAGAATATATATGTTTTGAGTTGTGTAGAATAGAATATTAATAGCCATTACTAAAAATGTTGAAATCTCAGGTTTTGTTTTCGTAAAAAGTGGATAAAAGATAGTTTTTAATTAATAAAATGCCCAATCTGCCATGGATGTAAGTAGTCTGAAAATGTCTTATTCTGTTGTGCTAAATGCATTAAAATAGACCATCTTAAGGCAAACTCTTTATGACATCCTCCTTTAAGATAGGCATCAATAATAATATTAAAAACATTCTGTGCATCTTTGTTGTTCTTTAAATGGAAAATCGTAAAATCATAAATAACTTTTGCGGCAGTATCTGCTGAAGATATCTCTAAGCGGTTTGCAAACAACTTAAATTCGCTTAAATCTTCAGTTTTATCTGTTAATAAGACAGAAAATAAATCATTTGAATTAAAAGTAATAAATGTATGATTCTTTAAAATAGAATTTTGCAAAAATTGGACATATCGATCATGTGATATTTTATAATTCATTAAGAGTGCTTGAAGCCAAATACCCTGAACATTAAACTTATTGGCAAAGAGTCTAAGTTTCAAGTCATTTGAAAGTAACACCAAGTTGTTTTCTATAGCAATATCAATGAGCTGTTGCGTTTCCTGATCTACTTCTCCGATAACGGATAATAACTTTTTTTCATTTTCTTCCAAATTGACTGAAAAGCTAGGTGTAATAAGTGTTATATTTTTATCAATCCAATCAGATATATTTTCGTATAAATTTAGCTCTTGTTGATAGAAATCTTGCAAATCTTCATAATTATAAAGTACTATTTTTTCTGATTTCTTATCAAACATCATATGTCCAGCTTTATCCTGAATTAATGTATTAATTGAATCTATTTTTTGTTGAATATGATCCTTAATTGATGGAGAGGCATATATTTTACCTCTTAATATGCTAGCTATAATGTCCTGCACACCAAACTCAAATATATGGTAAAGTGTTATTGTATCTATGATATAAGAAGGTCTTTGTAAAACTATGTCGTGGGCATGATTTTTTTCATCCCAATTACCTAGAGATACTTTCATGCATTTCTGCTCAAATGTATTGACTATCGTAAAAACATCTCGTTTTAGCATTCCTGCAACGGTGGAAATAGGGAAGCCTGTATTATAAGCTTCCTCCATATCATGCCATAAACCATCTTGTCTTTTAAAATTATCTAATGAGTATTGAATAAAAGCGTCAACATTACCGTCAACTCTCTGAATTTGAGAATTTTTAGGAAATTCAATGAATATATTGCTTTGAATAATCTTAAATAATGCAATATATTTATTGGTGATTTCTGAAATTTTTAAGTCTGTGTAACCCAACTTAAATATGTCACCTTGTTTGTGCTGTAATAACTCTTTGGTTAACATATCATTTGAAGAAAGAATATGAAAAAAACTTGTGCTTTTAATATTTTTATTATCTTCTATAAAATATATTTTCGTATTTTTTGTAACATCGTCTGACAAAATAAATGCTGTATTGTTGTTTGATATTAGTGGTTTTGTTATACAAAAGCTAAAATAAGAATTCCATGCATTTGCATCTTCCATGTTTTGAGCTGTTAATTCGTAGGCTTTGGGAATTGCAGAATTAAAGCCAAAATTTTCTTCAATATGCAAAATGATAGCATATTTACATTTTATGTTACCATTCATACCGTTAAGGTCAGAAGGAAGCTTATTCAAAATATCTTTTATTTTTTGTTCTTGACGCTGTAATCTATATATGTATAGTAAATTGCATATATATTCTGCATTATTGGGATGCAATAAATACAAATTTTCATAAATTTCACTAGCTTTAGTAAAATTAGATGATTTTGCATAAAAGAAAGCCAATATTTCTAGCAAAGCCTCATCTAATTCATTTTCAGAAATCATATCTATATTATTTTTAAGTTCATTTAGTTGATTGGATAATAATAAGCAATTTAAATAATGCCTAAATACCAAATCTTTGGGACTTATATTTAGAATAAGCCCTTTATATATTTCAGAGGCTTCTCGGTATTGACCTCTATGATATAAAGCTTGAGCAATTTCTAATTTAATATATCTATTATCACTTTTTAGAAGAGAACTTTTTGCTTTAATTAATTCTTTGATGTCATTGGAAACTATATAATCAAAAACAGACTTTAAAGCTCGAGGCAATCTACTTTTTTTTAGTTTTTCAATAGTCTCAAGATTTCCCAATTCTTTAAAGCAGTGAACCTTCATTAATATAATCTGATAATCATCTTTATTAGGAGCTTTATTTAGACATTCTAAAGCCTTTTCATATTCATCCTGTTGCATATAGACCATGGCCATAACTAAGGCATATTCGTTCCGGGATGAAGGGTCTAGTTTTGATAAAAATGGTTGGCAATCTTTTGCATTGTGTGACAGAAGTATCTTTTTTATTACAATATCAGGATTGTCAGGCATATGTTGTATCAAAGTATCTACAATTTCTCTTTCCTTATTTTCCTCTTTAAGAAGTTTATAAATTGATGATAAATTAATTGGAATAAATGCAATATGCGTAAAAGGTAACTCAGTTTCTTTTGCATTCACCCAAGATTTTTCTAAAAAATCTTTAGCTTTATACAAGGATTCGACTTGAGATTTTGACATTAATGATAGAAATCTTATATCAATTTCTTTTAATAAATTATATAAAATATCTGTACCTAGTATTCCTAGAATTTGCCAATCATTGGGCTTTATCTGATTAGCTTTTTCCGCTAATTGAATAGCCTTGTCTGCGTTGCCTCTATTATAATAAAATTGACTAGCCATAAGACAACAAGAAGCGTCATCAAAACAATATTCACCAACAAATTCGGACAAATCTTTATAATTTAAATCATTTTGAATTATTTCAAGTATAGTGCTTGCAACTTTTCTACTTGTCTTAAATTTCGTTTGGGCTTCATTGATGGCCTTTTTTAGATTATTTTTATCTTGCATTAAGCTATAAGCTTTGATTCTATTGGCATGAGCTACTTCATTACTATCATCTATATCAAACGCCTCTAAAAAGGAAGAATAAGCATCTGCATACTGTCGTAATAAAGCAAAAGCATTCCCTTTATTTGTCAACAAACGAAATTTATGTTGATTATTCAAAAGTCCACTAAATGTCTGCTCAATCCTATTCGCTCTTTCTATACATTTATCAGGTTTTCCTTTACTAAGCAGTTCTTTAGTTTCATCTATTTGTTGATTAATAGCATCATTAATTTTTAATTCACTTGAATATAATGAAGTTTGAAGGTTTGAAGTTTCAGGATTACATACACGAATCTCTAAATTAATATTTGTAACTATATTACCGTCACCCATTTGCCCTATGGCTTGAGCGTGGTCTGTAGCTTTTGCCGAAATATTAGTTTCTGAACCACTTAAAAGCACTTCTCATAGCTCCTAATATTTTGCTAAGCAGATTCTCAGTTTTTTTAGTTTTAACTATTTGAGTAACAGTATTATTGTTACCCATTGATCCAATAACAATGCCATCACTCTTGCTTGCATTTATGTTTATATTAACTTTTTTATCCTTACTCATATAAACCTCTTTATGAAAAACTAAATAAAAAAACTAAATAGATTTTATCTATGAAAGTAAAAAAAGCAATACCTTTAAACTATCGCTAAAATCTTCTTTTAATTATTTGCATGATATTTGACGTAGTATTGAGAGTAGGATTAATAAAAAAATATTCGTGTTTTAACCTCAAGTCATTGATGGCGATAAGTTGAAAAAAACAGTATCGAGTCTGGGGGAGGGATAATATATATCAGGTGAGATACGAAATTGATTAAAATCCCGTAAGCTATTGAAATACAAAGATTGGCAATAAAAAAGTTCGGATGTTGCTCAAAAAAAGCCTATTTTGACTTTTAAACATCCGAACCAGTATAAATGCTTGATATATAAAGAAAAAACCGCCATTTCT
>CALVEI010000099.1 GCA_944326515.1 Candidatus Gastranaerophilales bacterium | reverse complement strand
TTTTTATAAGGTTTCAATATCTCGGCAAACTATGATAATTGAACAGCCGATTTATAAAGTACCAAGTCCACTCTGAATTGTTTAGGGGCACAGCCCCTTCCGCAAACCGTCATTCTGAGAGAGTGCAACGACCGAAGAATCTCATAAGTTTAAAAGTTCACACCAAGACTGTGAGATGTTTCGGCCAAAGCCTCAACATGACGAGGTCGTTTTTATATCTCTATGCCACAAGCTTCCTTATAAGCATCAACATATTTTTGTGCGCTTTTGTCCCAGCTGAAATCGGCATTCATTGCATTTTGAACAATTTGCGCCCAATCTTTTTTGTCTTTATAAATATCAAGAGCATATTTTATACAATCCATCATAGAGTATGGACAATAATTCCAGAACTTGAATCCATCACCATTATCCATCGGATACCCTATGATAGTATCATCCAAACCGCCTGTAGCTCTAACTATAGGCGCAGTCCCGTATTTTAATGCAATAAGCTGGCTCAACCCGCAAGGTTCAAAGGCAGATGGCATCAAAAACATATCCGCACCTGCATACATAAGGTTGCTTAACTGAGCACTGAACTCAATTTTTGCTCTTATATTAGAGCTTGGTTCGCTCAAATAACGAGACATATCTTCGCAATGTTGTGCGCCGGTACCAAGGATTATAAACTGAGCATCAAGCTCTTTCATACTTTCACAAACAGGGCCGATTAATTCAAAACCTTTTTGTTCAACAAGCCTTGATACTATAGCAATAAGAGGTTTATCTTTTACATAAGGCAAGCCAAACTGTTGTAACACAGCCTTTTTGTTCTCTTCTTTGTATTCAATATGTTTTACATCATAATTTTTGGCAATAAATTTATCTGTCTGAGGGTTATAAACACTGTAATCAACGCCATTTAATATACCCAAAAGTTTGTGTGCATTCTGATTCAATGTCCAGTCAAGACCATGACCACCTTCGAATGTTTTAATTTCTTTTGCATAGTTTGGAGAAACTACAATTATCTTATCACTGTAATTAATAGCTCCCTTCATCCAATTGAGCATTCCAAAGTGTTCCAATCCCCAACAGTTCCAAACATACTTGTGATCAAGCTGTGCAAAATAAAGTAAATCATCAAACCACTGACCCTGATATGCAATGTTGTGGATAGAAAAGAAATTTTTTGTATCTTTAAAGAACGGATCATCCTTATAATTAACTTTCATATAAACAGGAATCATCGCCGTATGCCAGTCGTTTGAATGGATAACATCAGGTTTAAAATTCAAAAGTCTTGCATATTCTATAGATGCGTGCGAAAACGCAATAAATCTTTCATGTTCATATCTTGTATCTATGTTTCTCGGATAAATTTCTTGAAACGGTGCAAAATATTTATTATTATCCAAAAAGAAAACATTAATATTTGTATCGGGCAACTTTGTCATCTTAAGGTTAAAATAATACTGACCATAGCTGTAATCTATTGTGAGTTTAGAATTAGGTACATCTACAATATTGTATTTAGCTTGATCAATACAACCATGCAAAGGTGTAAAAATAGCTACTTCGTGACCCATTTTTTCCAAAACTTTAGGCAAACTACCTACAACATCTGCAAGACCGCCAACTTTAGAAAAAGGTGCAACTTCTGCTGATACAAACATTATTTTCATGATAAACCCTCTATATTTCTATAGTCAAAAACTCAAACCTCTGTATTTTTTATATACCAATTATAACATTGATACAACTTAAAAATACATTTCTTATTTTTTATAAGGTTTCTATATCTTGGCTGACTATGATAATCGAACACCTCGATTATAACTAACAAGTTCAACCTTTACGTTTTATAAGGCTTCTATATCTTAGCTAACTATGATAAATCTATTCCGTCATTCTGAGGGAGTGCAACGACCGAAAAATCTCACAAGTCTTGTGTGCCACGCCAAACTGGTGAGATGTTTCAGCCAAGGCCTCAACATGACGTAACACGTCATTCTGATGAGTGTATAAACAAATAAATACAGACATTCAACAAACTATCTTGCTACTCGTCCCCACCAACGGACCTCGCCAATAACTTCAAAATCATAATCTCTATTTTCGTCAACATTAATTTCGAAACTGCGATATTTTGGATTGTCAGAAACAACAACCACAATATTAGGCGGAATCTTTTGCAATCTTTTTGCATATAGCTGACCGTCAATTCTTACGCAATAAATTTTTCCGTCATAGATTTCTTTTCTTGTATGGTCAACAAGCAAGCTGTCACCGCCATCAATTGTCGGCATCATGCTGTCACCTTGAGCAAATATTATTTCTGAATCGTGAAGGCTTATGCCTAAATCCAAAGCTAATTTTTTGCTGATTGGATAAACTGCTGTTTGTTCTTCGTTGTAAACCGTCACGCCATAGCCCATGCTTGCAGAAACATCACCCAAAATAGGTATATCTATACAATCTGCTTGAGTGTTTTCATCGACCGTTTGATTTACATTTGTCAAGTTAATTTTAAAATGTTTTTTCAGTTTGTCAATCTGTTCAAAAGACAACTCTCTGTCTTTGATTTGGTTGGCATATTGTCTTGTAACATTCAATGCTGCTGCAATATCAGTAAAGCTGATTTTTCTTCTGCATCTTGCAGTTAATTCTTCAATAGCCTCGGTAAGTTTCATAAAAACTCCTCTTGTATTTGCAAACTACCAGTTTTTTAAGAGACTCAATCTCCAGTTTACATTATCATTGTTTATTGTTTCATTTTATGACAACACTTGACAAATGTAAAGTGGGTGTTTATACTAAAATTAACAAACGTTAATAAAAAAAAGCCTGACCCCCGAGATCAGGCAAGATATATACTTCTCTTTTACGTTAACACGAAATGAGTTAAAAATCAACAAAACGTTTGTCAAAACATAACAATAAAAAAGATACATACTTCATGTCAAACAAAATTTATTCACAAAAAATTTTATTATCCATGCTCGATGCAGCGATATGCAAGATTATTGAAAACGATGATTGTTCTTTATGCAAACTTTGCAATTGTAAAGATGAACGTTGTCTTCAAGAAGATTTGTGTAAAAATTTTTTGTTTGATGGCCTTTATAAATCAGCAATCAAATAAAATTACAGGAGTTTTTATGCAGCCATATTTTTCGCATGATATTTTTACACGAGAAGATTTGAATATTAAAAGATTGATAAGCACCCATAAAATGGAAGGTTATGGCGTATTTTGGGGAATTGTTGAGTTTTTGCACAACAACGAAAACAAAATAAATCTTGAAGAACTCGACCTTGTTGCAAAAGATTTAAACGTTTCCAAAAAGCTCGTTGAATCAGTAATAAAAAATTTTAAACTTTTTACAATAAGAAAAAATATTGTGTCATCAAAACGTGTTGCAAAAAATTTTAAATTACAAAAAGAGAAAAGTGAAAAAGCAAGGAAAATGGCAAACAGACGCTGGGAGCGAGATTCAGCCGATGCTGCAGCATTGCTACAGCATTGCCACAGCAATGCTATAAAAGAAAAGAAAGAAAAAGAAATAAAAGAAAATAAAAATAAAGAAGAAGAAAGTAAAGAAACAAATAAAGAAAAAAAGATTTTTTACGGGCAACTTCACAACGTCTTTCTAACCTCCTTTCAGTACGGCTCTTTAGCCGCTCAATACGGCAAGAGCCTTACTGAATCTATCATCAACGAACTTTCTCTCAACATAGGAGAAGGCAAAGAACATGAGTTTGACGATAAATATCCTAATGCCCATTTTGTAAGACTTGAACGTTATGCTTTGCAAAAGATTTCTTGTTATGAAAATGATTGTGAAAAAACGCAAAAGCAAAAATCAAATCTGTCAAAACAAAAAAACAAAACGCCTGCGGTTGAACAACAACCAGAAAGAAAAGAGTGTGAGGCTTTAAGACATATCCGAGAAATCAAAGAGAGTGGGGGTGTTCCGCCGCCAAAAGAATTTTTTGAAATTGGAAAGCGATTAAAAAAAGAATTATAAAATTTACGGGAGTGAGATTAATGCTGTTTAATGCAGAACAATTAAAAATTGCAGAACTTGTAAAAAAAGGTTTTACTAATATCGAAATAGGAGAAGAACTCGGATACAGCGGAGATTGTATAAAAAAACGTCTAAGTAAAATTTATAAAAAGTTAGGTGTAAAGCGTAGAGTTGAGTTTGTAAAATGGCTTAGTGAAAACTCTGCTTAAAAATATTTTTTCAATGATTATGCAAGATTAGTTAAAACGAAAATAGCCCGACAGGCCTTGCCTCGTTGTCGTTTACTCAATTAATGAAGCACTTATAATTTACTTGTAAATAACGATAGTTATTTAAGAGTAAGGAGAATTATATGAAAAAAACCGCAATCACCCTATGTGCAGCTATGATGTGCACAATAATGAGCGCATCAGCTGCACCTACCCCGTCTATGTCTATCCCTTCACCATCTGTGGCTTCTATTGTACCTGTTACTTGCCCTGCTTCTTCGCCTTGTGCAACACCTTGCGAAAAAAAGAAAGAACCTTGTCCGACTTGTGGAAAAACTGACTGCAACTGCAATTCTACACCGGTGTTCAACTCTTGCGAAGAGATTCAGGCTTGGAAAACAAAATACTTTGAACAAAGATGCGAAATTTATACAAATCTTGGTCTGACTCAAGAACAAAGAGTTAAGGGCAAATGTATTGACGAAAAATTCTTTGATGAAATTGCGCCTTTAAAAATGTGCTGCAAACAAGAAAAAGCTAAACTTGAAAATATGAACAACTTGAACAAGAGCAAAAAACGCAAGAGGAAAGTCTAATTGACCTAAGACAAGCTGTAAATGGCCT
>CALVEI010000098.1 GCA_944326515.1 Candidatus Gastranaerophilales bacterium | reverse complement strand
TTTTGCATGGTCTAGTGTACCGGATATTACACAAAATCTTGTTGTTTCTGAAGAAGCTATAATTGCTTCTGGATCTGGTAAATCAAAAATTATGAGATCAACTGATGGAGTTAGTTGGGCAACGATAGAAAATCTACCTCAGCCGATTACACAGTCATTTTATCTTGAAGATGGAATATTTATCGGATCTGGATATCAAAAGAAAATCTTTAGTACAGATCATGGCGCCACTTGGCAAACAAGTCAAGCAAATGGAAGTGGGGTATTACCTGGAACTTTATACCCTGGATGTCTTTTTAATGATAAGATTTATATGGGAGCATACAGCGATGTTTGTGAAATCGATAAATCTGTATTTCTTCAACCCTTAACATCTGAATAAGGAAAAATAAAATGTTTGCAAAATACATAAGTCAGTTTGAAATTGAAATAGCCCCTACAAAAGATGAAGAAGGTAATCCTCTAAATGAAAGGAATCTTAGAGATATGGGCTATAAACCTCTTGTTCATGGATTTGTTCCAAGATATAAAGAAATAAAAGATCCGGTTCGCAGTTATGTAGATACAGCTAATAAGATTATTTGTGAAATAATAGATAGATCCGAATTAGTATAGAGGAAAATCTCTGTGTTGAAAGGGTTTGAACAAGAATTAACAGAAGATTTAATCTCTATTATTCATTATTTCTCAATGAAGTCTTATTCTCATAGGCGGAAGTTGCATAAAATACAAAAACTACTTGAAGATCAAACCAATGAGGAATAAGAATGATTACATTGAAGATTAGATATACTGTTGAAAACAAATCTAATAATCAGATAATAGCTGATTATCAGAAGCAGTATAATAATCTTCTTCACTTATTTTATAATAGGTTAAAAGATGGAATATCTGAAACTGCATGTAAACATTTAGAATATAACAACTTAGATTTAATGAAATCTTGGTTCAGACAGTCCTGTGTAAAAGATGCTTCATTTCTTTTAAAAGATAGAGAAGGAACAGTTTTGTTTGGTGGTAAATATTTGTTTGAGCAAAGATTTAGACATAATATTACTAATGAAGAATTTAAAGAAAAACGTTTAGTTCCTTTATGTTCAATTGGTGAAGGTAGGTGTAACGGAAATAGATTGTTCAGATTATCTGAAGATTGTTATTCAATAATCTTCAGTCCTATATCTAAACAGAAGATGAAATTAAATCTAATTGGTGTTGATAAACGAATTAAGATATTAAAGAAATTGTATCTTCATCAACAATTAAAAGATATTCCAATCACATACAAATTAGATAAGAAATATGTTTATATCTCTTTTGATGAAACGATATTACAAGAAGAAATCGTCAAGCCAATTCAAAATAGAATAATATCTATTGATATGAATCCGAATTATGTAGGGTGGTCAGTATTAAATTGGAAATCTTCTGATGAATTTGATATCGTAGATTCTGGAGTAATTTCGTTAAAGAATATAAATGATATTGAACGAAAATATATGAAAATGAAATTACCATCTATGTCTAAAGAACGAAAATATCTTAATGATAAACGTCAAAACGAAACATTAGAGGTTTCTAAATTTCTTGTTGATATGGCTAAACATTACAGATGCGAATGTTTTGGAATTGAAGATTTATCTATTAAATCAAAAGATAAAGGATGTGGTAAAGATTATAACAAATTAACTAATAATAATTGGAATAAAAATAAACTAGTAAATAATCTTAGAAAAAGATGTAATATTTACGGTATTAAATTCATAGAAGTTAAACCACAATATTCATCTGTTATCGGTAATATAGTATATAGAGATTTAGAATTACCGGATATGATATTATCTTCTATTGAAATTAGTAGAAGATGTTATGAGTTTAATCTTCAATATTTAAAGAAGGTTAAAGAAAAAACGAAGAATATAATCTTTCCGATATCAACGAAGTCGTTATTAGATAAAGTAAAACACTCGTTGGAAGAAGTAAAGTGCTTTGTTGACTTTGTTGATTGGAAACAGATTACTTCCGAGTTCAAGAAATCTAAAATTAGATATAGATTTCCTCTTGATGAAAGAGTCTTTCAGACTAAAACTTTAAGATTTATTAATGTCTTCCTGTAAGATTTTAATAAATTTTAATATTTTAGATATTTAAAGTTCTAATATAGAGAATTAAAATTTAATAACAAGGAATTTTATAATGGCCATACCTTTTACATTACCTTTACAATCTCAAACTACTGAAGAAAATAAATTAGCAACTATAGAAGATGTAAAAACTGAAGTTGCAAGTGCGATTTTAGAGAGCGCTGGACATTATGCCACTGCAGAGCAGGGACAAAAAGCAGACACTGCTTTACAAAATAATGCTACCGGAAATAATCTCGCTATCGGTGATACAACTGCTGCTACAGGAAACTATGCTACTGCAGTTGGTTATGGTGCCATTTCTAATGCAGACGGAGCCATTCAACTTGGGCAAGGAACAAACAATACTGCTGGAACATTATGTGTTGCTTTAGGAGGCACATCTTCAAAAGTAAATTATACATTATTAGATACAAATGGTATGATACCAGCAGAGCGTTTGCCTGAACAAAAAGATTTAACAACAAGTAATAATGTTTTTACCGGTTCAAATACTTTTCAGGGACCAATTGTTTTTGAAAATCAGCCAAATATTAATATAAAAACGTCATATGTAGAATTATGGAATATGGATGCATCTTGGAATACCGCACCCGCTTCAAGAAAATCTATTGCATATTCTTTTAAAGACAAAAATGGAACAGCCATGGGGTCTTTAGCTTTAGCTAGAGAAACAAATGGTGATACAACAATTGGTTTTCATGTGCATGCTCAAAATGGAAGCTGGTCACAACCAGGACAAGTATTGAGCCAAATAGCAAAAGCAGATGGAACACTAGAATCTAGGGCAAGCGAACCACCTGCCGACGCTAATGATAGTCGAATCGCAACATGTAAATTCGTAATTGATAAAATAAATACAATTCCTAATACATTAACTGGTACAACTGCCCCTTCGACCAGTACTGCCGGAAGTATTGGACAGCTCTATATAGACACTACTGCAGCTACTGGTTATGTGTGTGTTGTAGCAGATACAACAACCCAGGAGTATACTTGGAAACAAATTACATATAGTCCAGTTGGAACAGAATATATATTGGAAACAGGAAATTGGAATACCGAAAGCAACTCTATCGAAGTTAGTATACCAGGTTTAACTATTGGTACTCCTATGTGGATAGCTCCCACCGTAAGCGAAGATAATTCAAATGAAATGAACTATACAACGCATGGTATAAGATTAAAAGCACAGCGGGCTGATTCAATAGTATTAAGCTGTACAATTATTCCAACTGAAAATATTTCAATTACTATAATCAGATAAAGAGAAAAATAAAACTCTAAAAACTCATATTCTATACCCCGAGTATTGAGTGAAAACCAAGCCCAAATAGTCTGTAATTTAAGCATCCTTTTGAGTTCTAATACTATATACGTATTATTATAAAGAAGGATGCTTTTTATGTCTAATCAAGAGTATACACAATTAGAATTTGATTTTATTATGTTTATGTCTCAAAATAAAATTGCAATTCCAAAAAAAGAAGGGTTATTAAGAGAAGAAGCTATCAATGATGCTTTACTTTTAAAAACTAGTAAAAAAGTTAAAATTCAAAAACAAGATGTGTTAAAAAGACAGAGATATATACGGGAACAATTATTACATTACAGGGATTAGTGTATGGCTAACATCGAAACACAATTTGATACGCATTTAAATGTAGATGTTGTTTATGAAGTCAAAAAAGATGGGTTTTTTGATAAACGTGATATTGTTACAATAACTGAAGAAAATCAAATTATAGACGCCACAGAAATGATACCGTATGAAAGCGGATTTAACTGTATAGAAGGAACGAGTGGTGGAATTTCTCCAAAAACAATAAAACTTTCAGATTATATATTACCGAGTCAACACTACGTTGACCCGGAAGAGAAAGAAGCTCTCCTCTATCCCATTCGTAATGATGTAAAACAAAAACAAGAAGAAATACAAAACTTCACTAAAGATGGTAATGTTAAAATTGTAGATAAAATCGCATATAACTTTACAGGCGCAGAAAAGATTACGTTCGGTGAAAAAAATAATGAAAAAGATTATATTATTGTTGGGAATGCTAAACCGACAACAGATGGTATCTTTTCTGGAACATTAGATCATAATAATTATGTTGCTTTTCCTTTTGAAAATAATGATTTTAATACGTTTGAAATAACTACTTCGTTTTCTTTTAGCTCTTTGTCTACATACAATGCTATCCTTGATTTAAATAACACTGCGTTATTTTTAGGTGTATATCAAAACAGATTAGACTTTTATGTCGGATCCAACGGAAGTAGTTGGGATATTGCTTCACAAGTGCGTGGTACAACAACAATTCAAGCAAATACTCGTTATTGGGTAAAATGTGGAAGATCGGAATCCGCTTATTATGTAAAACTTTCGACAGATGGTAAAAATTTTAATTCTGAAATAACTGTTAACTCAACAACACGCCTTGCGTATTTTGATAGATTGAGTATTGCTTATTATACAGGCGATTCAAATTGGTCATTTAATGGAATGTATTACTTTTCCGATTTAGCATTCTCTAAAAATAATGAAGCTCCTGAATATTTATATATTGATACAACTACACCATACGAAAAAATTGGAGACATAATCGTTACAGATAATATTGCTTATGGATTTTCAAGCGCTTCATATATCAAAATAAAAAACTTAAATTTAGATACAACCAAATCCTGGCAATTCTCAACCGAAATAACAGCAACTTCTAATTCGTCGCAAATGCGTATTATCGGAGCATATGCAACTACTGATATTCCAGTAGGTCTAGTTCTTGGTTTATCTGAAACAGGGCAACTTATGTTATGGCTATCGAGTGACGGTGTAAGCTGGAATATCTGTGATAGAGTAATAAGTTCAAATACTATACCTTTAAACACTCCTTATGACATAAATGTAAAATATACAGGAAGC
>CALVEI010000097.1 GCA_944326515.1 Candidatus Gastranaerophilales bacterium | reverse complement strand
GTTTTTGTGATTACATCACTACAAACAAAAGCACTCCAGCCTCAGCTCGCTCGCGCTCGAACCTACTACAAGGCTTCGCCTTGTGGTTCTCATCCCTCAGACACAGAAAAAGACCCTTGCGGGTCTTTTAAAAATCGGAAAAGGAGGGATTCGAACCCTCGAGGCAGATTACTCCACCTAACACCTTAGCAGGGTGCCGCCTTCAGCCGACTCGGCCACTTTTCCACATGAAATTTTCAACGTATGTTAATATTAGCAAAAAAATGTCTTTTTTACAAATAGTTTATTTGTACTCTTTTAACAGTTGCGAACAAAAGTTTATTAAATTTTTGTAGCTGTTATTAATTTCTTCTTGAGTAAAGTTATCTATACTTTGCTTTGATTGTGAAATTTGGCTTATTTCTTTTTCTATGCTTGATAATTTAACTGTCAATTCTTGTTTTGAAGAAATGTATATTCCGTTTTCATAATAATATTTTGCTTGCAAGACAAAAAATACTGCTTTGTATAGTTCTTTTAAGCTTTCTTTAGTATCGTTACTATGCAAAAAACTATGACAAGCCATGTGATAGATATTTTCTGTTCCTATTTTTGCAGCTGTTTTAGCGTCTTCTTTTGTGATTGTTGGGATAAGTTTTTTCATATCGCCATATATTGGTTTTGTATCGTTATAAAGTTGAAAAAGCTCGTATTTCGACCAGTTTTTCAGCTCTTCTTGTCCGCAAATAAATCCGCAGGCTTTTTCTTTATAAGGCATTGAGTTTATTATCTTTTTGTATAAAGTTAAGTTTTCAATATTAAGGGTGTCGAGTATAACAACTATATCTACGTCGCTATGTTCGTTAGCTTCGTTTCTTCCATAACTGCCTTGGATTCCCACAAATAAAAGTTGATTTTTAAATTCATCTTTTAATTTTTGGGTTATGTCAGAAATCCAGTTTTGGGCATCAATCATATTAAATGCTCCTTACAAACTCTATTATTAATATAGCATATTGAACACTTATACAATATTAATATTCAAAAGTTATTGTATGTTATAGTTAAATAGAGTATAAGGAGATAGATATGAAGAATTGGATTATTGCACTTGCTATTTTAATTATTCCTGTTGTTACATATTTTGTATTGGATAAAACAAACAGTCCTAAAGCAGCTTTTGAAGCTCAGGCGCAGAGTGGTTATTCAAAACCTGTGGTGATAAAATTTTCGTCTCCAATGTGTTTGGATTGCAAAAAACTTGAAGGCGTCACAACTGTTGTAATGCCAAAATATGCTGACAAAGTTGTATATCAAAAATACACAACACAAACTAATGATAAAAATACAAATGCTATGATTAAAAAATATAATGTAACTTTGGTTCCAACTATGATATTTGTTCAAAAAGACGGCAAAATATTCAAAAGAACAGAAGGTTATATGACAGAAATGGAACTCGAAAATATTCTTAAAGGTTTAATCAATGGATAATTTAATTAGTTTTTTTCAATCAAACGTACAGGGTGAATTTTCCTTTTTAATTCTTGCATTGTGCTTTTTAGGTGGTGTGGTTGCATCTTTATCACCTTGCGGAATTGGGATGTTGCCTGTTGTTGTTAGTTATATTGGTAGCTCTTCTGAAAAAAACACAGCTAAAAATACTTTGCAGGTCTTGTTCTTTATACTCGGTATGTCTGCTTGTTTGACAGCTATCGGAATTGTTTGTGCGCTAACAGGCCAGATTTTTGATGCAACAAACAGAGTCTATTTCGTTTTGATTTTGACATCATTGATATTTATATTTGGTTTAAACCTTGTCGGCATTTTGGATATCAATTTCCCTGTTCTTGTAAAAAAGTTTCCTCAAAGTGACAAGCATAATTTTATTACTTATCCGTTGATTTTAGGTATGGTTTTTGCTCTTGCTGCTTCGCCATGTTCAACACCTATTTTGGCAGGAATTATGGCAACTGCTTCAATGAGTGCAAATCTTCTTTATGCAGCATTAATGTTGTTTTTATTTTCCTTAGGTCAAGGCATGATAATTCTTGTTGCAGGGTTGTTTACTTCTGTATTAAAGAATTTGTCTTCTTTTGCCAAATATACAGATATTTTAACTAAAGTAAGTGGGGTTATACTGATAGTTTTTGCTATATTCCTTTACTATAAGGTGTTTAGCAGATTTTGGGGATAGTTGCTGTCAATTGTTTTTTGTTTAATAACAGTTTTTATTGCATAAAAAAAAGCTATGAATTGTGTTTTTCACTTTTGGTTCATAGCTATTAGATTAGGGATATGCGTATCGTCGTCTTTATTTAAGGAGTATAGTGTTATTTTACATATACCTTGGTCATATAAAATCATTCATTGTTATGAATAATTTTTTACAGGTTCATACATTTATGCGACATGTACATGACTTTTTTTCAAAAATCATTAAAACAAAGTAGTTCAGGTACAAAAAAATAAAAAAGGTTATAGTGTGGGCATGGTACAAGTACGCCAAAAGTATGATATTTCTACCAAAAGTTTAATTTATCATGCTGCTCATCCGATAACGATAGTAGGGCAAACTTAACAAGGGTGTTAAAATTTGTATAACAGTATTTATCCGGTACAAATAAAACCATACGTGCCGCCGCAGACCAAAAAACAGGTCGGCAGCAAGGAAGAGGAGGAATCCTCTCAATCGTCTGACTTAAACCAAAGCAGACGTTATGGTGCTGCTGATCCATACGGTTCTACAGATCCAAACGGCAGAAGTTCTTATCCTCGTCACGAATACCCTAACGGCCAAAAATCAACAATTGATTATTCTAAGTCTAAAGTAAACATTGCCCAAATTTTAACTGACTTTAAAAACACTGCAATAGCAATCGGTTCACCTCCAAACATTATTCAAGAGGTTGAACAGTATCTTTCTTTGGCAGAAACTCAGTCTTTAAAAAATGACCCTGACAAAAAAATTATACAGTCTAATTTAAAAAATGCCTCAAATATTCTTGATAAATTTATCTCTCAAACTTTAAATAAAAAGTCTAAAGTTGTTGAGAATTGGGTCGATGCTTTGTTTTTGCAACAGGTCGATTACAAGTCTGACCCTACAACAGTAAATGAAGATTTTCTTGTAAAACTTCCTGATAAAGAAACAGGTGATATGAAGCCTATTTCACAAAATTTGGCTCAACAACCTGTTCAGGAAGAAACTCAACAAGAGGCCATTGCTCCTGTTGAAGGAACTGTTCAAGAACAAGAACCTCAACAAATACTTGAACAACAACCTGCTCAAGTGCAGGCAAAGAATCCGAATGTCTACATTCCTCAAGACCCTCAAATAAGGAAAGCATTTTTGCAAGGCAAAAAATTTGCTGCCATAAACCAAACAGACAAAGCTATAGCTGCATTTAATGCTGCGTTAACTCAAGCTCAATATGTCGGCGATACAAATGCTGAAGGCATGGCTTGTTTTGAACTTGGCAAAATTTATGATGGAGAGGACAATCTGGATAAAGCATTAGGATATTACAATCAGGCACATAGAGCAACTAATGACAACAATTTGAAAGCAAAAGCATTGTACTCTATGGCTCAAATTTATGACGATGTTGTCTATTTTGAGCCGGCAATGAACCACTATTTTGCAGCTATTTCATATGCCGGTGAAGCCGAAAACCTTAACGCCCAAACCAAAGCCCTATCAGACATTGCGGATATGTATGCAGAACGTTATGACGTTAAACACACATATCAATTTTACGGCGCTGCTAAAAATATTGCCCTTGAAACAAATAATTCAAAAACTATGGGCGCCGTATGGTCTCGTTGTGGAGACTCTATGACTGTTTTGAATGAAAATGTAAATGCCCTTCAAGATTACAAATCTTCTGCTCGTTTTTATGAACAAGCTGATTCCCCAGTAAAAATGGCTAAAAACTATGAAAAAGCTTCAAGCGTAATGCTAAAACTCGGCAATAAAAAGAAAGCCCAATCATTGCTTGAAAAAGCTCACACCCTTGCTTTAAGAGCCTCTGATAATGAGTATGCCCAAAAACTACAAAAACAATTGAATGTAATTTAACAATTTTTTGTCTATAATGGTTGTGTGTATTTCAACAAGGACAATGTTATGGACGAAAAACAATTTGAATCACAGTTAAATGATGCGATGAAACTCTTTCAAAAAAGAGATTTTGAAAATGCTGTTGAGGCTTTCAAAACTCTTTTGGAATCAGACAACAAAAATGCACATTTGTACAACAATATAGGTCTTTGCTATGCACATTTAGGACAAAATGCTTTGGCAGAAGAATACTATAAAAAAGCACTTTTTATAGATGACAAACTTGTTGAAACATATATAAACACTGCGGATATTTATTACAAAGAAAATCGTCTTTGGGATGCGATAGAACTTTTGCAAGGTGCGATTGCTCTTATTCCTGATAACGTTGCTTTAAGACACTACTTGGGCAGAATTTATGTGGAAGATAAACGCTATGACGATGCAATAGATGCCCTTGATTCTGTACTTGAACTTGCACCAAAAAATTTCGATGCAAACTGGGATTTAGGCATGGTTTATTTTGAACTTGGGGATTACAACAGCGCAGTTGCTAATTTTGAAGAGGTTTTAAAATATATTGAAGATAATGAGCTCATATATTATCAAACAGCTCTAGCTTATGAAGCTAATGATGAAATAGACAAGGCTATTTCTAACCTGTTAAAAAGTATTTCTGTTAATGAAAAATTTCCTCTCGGGTATAAAAGACTCGGTATGCTATTTATGGCAAGAGGCGAAAATCAAGACGCTAAAGAATACTTTGAAGAATATCTAAACTTTGATGTTCCACAAGAGGAAAAAGAAAAAATCAAAAGTATTTTGGAACGTTTGAATTAAAAAAATAAAAAGGAGGTCTTTAAGAAGTCCTCTTTTTTTATGATGTTGTTTTGCAGAGTCAAAAATACTGTAAAGAAATGATAAATTTTTTTTTAATTTTGTTTAAAAATAGAAAAAAACGGGAATTAAAAATATAGGTGCGAAAGTACGAGGGCCTAAAGATATGAAAAATAGCACAAAGGATATGAAAAGATTAAAAGCCTT
>CALVEI010000096.1 GCA_944326515.1 Candidatus Gastranaerophilales bacterium | reverse complement strand
AGAAAACACCTATGGCTCTGCTGAATGGAAAACTCCAAATGATATAAAAGACAAAAGAGATAAGAACTTTGAAAATAATATGATTTTAACACAGACAGAACTAATTTCTAAAAATATGAAGATTAGTAAAATGAATAGACACGTTATTTTAATAGGTAGGCCTGGAAGTGGTAAATCAAGATATTATTTTAAGCCCAATATTTTAAATGCAAATGGCACATTAGTCTTGACAGACCCTAAACGGAGAACTTTTGAGGGATTGTGGCTATTCGTTAAAGAAAAAAGGTTATACTATAAAAGTGCTTAATCTTGATGATAAATCTAGTTCTGATTGTTATAATCCATTTATGTATATCAAAGAAAATCATAATAATATAGGTTATTATGATGAGGAACACCCTATACAAGAAGATGATGTAATGAGCTTAATAAATACAATAATGGCAAATACAAAAAGCGAAAATATACAAAATACATCTGGAGATCCATTCTGGGAAAAAGCAGAAATGATATATCTTCAAGCATTATTTTATTATACTATAAGACATTATGATAAGGCACATCAGAATTTTACAACAGTTTTAAATCTAATTCGTTTATCGAATCCAGATTCTACAGGTGTATCAAATTTGGATAGGTTATTTGATGCTTGGGCAAAAGATGAGCCAGAGGCAATAGGTGTAAAACAATATAAGCATTTTAAGGTTGCAGCATCAGCACCAAAAATGATGAGCACAATTATTATGGTTGCAACTGCAAGATTAGCTTCGTTTAATATTAAAGAAATTGCTAATATTACTAATACAGATACTATGGAACTTAATAGGATAGGGATGCCTATTGATGATAATTCCCAATTACTAAAACAAATCAATAGCGAAACGAATAAGCCTATTGGAAATGGTAAAGTTGCATACTTCGTAATAACAAAACCAAGTAATAATACTTTTAACTATTTAGCAAGTATTTTCTATACACAACTATTTGAAATTATTGATGAAAATGCAAAGTTATGTGGTGGAAGTCTGGCTACTCCAGTTGAAATCTATATGGATGAATGGGCACAATTAGGAGAAATTCCACGATTTGTTGAAGAACTTGCTTATTTAAGAGGATTAAATGTTGGAATTACTGTAGGTTTGCAATCATTAAGTCAATTAAAACAAAAATATAAAGATAGTTGGGAATCTGTTTTAGATTGTTGTGATAGCACTCTATTTCTTGGAGGAATGAGTAAAGAAACTTTGGAATATTTAGTGGCATTACTTGGCAAGAAAACTTGGTATAAAAAGTCATCTGGAAGAACTTATGCTAGACAGGGATCATCTTCAACTAATTGGGATGTTGTTGGTAGAGAATTAGCAACGCTTGATGAACTTTCAAAAATGCCAAGTGGTAATTGTGTATTATTTATCGCAGGAATAGGAGCTTTTTATTCAAAACTATATAATTTAAAAGAACATCCTAACTATTCAGAATTATATGAGCCACGAGAAAATAATTTTCAAAAACTCTATAATCATAAAAAAGAATTGCAATATGGTGAAAACGCAGACTATAAGATGTTATGCGATTCTGGCTTATCATTTGCAATTCCTATTGAAAAGCCAGAAATAAGAGAGGTTGATAAGGAGGACTTAAAAGACCTTAAACGAACTGGAGTAATCCAATTTGAGGATTTAGTAATTAAAAAATAATTAAATAAGAAAAGAGATAAATCTTGAAATTGGATTATTAGCCAATTAAAGGGGGATTTATCTCTTTTTAATTGGAGGTAAAAAATTATGAAAAAGATTAAAAATTTATTTAAAAAATTAAAAGAAAAAGTTACTGTTATTGGAACAACAGCAATGGGAACTTTAATACTTGCAGAATCAAGAGTTTTTGCAGATTCAAATACTGGATCTATTGATTCATTTATAAATTTTGCTTGTGATTGGCTAACTAAAATTGGTGGTGTTATCGCATTAGTTGGTGGTGTAATGTTTGCTCTTGGATGGCAAAGAGAAGATGCCGAAGGTAAATCAAGAGGTTTAATGACACTTATGGCAGGATTTATGCTTGTTGCAATCGCACAATCAAAGAATCTATTTGGATTATAAGAGAAGGGGGAAAAATAATTGGATGGAATTATAAGACTTCTCTATAGTTTTAAATTTACAGTTTTCGGTATTGAAATAGATAGTGGAAATCTTATTGGTACGATAGAAAAATTAACGAATTTTTCAAGTGTTAAAGGTATCAATATTTGGTCTATTGGAAAAACAGTAAATGATGTAATAATTCCAATAGCATTAAGTCTTTTAATCCTTTTCTTTATGATTAACTTGATAAAGAAATCAATGGAAGTAGAGAGAATAAGTTGGGAACGAGTAGTAATGGCTTTCGTTTCCTTCTTATTACTTAAATATTTTATTCAACATGGATATGAATTCTTATCAAGTATTATGAATATAACAAATGACATTTTTGTTAGTATTACACACGCTATAGGAAATAGCAATTCTTCAATAAATATTGCAGACACCTTAATTGATGCAGTACCAGATGGATTTGTTGATAGCATAATGACTTATGGATTGTACTTGATTTTATTTATTCCATTTATGACTACGATTGTGCAAATCTTAACACAGATATTTTTAAGAGTTGTAAAACTTATATTATGCTTTGCATTTGCTCCTATACCAATCGCTTTAGCTGCTGATGATGAAGGTAGAGGAAAAGCAATTCAATATTTTCTTTTTGCAGCAAGTGTTGGTTTAGAGGCAGTAATCATATATTTAGCAACAAATATATATTCTATTGGACTTGCAGGATTAAGTAGTACAGTAGGCTCAACAAATGCAATATCAACAATAGTCGCAATGCTATTCTTAAATGGAATGTATTTAGCAGTAATACAATATGCAAGTCAATTTGCAGAAAAATTAACAGGAGGTCATTGATAATGGATAATATAGAAATAACAGTATTTGATGAGATAAAGGATTATAAAGAAAAAATATATTTCTTTAATTTTAGACAATGGATATTTGCTATTCTAATTATAATTGCAGTTGTTCCTACTTATCTGATTTTAAAAGGAAAGATTGGTGAAGAAGCAACAAGTTATATTGTAATTGCAATAGCAGGAGTTTTAGGATTTGTAGGATTTGTAAAAATACATGAATTACCAGCAGAGAAGATAATGCCTTTTTGGTTTAGACATTATCTTCTTTTTTCAAAGCCAGTACATTATATGACTGATAGTGAATATGAACTTCAACATCAAAAGAAAAATAAACACAAATCAAAATCAACAAAAATTGATAATTCTAAAGCTACAAAAGCTGAAATTAGAGAAATAAAGAAAAAACAAAGACAAGAAAAAATGTTAGAAAAGGCTAGAAAAAAATATGGTATAAAGCCACAAGATTCTGAAAAAATTGAAGCTATAGAGAAACAGGTTGAAACAAAAGAAATAGATAATTCAAATAAAAATGAATTATCAGAAAGATTATCAAAACTTTCAAAAGAACAACAAGAGGCTCTTTTGAAATTGTTAGAAAGGTAATTGTTATGAAAAAGCAATGGGAAAAAGCATTATTAGAATATTATTTTAATAATTACAATGCTAAATGGATTCGTGTTTTTCATAATAAGCATCCAGTTTTAGCAACAAAGGTAATATTCTACACTAAATTTAAAAGATTGGTTAAAAAACAGCCATATTGTGGTGAATTAACCTATACAAATTTATTCAACAAATTAAAAGAGGGAGATTGGTACAATGTAGCCAATCTCCTTGATGAATATAAGGAGACTAACTATTAATTGTCAATAGTTTTTTGAAAAAATTTTTATGAATATTTTAGAGCATGATAAATAGAAGTTTTAAAAATGTTTTTTTAAAACTTTTGAGATTGTCGCAACTGACAGGAAATTTTATCTAAAAGCTTAATATATATCAATACTAAAATGCATTGATATATATCAAGTATTGACATATATTAAGCTTTTAGATTTAGAGTCTTTAAGCAGTTGCAAGCGACAATACTGTTGCTAATATGTACTTTGAAAATTTGTTAACTTAACTTTTAAATGTAGTGTTTGTTGTAAGTAATTTAAAAATAACTCTAGTCAATTTATGAGCAACATGCCCAATAGCATTTAAATAAGATTTGCCTTGAGCCAATTTCGTGGTATAATATTGGTAGAAGGTATCATCATTCCAAATGATGAGTTCAGCTGCATAATGAATTGCATAGCGTAAATGTTTAGAACCTCTTTTAGAAATTTTGGTGTTAGTAGCATTAAAGTTACCAGATTGTCTAACAGAAGGATCTAAGCCAGCAAAAGCAAGTAATTTTGTAGCAGAACTAAAGCGAGAAATATCGCCGATTTCACTAATAATGATGGCACCTAACCAAGTACCAATACCAGGGATAGACAAAATTGGGGAATTGAGTTCTTCCATGATATTGGAAATGTCAATGTCGAGCAAATCTAATTGTTTTTGGAGCATTTGGATTTGCTCGATTAACATTTTAATTTGTATACCAATTGCAGGGTTGTCCATTGCAATAGAATTTTTAGCAAGTTCTTTAAGAGCAATAGCTTTATCACTTTTAAAATGACCTTTTGATGCAGAATATAATAAATTAGATAAAGCATCAATTCTAGTATTAGCAATAATTTTAGCAGTAGGATATTTTGAAAGTAAAGCGTAAGAAGACTTGATATGTAAATTATCATTGAAGAATTTTGCTAATTCTGGAAAAGCGATATCTAAGCAAGTAACAAGTTGAACTTTAGCTTTAGATTGAGACCTTTTAACATCAAACTTAAATCTGCAAAGAGTTTTAAGATTGATAATTTGAATATCTTTTTTGGTAACTAAAGTATAATTTCCAAGCATAAGACATTTAGAGATAAGAAAAGTATCAATCTTGTCATTCTTAGTTTTTCTAATATTAGAAGAACGAAGAGAGTCAGTTTGGATAGGGTTAATACGACCAATTTTAAAACCTTTATCAAAAAGGAAAGTAGTCAGATTATCTCCGTAAATTCCAGTAGACTCTAGTCCCACTAAACAATTGGATAAATCATAATTTTTAAAAGTATCAATAAACAAATTGAAACCAGAATTATCATTAGTAAATTTAAAAGGTTTAACAAGCACTTCACCATCTGAGTTAACAGCAGAAGCAAAGTGAGTAGATTTGGCAATATCAATGCCGATAAAAATCATAAAAAACAACTCCTTAAAATAAATTTTAACACATGTGACGATTCCACTTAGTTTTAGCCTTGTAACCTTGCTGGATATAAAGAGTCAAAGCCCTATCTAACTAATAACCAATAAAGCAT
>CALVEI010000095.1 GCA_944326515.1 Candidatus Gastranaerophilales bacterium | reverse complement strand
AATTTCATACAGATATGAACACCGTGATGAGTTAACAGGTGTTCCTACAGGATTTTATGATTTTGATAATATGACATCAGGGTTGCAAAAATCCGACTTGATAATTCTTGCAGCTCGTCCTTCTATGGGGAAAACTGCTCTTGCTTTAAATATTGCACAAAATGTTGCGTTAAAAGCTAAAAAGACAGTTGCTATTTTTTCTTTAGAAATGTCAAAAGAACAGCTTGTTCAACGTATGTTGTGTTCAGAAGCTGAGGTTGATACCCAAAAGCTTAAAACAGGGAATATGCACGCTTCTGACTGGGAAAAGCTTACTACAGCGATGAATCACTTTGCAGATGCTCCTTTGTATATTGATGATAAACCTGGGGCAACCGTTATGGAGGTTAGAGCAAAGTGCAGACGTTTAGCAATGGAGCAAAAAGAAATAGGCTTGGTTGTTATTGACTATTTGCAGTTGATGGAAGCTTCAGGTAATAAGGAAGACCGTAACCAACAAATTTCAGGTATTTCAAGAGGTTTGAAAGGGCTTGCAAGAGAATTAAATGTTCCGGTAATTGCTCTTTCCCAGCTGTCTCGTGCTGTTGAATCCCGTCCTGACAAACGTCCTATGATGTCAGACTTGAGAGAATCAGGTGCGATTGAACAAGACGCAGATATTATTATGTTTATTTATCGTGATGAGTACTACAATAAGGAAGACACAGAAAACCGCGGTAAGGCTGAAGTCATTATTGCAAAACACAGAAACGGTGCGGTTGGATCTATTGATTTATTGTTCCAAGGTAGTATTACTAAGTTTAAAAATATTACAAAAACTAACGTCTTTTAATCTATTAGGCAATTTTGTATGTTTAGGTGTTTTGTCAAACTGTTATGATTAGTATTCATCAGTTACATTGTAATACCTCAATATATTGTCGTGATAAAAATTGTGGTAATAAAAAAGCTCAATTTGCAAATCAGTTGCCAGAGCTTAGTAGAGATATTGTATCTTTTTCAGGAAAACAAAAAGATTTGCTTGATTTGCCAAGAAAAAGAATTTTTGCAACAATTGAGGCTGCTATAGCTGACAAGAATAATTTTCTTGGTGAAGGTAACGAAGCTAAAACTTATAGAATACCCGATACTCCATATTGCGTTCGTATTGTCAAAAAGCCTGATAGTGAAAATTCTTTAGTTGATTACCCAAAATTGTTATCTTTTAATCTTGATAAAAAAGATAAAATTAATCATATAGTGGCTAAACTTGCTCAAGGTTCTTGCATAATGAAGTATATTGAAGGTGAAAATTGCCATTTTACCAAAAAGCAAAAAGAGCTTTTTGATCTTCCTGTTGAATCGTATCACAACTTGTATAAGCAGATCCGTTACGCAAAAGATAATGATATGGTTTTCGATAGTTGTCCAACTAATATCATTTATAACAAAAAGGATAAATCTTTAACTGCAATAGATTTTTATGAGCAAGACAAGGAATTTCCTGAGGATGTTCGCTCTTTACCTGCAATATTTTCTGCTATTGCTATGACTGCAAAAGAGCCAGAGCCTGAGTTGTACAAAAATTTGTTAGGAAAATTAATTAAGGTGTGTTTATTCGAGATGGAATCATTTGCAAAGACACCTCAAGATATTGCCGACCTTGATGTTAATAGGATGTTTAAAAGGTTTGAAAGCTATTGTGAAGAAGAAAGCTTGCCGCCTCTGTACAATATGTTGAAGGAAAAGCTGGTTGATATTCAGTGCTTAAAATTGAAAGAACTTTTAGGAGAAGATGTAAAACTTGAACTTGACGGTAATATAAAGGTTGTAAATGCCATTGTGAAGCAGACATTGTTAAAAGATGACAATTCTTTATTGAGTAAGCTAAAACTTTGGGAAGTTTTTTAATTTGTTAGAGAAAACTTCTTGCTAAAACAGCAATTTATAGTACAATTGGGGTATGTGTAGAAAATGGTCCTTTTGCGATGGAAAGAGGACAAGGGAGAAAAAGATGGCTAACTTAAAATGGTCCGGATTGCTAAAAGGCGGTGTCTTATCTGCGTTCGCAACACTTTTGGCATCCAGCTCTGCATTTGCAGGGGAAGCCGATTTGGTTGTTCCAAATTTGGCGGCCGACCCACACAGCTATAATCTGTTGTTGTTGGGTATCGGTATTTCCGTATTGGGCTTAGTTTTTGGTTTGATCGAATTTATCAAAGTTAAAAACTACAAAGTTCATTCAGCTATGGCTGAAATCGGAAACACTATTTTCGAAACTTGTAAGACTTATCTTATTCAACAAGGTAAATTCTTGCTTGCTTTGGAAATCTTAATTGGATGCTGTATTGCATTCTATTTTGGCGGATTACAACATATGGGCTTAAAAGGTGTATTGATTATCCTTGCTTGGTCTGTAATCGGTATTTTAGGTTCTTACGGTGTAGCTTGGTTTGGTATTAGAATGAATACTTTAGCTAACGCAAGAACTGCTTTTGCCTCTTTAGAAGCAAAACCTTTAAAAGTTTTAAACATTCCTTTAAAAGCTGGTATGAGTATCGGTGTATTACTCGTTAGCGTTGAGTTAATCATGATGCTTATCATCTTGTTATTTGTTCCAGGACATTTAGCAGGTGCTTGCTTTATCGGTTTTGCTATCGGTGAATCTTTGGGTGCTTCTGCTCTTCGTGTAGCTGGTGGTATCTTTACAAAGATTGCTGATATCGGTTCTGACTTGATGAAAATTCAATTCAAAATTAAAGAAGACGACCCAAGAAACCCTGGTGTTATCGCTGACTGTACTGGTGATAACGCTGGTGACTCTATCGGACCTACAGCTGATGGTTTCGAAACTTATGGTGTAACTGGTGTTGCTCTTGTTTCTTTCATCTTGTTGGGTGTATTCCCTGAATATCAAATTCAATTATTAACTTGGATCTTTACAATGAGATTCTTAATGATTGTTACTTCAGTAGTTGCTTACTGGGTAAATACTGGTTTAACAGAGCTTTTATTTGGCAAAGCTGAAAAAGTTGATTTTGAAAAACCTTTAACAAACTTAGTATGGATTACATCAATCTTGTCTATTGTTATGACATTTGGTGTATCTAAATGGTTATTGGCTTCAATGGGCGAAAACCTCTGGTGGGTATTAGCAGGTATTATTTCTTGCGGTACTTTGGGCGCTGCATTGATTCCTGAATTTACAAAAATCTTTACAAGTCCAAACGCTTTGCATACTAAAGAAGTTGTTACTGCTTCAAGAGAAGGCGGTTCTTCTTTAACAATCCTTTCTGGTATTGTTTCTGGTAACTTCTCTGGTTTCTGGATTGGTATGGTAATCGTATTCTTAATGGGATTGTCTTACTACTTCAGTACAATGATTCCTGATACAGTTATGATCTATGCATCTGTATTTGCTTTTGGTCTTGTAGCATTCGGTTTCCTTGGTATGGGTCCTGTTACAATTGCTGTTGACAGCTATGGTCCTGTTACTGATAACGCTCAATCAGTTTATGAATTATCATTAATCGAACAAAGAGAAGGCGTTGCTGAAGAAATCGAAAAAGACTTTGGTTTCAAACCAAACTTTGATGTTGCTAAACAACAACTAGAAGAAAATGATGGTGCTGGTAACACATTTAAAGCTACATCTAAACCTGTACTTATCGGTACAGCTGTAGTTGGTGCTACTACTATGATTTTCTCTTTGATTCTTGTAATCAAAAATACTTTGGGTATTCAACCTGAGCAAGTACTTAACTTGTTAAACCCATACACTATTTTGGGTCTTTTAGCAGGTGGTGCTGTTATTTACTGGTTCTCAGGTGCTTCTATGCAAGCTGTTACAACTGGTGCATACAGAGCTGTTGAATACATCAAACGTCACATCAAAATTGATGACGAAAGCGTAAAAACTGCAAACGTTGCTAACTCAAAAGAAGTTGTTAAAATCTGTACACAATATGCACAAAAAGGTATGGTTAACATCTTCATCGCATTGTTTGCCTTTGCATTGGCATTTGCTTGCTTGTCAGCTCCTGCTTGCAAAACAGTTGCTCCTGTAGCATTCTTTGTAAGTTACTTGATTGCAATTGCTGTATTTGGCTTGTTCCAAGCTGTATTTATGGCTAATGCTGGTGGTTGCTGGGATAATGCTAAGAAAATCGTTGAATGTGACCTTTGTGAAAAAGGTACACCATTGCATGATGCTACTGTTGTAGGTGATACAGTTGGTGACCCATTCAAAGATACTTCTTCAGTTGCAATGAACCCAATTATCAAGTTCACTACTTTGTTTGGGTTGTTGGCAATGGAAATCTCTATCAATGAATCATTCAGACATATCGCTCCTATTGCTGGATGGATATTCTTAATCATTGCATTGGTATTTGTATGGAGATCTTTCTATGCAATGAGAATTCCTGAAAAATCAGCTGATGAAGCTCCTAGTGAAAACTAATAACTTTAGTTATTAATAAAGTTGAAGCCCTCTATGATTTTTAGAGGGCTTTTTATATGATATTGTTCGATTATTTTTTTGATTTCATTTCATTTATTTTATTTTGAGCTTCTTTTGCTTTTAGTATGTTAAATATTCCTATTAGTCTTTGAATTGAAAACAATCTCTCATCTATGATGTCGGTTTCATATTCTGCTGTTTTTTTGCCATCATTATAAAGTTCGAATTTATCGTCACCATAGTGGTCGAAACCTTTAACAAAAACTACTTTGTGTCTTGTGTCCGATTTTGTTCTGTTTTCAAAAATTGTTTTTAGAATATCAGATGACATTCCTTCAAACGTCGCTTTAAATGATACAGGCATATAGTCTCCTTCTTTTGTCAGTTTTAAAAACTATAAAAATTTTTTTTGTTATTTGAAATCTTTTTTGTAAAGAAATGTAAAAAAAAACGAAAATTTTTCCAAAAAATGTTTAGAAAATATAAAAAATGGGAACTATATAAATAGAGGAAATAAAAAAGTTTTAAATTTTCTCTCTCTCTAATTCCTCTCTCTAATATGTGGTAAAGTTTAACCGGCGTAAGTCGGTTTTTTTTTGACAAAGCGAACAGCAGAGCTATGGCGATGCTAGTGAGCCTGTCAGCGGAGCTTAACGAAGTTAAGTGCAGCAGACAAAGTGAATAGCAGATCTGTGGCGATGCTAGTGAGCCTGTCAGCGGAGCTTAACGAAGTTAAGTGCAGCAGACAAAGTGAACAGCAGAGCTATGGCGATGCTAGTGAGCCTGTCAGCGGAGCTTAACGAAGTTAAGTGCAGCAGACAAAGTGAATAGCAGATCTGTGGCGATGCTAGTGAGCCTGTCAGCGGAGCTTAACGAAGTTAAGTGCAGCAGACAAAGTGAACAGCAGAGCT
>CALVEI010000094.1 GCA_944326515.1 Candidatus Gastranaerophilales bacterium | reverse complement strand
GTATCTAAAATACAGGGTACTTCTATAAAATATGCCTATGGTGATGAAATAGCCAAATGGAACAAAGATGTATTTATGATGATACTAGGCTCTTTAGATAAAGATTATTCTTGCTTAGACGGAGCATTAAATCCAGAAAGCAAAACACATTGGCTTAAAAAAGAAGTTTTAGATAAAATAGAAGAAAAGTGTCTTGATATTTATACTCAATATTACACAATATTTGATAATCCGTTTTTATCAAAAAACTTTGTTGATAATTTATGTAAAGAATATGAAGGAACTATATTTTATAATAGGTTAATATTAGGGCAGTGGTGTAATGCAGAAGGAATTATATACACGCAATTTGCGAATAATACAGATTTATTTATGAAAGATGAAGCGATAGATGAAAATGGTTATAAAATAAATTTTATGATTATATCCATTGGAGTTGACTATGGAGCCACAAAAGGTGAAACAGAGCTTAAAGCAACTGGAATAACGCCCTTATTTAAAGAAGCTTGGACGATTGATGAAGAAAAAATAACTGGTTTATATGCTCCAGAAGATTTTTATAAAGCTTTTGTCAAATTTTATAAAAGAGTGGTTGAGAAGTATGGAAAAGTAACGCATGCATTTGCTGATTATGGTGCATTAGGTCAAGTACTAACGTTTGGATTAAATAGATGGTTACAGCAAGAAAGAATACCTTTACAAGTTCAAGATTGTATAAAAGGAAGAATAATTGATAGAATTTATCTTGACACGATGTTATTTGCTCAAGGCAGAAGATTTATATTAAAAAAATGTAAATATATGAAGGAAGCTTACGAACAAGCTTTATGGGATGATAAAAAGGAAGATGAAAGACTAGACGATGGAACTACACCGGTTGATGATTTGGACGCTAGCGAGTATAGTATGTTTCCATTTTATGACAAATTTATGTCGAATATAGGAGGTTATTAATGAAATTAGTAGAATTTTTAAAAAGAGAGTACAATTATAATCCCAATATCAAAGATGATATAAAAAGTTATATCGAGCAATGGGAAAGTTGGTACGAAGGAAATGTAAGAGATTTTCATAATTATTTTATTTACAATGGTAGAGAAAAAGTTTCACAAAAAAGATATACAATGAATATGGCTAAAGAAATAAGTGAAGATTGGGCAGACGTTTTGTGGAGCGAAAAATGTAAAATATCGATGAAAAATAATAAATCACAACAAGAATTTAACAATTTAGCCGATGATTTAGGATTGGACGAAGTAATAAGCCAAGCAATAGAGAAAAGTGGTGCTTTGGGTACATGTGCAGTTGTTACAAACGTTTATGATTTACTTAGTAACGAAGATGCTATGACCATAGACGTATCGCAAGCTAAAACAAGAACCGATATAGTTGATGTAGATTTGATATTTCCATTATCTTGGAACAATAAAACAATAACAGAGTGTGCCTTTGGAAGTGTTGAATATAATGATGGAAATAAGTATATAGTATTATCAGTCCATAAATTAAATGATAAAGGTAACTATGTTATTTACAATCATTTATTTAAAGAAACCAATAGTAATTTAACAGAGATAAAGAATGATGATGGGACTATTAGTGAATTTGATACTTTATCCAATAAAAAATGGTTTGCTATATTTAAACCTAATTTAACAAACAACTTATTTAAGAATAATCCATTTGGAATTCCACATTATGCTAACTCTATCGATAAAGTTAAAGCAGTAGATATAGCATTTGACGCAATACATAACGAGGTTCAAGATGGAAGAAAAAGGACGTTTGTTAGAGCTGATTTGTTAAATTATGATGACGGAACTCAAAAAATGGTATTCGATCCCAACGATACGAGTATATATGTTCTTCCAAAAGGTGCAACTAAAGATGATTTAATTCAAAGTGAAAGTGATGATTTAAGAACTGATAAATTAATAGGAACTTTAAATACTTGCTTAAATATCTTAGGTAATAGTGTTGGTTTTGGAGAAAATCATTATCATTTTGATGGTACTAATTTGTCTACAGCAACAGCAGTAATTAGTAGCAATTCTAAAATGTTTAGAAGAAAGAAAAGATTAGAAGTTGGTTATGAAAGTGCAATATTTGATTTAGTTCAAGCAATTTGTTATGCATCTAGTACATTTGGAACTAATAACATTGATACAGACGGAATGGTAATATTATTTGATGATAGCATTGTAGAAGATAAGCAGAGCGAAAGTACAAGAGCATTAGAAGAGGTTAGTGCAGGTGTACTAAGTAAAGTAGAATATCGTATGAAAATTTTTGGCGAAACAGAAGAAATTGCTAAACAAAAAATAGAAGAAATAAGAACGAGTAATCCAACTATGAGTGATTTATTAGGTACAGATAATGAATAATGAAAAGTTAGAACTAGCAATCGAAAGATTTGTAAATAGATTTGAAAATCTTAATAGTGAAATTTTACGAGAATTTGGTAAAACTATATCAAAATTTGAGAGTTTAACACCTACCGAAGCCCATAAACTAGCCCAACAACTTAAAAACGGTCGTGAAATTGATAAAATAATGGAAGATTTAGAAAAAGCAAGCCAGTTATCAAGGAAAGATTTAGAAGAATTGCTAGAAATAGCAGCCGAAGAGAATATTGAATTTGCAAATGTTTACTATGAAGCTAAAGGAATGGATAAAGTATCATACAAAGATAGCAAACAATTTCAAGATATAGTTAAATCAGTTGAAAAAACGACACAAGGTGTATTTGCTAACCTTTCCAGTACAACTGCTATCAAATTACTAAAAGACAACGGAGAGGGCTATTTAATGGGTATTAGAGAGGCTTACAAAGATGTGATAGATAGATGTGTACTTGCTGTATCAACTGGGCAAAATAACTACCAAAAAGCAATGTATGACACTATTAAGCAATTATCAAGTAGCGGAGTTAAAAAAGTCTACTATGAAAATGAAGGAAAAAAGCCTTATGCTAGAAGATTGGATAGTTCCGTTCGTATGAATATTTTAGATGGTGTTAGGCAAATAAATATCGGTGTTCAAGAACAGGTCGGGAAAGAATTTGGAGCTGATGGAGTAGAAATATCGGCTCATAGTCCATGTGCAGTAGATCATCAATCAATTCAAGGTAGGCAATATTCAAAAAAACAATTTGAAAAGATAAATAATAATTTAGATAGACCAATAGGAACTTTAAATTGTACTCATTTTGTATTTAGTATTGTATTAGGTGTGAGTAGTCCTAATTATACCGATAAACAATTAAATAAATTTATTAAGCAAAGTAACTCAAAAATTGAATATGAAGGCAAGAAATATACTAAATATAAAGCTACACAAGTACAAAGAAAACTTGAAACTGCTATAAGGGAACAAAAAGATTTACAAATTATCGCGAAAGCTAGCAACAATAAAGAAGGTGTTCAAAATGCTCAAACAAAAATAACAGAGTTAACTCAACAATATAAAGATTTTAGTAAAGTTGCCAATTTACCAACGAAGATGGATAGGCTTAGAGTTGTTGGCTATAAAAGAAAAAATGTATCTAAAATGAAATAAAGGAGATGGTAGAGTGAAAAAGATAATTATTAATAGTGAAAATAGAAGATTTAATATTTCAAGTATAGCAATAGGCTATTTAGAAGAAAATAAAGTTGAGAAAATAGAATTTGAAATACCAAAAGAATATCAAGACTATGGTAAAAAAGCTTGTTTTAGTGCTAACGGCACTACATTTGCTAAATTGTTTGACAACATAACAAGTAACGTTTTAACTATTACAAGAGATATATCACAATATAACGAACTCGATTTATCTATTGAATTTTTTAAAGCAGAAAACGAAGATGAAATCATAGCTAGGACGTCAATTTTACATATTGTTATAGAAAATGCAGTTGTTTGTGAAGATGTTAAACCAGATGACGAAAAAGTAGTTATTTTAAATGAATTAATTGAAAAAGTAACAAATTTAGATAACCAAGTAACAAAAAATGAAGAAGAAAGGCAAAAAAATGAACAAAACAGAATTCAATCCGAAAATCAAAGGAAAGAATATATCGAAGATTTAAAAGAACAAGTTGAAAATGGTGATTTTAATGGTAAAGACGCTATGATAAATGGTGTGAATACTTTGAATATAATTGCTGGGAAAAATATTGGCTTGGAACAGAAAGCTAACGTTTTAACTATTTCAAATACTTATGATGATAGCGAATTAAAAAAAGATGTTCAATCTAATAAAACAAATATTGACAAAAATAGCCAAGAAATAGCAAATATTAAAGAAGATTACTCTTTAATAACTGAAACTGGTAATAAGATAAGTATTTCAATAGATAATAGTACTTATGTAATGACTTTGCAACTTAAAGATAAAAATAGTAATGTCTTGTCTACTGGCACTATTGATTTACCACTTGAAACTATGGTCGTAGGGGCTTCATATAATGCTGATACAAAGGAAATAGAACTAACTCTTAAGAATGGTAGCAAAGTATCTTTTAGCGTGTCAGACTTAGTTAAAGGGCTTGTAAACGAGGACGATTTAAACGATACTTTACAAGATTATGCGTTAAAAACATCTATTCCAACAAAATTAAGTCAATTAACCGAAGATAATACACACCGACTTGTTACTGATACTGAAAAAACAACTTGGAATAATAAAGTTGACAAAGTAAGTGGCAAAGGCTTATCTACAAATGACTTTACAAATGCTTTAAAATCGAAACTTGACGGAATTGAAGATAACGCCCAAGTTAATAAAATTGAAAAGATTAGCCTTGACGGAGTAGAACAAGAAATAACCGAAAAAGAAGTAAACATAAAATCTTATGATATTAACAAGTATTTCTACAATGCTTTGACTTACAACCAAGCAAAAGGCAACGATTTAACATTTGAAGATAGCATTGAATTTCCATTAGGTAAGTTAGACATGGACGGGAAGAGTGAGCAAGATTTAAGCAAAATGACATACAAATGTAATGGAACTGAAACTGGTGATTATTATTTCACTTATGAAGATACTAATTATCAATTTACAATGCCTAGTGTAACAAGTTCTAGCATATTAGTATTTGATACATCAACATTAAAATTAAGCATTAACGATGAAGAAATAACAACTTCAAATAGTAATACTGGAACATTAATAGAATTGCTAAAAACACCTAACCCAGACTACCCACAAGAAATTAATAGCATTGAGGGAGATTTGGAGTATGTTGGGTATGGTAGTAAGAATATAATTCCTACTAATCCAAATGATTGGGAACAAGGAACATTTAATGCAAACAGTGGTGTTGGAATAGAAAACACTATGAGGATAAGAACAATTAATTTTTATCCCATTGAAACTGGTATAGATTATTAT
>CALVEI010000093.1 GCA_944326515.1 Candidatus Gastranaerophilales bacterium | reverse complement strand
TTGGCAGAGTTTGCCATTTATCAAGAGCGAACCAAAGACGAGCTTTCTCAAGTTGAAAAAGATTTTATTGAGAACCTTAAAAGCACACAAAAACAAATTGAAAGCCAAGTAAAAGGTAAAAAATAGATATGAACATAGATATTGCAAATATGGCATTAACTATTGGTGAAAAGACAGAAGGTATTGATTGGGGCGAAGCCACTATCACTTTGGTCTCAGTATTTTTAGGTGCATATTTTGCATATAGGTTTGGTATGAAACAAAATACTCATAAGAAAAAAGAACAACGTCTTACAGAGTATAGTTTTATTGCAATGCAAATCGCATATTTATTAGGAAAGGCTTTAGATTTTAAGAAAAACTCTTTAGATAAAATTAAACAACAAATAGATGATGGAACGATAACAACAGCAGGATTAAGCCATTTAGCTCCAGACGTAAAATTTGATATACCTTTGGAACGTTATTTCTTTTTATCTGAATATAATATTGCGTTCATTTCTGAATTAGATAATATTCGTACTAGTGGAAATTATTTGATTAAAGTATGGGAAACATATGTCAATGTGGCACAAAATGAATTAGAAAAAATATCTCATCCTAAGCTGTTTGAAGTTTCGCTAAAATCAATAAAAGAAACATTTTATAATTATTATAATACCTATCTCATATATTGTATTAAACTATATTATATAACAAAACAATTTAATAAGTGTTATGATAAATATTTCAATATTAGCTATCTTAATAACATACAAGAGAATTTTAAAAAGCAAATTGATATTGAAAAAGATATTCCTAATGCATTGCAAAGAAAAGAATTTATAGAATGGGAAGAAGCATTTGATAAAGGTTGGGTACAGCCAGTAAATATATGGTGTCTTCTGTGCTTTTATTACCGAAAAATTAAGTATCTGATAAAGAAATTTAAATGTTTTTTTGTTAAAACAATGAAATGCGAAAATTGTATAGTACATCAGGTTATGAAAAAGAAGAAGTAAAATGAAGGCGCAAGATTTAAAAAATTCCATATTGCAATTAGCAATTCAAGGAAAACTGGTCGCTCAAGATGAACATGATGAACCGGCTGAAGTCTTGTATGCCAAAATTCAGGCTGAAAAACAAAAACTCATTAAAGAAGGTAAAATCAAAAAAGATAAGCCTCTATCACCAATCACCGAAGACGAAATCCCGTTCCCCATTCCTCCAACATGGAAATGGGTACGACTTGGTGAGATTACTACAATTTTAGGTGGGAAAAGAATACCCGCAGGAAAAAAATTAACAAATAAAAATACAGGACATAAATATATTAGGGTGTCAGATATGAAAAATGGAGGTGTATTAACCTCAAACTTATTATATGTCCCAGAAGATGTCTATCCAGAAATATCTCGCTATATTATAAAAAAAGAAGATGTATATATTACCGTAGCAGGAACAATCGGGAGAGTTGGAAAGATACCTGATGAACTAGATGGAGCAAATTTAACCGAAAATGCAGATAGATTAGTCTTTTCTTTACTTGACCAAGACTGTTTAATCTTTTTTTTGTGCTCAAATGCTATCCAAGGCCAAATTTTGGAACTCACAACAAAAGTAGGACAACCAAAATTAGCTATAAAAAATATTGAAGAAATTTTGTTTCCTCTCCCGCCATTAGAGGAACAAAAACGGATTGTGGCTAAAATTGAAGAGTTGGAGCCATTAATTAATCAATATGACCAAGCGGAACAAGAACTTTCAACCTTGAATGATAAGTTTCCCGAACAACTTAAAAAATCAATTTTGCAATATGCAATTCAAGGAAGACTGGTTTCTCAAGATGAAAATAACGAACCGGCTGAAGTCTTGTATGCCAAAATCCAAGCTGAAAAACAAAAACTCATTAAAGAAGGTAAAATCAAAAAAGACAAACCTCTACCACCAATCACCGAAGATGAAATTCCATTCCCCATTCCTCCAACGTGGAAATGGGTGCGACTTGGAGAGATTGTAAAATATATACAACGAGGAAAATCTCCTGAATATACTGATATAAAAAAAGTACCAGTTATTTCTCAAAAGTGTAACCAGTGGAACGGGCTAGATATAGCTTCAGTGAAATTTATTACAGAAAGAAGTTTGTATAATTATAACCAGGAAAGATATCTTTTGACTGATGATTTATTGTTAAATTCAACGGGCACAGGAACTGTTGGAAGAGTAGGAATTTATTATGAAAACTTAAATCCATATCATATAGCAGTTGCAGATTCTCATGTAACAGTGGTTCGTCCTCTTTGGGTTAGTAGTAAATATTTATATAATTTTTTTGCTTCTCCTTATATTCAATTAAATATAGAGAATTTATGTGATGGCAGCACAAACCAAATAGAATTAGCTCTTCAAACAGTAAAAAAAATTCTTATTCCCCTTCCACCATTAGAGGAACAGCACCGCATCGTCGCTAGAGTCGACGAATTGCTACAAGCTTGTGATAAGTTGATTCGTTAGAATTTTGCAATGTTTTGCTGAATTTGCCCAAAAAAAGAATTTATTTATATTCTTATCTACAAGACTAAATATTTTTTTATTCTTTAATATCAAATAGATACATGATTTTATAAAAATCTAAATTTTTAAAAGCTTTAGTCTTTTTATTATAGACAGAATCACAGTTAGTGACAAATAAATCCAAAGACTAGACATAAAAATTTCTACTTAAGTGTAATTAGAAAGAAATTAAAATATTGAAATGTGATAAAATAATCTTAGCAAAATAAGTTATTAACAAACTTATCAACAGGTAAACTATATATATGGTGTTGAATTATATAGCTTTTTTGTTATGAATAAAAATATTTTCATGTTTGTTAACTTTGGTTAATAAAAAAATTGTGTATACATCTTCCCCAGGTCTTTTCTTTAAAAAGATTCGTCCTATTATTACAAGAACAAAGGCTCAAATACCCTCATATTTGAACCTTTGTAAAGTCGGAAAATGGATAACACTTTCCAATAGACATTTTTGTTATCCCATTTTCCTTTCTAAATGTCAAGACTTTATGAATGCTGATTAGATGTTGTTCTTATTGTCTTGATTGGTCAACACATTTTGACATGAAAGGATAAGTTGATGTCAAATTTATTTTACATAAACAAAAACGCTCAGCCAACAGGAGAGCATGAAATTCATAAGTTTGGTTGTAGTTACTTACCATCAGATGAAAACAGAGTATTCCTCGGATATTTTGATAGTTTTGAAGATGCTAAGCAAGCTGCGTTAAAAGCTGGTTTTAACAATGTAGATGGATGCGCATTTTGCTGTCCTGAAGGGCATAGAAGATGATGAAACAATATGTTGATGCATCCATTATTAAAGCGGTATGGAACAAAGCTATTCCCGTTGCAGGTTACAATCCAGCAATATGTCGTAAAGATATGGCTGGTGCTTGGATTGTGTTTGATGAATATGGAGATACTAACTCTGTATTTGGTTGGGAAATCGACCATAAGGTTCCACAGGCCTGTGGAGGCTCATCAAATTTGTACAACTTACAACCATTGCAATGGGAGAACAACCGTTCTAAAGGTGATAGTTATCCATCATGTCAGTTTGTGATTACATCATCAGGAGAGCGTAATATACGTTTGGTGAGATATCTATCTGTTGCGTAAGAATTGAGTAACAATGTCAAGCTCCGATGTTTTTATTCGGAGCTTTATTTTTCTATTGTATAATATTTCATAAATGTCAACTACAATAAGATAATAATCCTATTTATTCCCCTTCATTCCACCCCTCAGTTTGATGTCGTGAGGGTACTGGTCTTTTAACTGAGCGTTTCGCCACTTGGGTATGAATGATGTAACTGTATGATTTTACTTAATTTTATGCTTGCAATTTATATTAGAATATGTTATAATATATTATATTTGAAGTTGAACGATTCGTTTTGACTTCAAATATAAATCACCAAAATTTAGGCCTATATAGTCTGCTTTTTTCATCGGAGCGGATAAGGTCATTTTTGGTTGGAGGACGATATGTCATCAATAGCATACAAATTCAAAAATAAGTTTGTTATATGGCATATCGTCTGTCTTAAATTTAACATTTTATGGGCTTCAATCACTAGGATTGAGGCTCTTTTTTTGTTTTAAAGGAGTAAAAATAATGACAAATATAAAACACCCCGAGATTACGGTACAACTTTCGGGACAAGACGGTAATGCATTTATGATTTTAGGGTTATGTAAGAGAGCCATGCAACGAGTTCATCTCCCGCAAGAAGAAATCGACCAATTTATGAAAGAAGCCATGTTCGGAGATTATAACCATTTGCTTGCAACGGTTATGGCTTGGTTTGACGTAGAATAAAAAGGAGGTGCGATATGGAAAATAAAATTGATGTGAAACAAATTGCAGCTCAAAACGACAAGTTTCGTAAGACTTTTGAAGGAGGTAAGGTGCTGTTGACTTGCGGTATTTCATCTCTGCCACTGATGCAACAACAAGAGATTATGCAAAAAGTTAGAACCTTTAATAATTTTACGGAAGATAACGACCCTTATGGTGAGCACGACTTTGGCTGTTTTGAATATCTGGGACAACAAATCTTCTGGAAGATTGACCTCTATGATTTGAATTATGAGTTTTATTCTCCACAACCAGATGATGAGACACAAACCAACCGTGTCTTAACCATTATGTTTGCTGAGGAGTATTAGCCATGGCGTGGATAAAATCTCTAAAACAGGGGGACTGCGACTATTTTTGTTGTTTGTATTCAATTACCAATGCTTTGTCTAAACTTGCGAGCTCAAAATTGGGATATAGAAGTCAAATTTATGTATTTAACCGGCTCTTGGAAAAATTGGTCTCAATCGGCGGGTTGCAAAATATTGAGAAAAAAGGCGTATCCTATACCAAAGCAGTTAAATTGCTCAAAACAACGCAAAAAATACTTTTTGATAAGTATAAGTTAAAAATTGAGATAAGCGAGCCGTTTTATGGGCAAGAACCGGATATTGAAAAATTAAAGACATTCTTAAAGGCCAAAAATACCGCAGTAATTCTTTCAATTAGCGAAAATGGAGGAATGAAGCATTGGAGTGTTTTGGATAAGATAAGTGCAAAGGAAGTCAGCTTTTATGACTCATGGGTATACGATAAGGTAAAATTAAGAAATATTCCCCAACCAAGCAAGTTGGATGATATTTTTATTATGCGTGTGCAAACTGAGTATACCCCCATTACACATTAAAAAAACTGTGCAAACAACATCAAAAAACACATTTATTGTACACCTGCGCAATGGGGTTATAAACATCAATTTCACATATAAGGAGTAAACAATATGATTTTTAACTACAAGAGAGTATCGACGACCGACCAAAACACCGAACGACAGCTCTTAGAT
>CALVEI010000092.1 GCA_944326515.1 Candidatus Gastranaerophilales bacterium | reverse complement strand
GAAATTGGTAGACGCACTAGACTTAGGATCTAGCGCCTTTGGTGTGAGAGTTCGAGTCTCTCCGGGCCCACCATTTAGAAAAGGGCCGAAAGGCCCTTTTTTAGTAGTTGAGGTTTGATATGTCAGATTATAAAACATTTTTAGATAACGGTATTGAGTTAATAAGAGCGGGGAAGTTTAGAGAAGGTATTGATGAAATCAATAAGTCTATTGAGCTGAAAAATGATTGGGAGATACCTTATTTTTATAGAGCAGTTGCTTACCACTCATTGGAAGAATACGATAATGCCATGCTCGATTATACAAAATCTTTGCAGTTGAATGAAAAAATGACCGATGCGTATTACAATAGAGCAAGGATTGTTTTAACAAGAAAAGATATTGAAAATCCTGACGTAATGGGTGCGGTTAAAGATTTAGAAAAAGCTTTGGAGTTGGATGAAAAGTTTCTTGATGCTATGTATGCACTTGCTGCGGCACATAAAAAGCTGGGTAATTATCAGGAAGCTTTAAAGCATTTAGATAAACTTATTGAGATTGAGCCAGATGCTGTTAATGCAAGAGCTTTAAGAAAATTGCTTTTGCAAAAATATATAAAGTAAAGAGTATAAAATATTATTATGAATGTTGATAAAAGTTTAGTTGTGTATCCGGAGAGTTATGTTGTTTTAGATATCGAAACAACAGGATTTTCTGCTGAAAATGATGAGATAATAGAGTTGAGTGCTGTTAAGGTTGTTGATAATAAGGTTGTTGATGAATTTTCACAACTTGTCGATCCTCAGCGTTATTTGTCAACTCACATAATAAATTTGACAGGTATATCTCAAGAAATGCTTGTTGGAATGCCAAATATAAAAGAAGCTTTGGCTGAGTTTGTTGAATTTATTTCAGACAACATGATAATGGGGCATAACGTGACGTTTGATATTGGCTTTATAAATAATAAACTGCAAAAGCATTATAATACCACGCTTGATAATGATTATATTGATACATTGGCTATAGCAAGAAAGTTTTTGCCGGATTTAAAAAGTAAAAAGCTTGGTAGTATAGCAACTTATTTTAAATTTAATACAGATGGGATGCATAGGGGCTTGAAAGATTGTGTTGTGACGAATATGTGTTATCAAAAGTTTTTACAAATGCATAAAGAATCACAACTGCAGCAGGTTAATGCATTGGGATTAACTTTTTAAACAGAATATAATTCTTTAAGCAGAGTGTTTATTTCTTTGTTGTTGCGGCTTTTTAAGAGTTTTATTGCCTCGGTATCTTGTTCTATTGGTCCGAATATGTATTCAAGTCTTTTTGTTAACATTTCATCTATTTTGACATCGTTTTTTGCGTACATTGCATTAAAAACTTCTTTTCTTAGGTTGTAAGGAGAGTAGAAGATGTTTTGTGTAATGTATAAGCTAACTTCTTTGTCTGCAGCTGGCAATAGTAAATCAAGACATTTTTTTGCATTTTTGTCAGAAACTATTTGTAAAGAATAAAAAACACCTTTTAGTCTTTCGTTTTTAATTTGTGAAGGTTTCCATTTTAAAGTTTCTTTCAGAATTCTTAATGGTGCAAGCTGGTCAGAATAAGTTTTTTTATAAACATATCTGGCAGTTTTGTTTTTTGCGTGCTCCATTATTTCAGTACAGCCGTTGTCTATTATTATTCCTTCAATATTGTTGGTTTTAGCATAGTGCTCATCTATGTTTGTTATTAGGCCTATTTTTTGCACGTTAAACGGTTTTTTGTTAAAAGGGTTGTTTTTTTTCTTTCTTAATTCAGAAAATATTTCACCAAAATTTTGCAAAATATTTTTTATTGATTGAGATCGATGTTCAAACGGTATGGCATATACCCAGTTAGCAGGGAGTGTACCGATTTTTCCTTTAGATTTGCTTCTGTGTTTTTTATAAAGCTTGATTACTTCACTTTTTTCAAACACATTTTTTGACAGCTTTGAGCTTAAACCGTTAAAAGAAGGTTGCTTTTGATTTTTATATGATTGAGCCTGATATGTGTTAGAAAAACTTTTTACTTCCATATCAGACCCAAAACTAGAAAATTTTATATTTTGCTATGCTTTTACAGTTTGTAAATCTGTCGATTTTTCGTTTTTAACGAGTTCTTTGTATAGCTCTATTCCTCCAGCTAAACTGTAAACATTGTTGAATCCTTTTTGGATGAGAATTCTTGAAGCTACATAGCTTTGGAATCCTGTGTTGCAGAATAGAACTATTTTTTTATCTTTAGGCAATTCATTGAATCTTGTTCTAAGTTCTGGGGTTGGTATATTGATAGCTCCGTCGATTGTTGTTGCATTGAATTCTGCCGCCGAACGGACATCAATGAGAATAGAACCTTCTATATCTTCAAAATATGCAGGTTTTACAAAACCTTTCAAGATGTTGTCTGCGTTCATTCCTAAGATATTTACAGGGTCTTTTGCTGATGAATATGGTGGAGCATAGCATAGTTCAGAGTCAATTAAATCCCATACTTTGAGGCCGTTTCTCATTGATGTTGCAATAACATCAACTCTTTTTTCCACACCTTCACGACCTACCGCTTGGATACCAAGAATGTCACCTTCTTTGTTGAACAACATTTTATAAAGTGTTCGAGTGGCTCCTGGGTAGTAACTTGCGTGAGAAAAACTGTTAGTGAATGTTTTCCAGTACGGTATGCCTTTTTTTATCAGTGCTTCCTCGCTGTTTCCTGCACTGGCGACAGTTAGGTCAAAGACTTTTACTGCTGCAGTACCGATTGTTTTTTTGTAAACGGATTTGTAGCCCGCAATGTTATCAGCAATAATTCTGCCTTGTCTATTTGCAGGGCCGGCAAGAGGAATTAATGTTTCTTGTCCTGAGATAAAGTCCTCTACTTCCACGCTGTCACCGCCTGCATAAATGTTAGGGTCTGAGGTTTGCATGTGTGCATTAACTTTAAGACCGCCTGTTTTACCTATTTCGAGTCCGCAATCTTTTGCTAGAGCTGTTTCAGGTTTTACGCCAATGGCTAAAACAGCTATGTCATAAGGAATTGTTTTTCCAGAGTTTAATATTATTTCATTTTCTCCAAAGCTTTTTACTCCATCAGAAAGAATAAGATTAACTCCATTTTTTCTCATTTCGTTTTGAGCGTATGCGGCAACCTCTTTATCTACAGGTGGAAGAATATGAGGTGCAAGTTCTATTAGGGTTGTTTTTATTCCTCTTATTTCAGCAAAGTTTTCTGCCATTTCTACACCAATAAAACCGCCACCGATTACTACTGCATTTTTTGCATTGTTTGTTTTTATGTATGACTTTATCTTTTCTGCGTCTTGAAGCATTCTTAATGTGAATACTTTATTGTTATTGATTCCGTCTATTTGAGGCTTAAAAGGTTTTGCGCCGGGAGTAAGTACAAGTTTGTCGTAGTTTAAAACTTCTGTATTATTAACAGTGACTGTTTTTGCCTGTCTGTCAATTTTTGTGACTTCTGCTCCCATTTTTATATCTACGTTTAAAAGGTTTTTGAATTTTTGAACGCTTGATACGTGCATTTTTTCTTCACTGTCTATTATGTTTGAACAGTAGTAAGGCAAACCGCAGTTTGCAATAGAAATTTCTTGAGTTTTTTCAAGAATAAGAATTTCTGCACTATCATCTAATCTTCTTAATCTTGCAGCTGTGCTGGCACCACAAGCTCCGCCACCTATTATTATTACTTTCATAAACTCTCCTTTTTTTCTTATGCTAAAATTATGGTAGAAAATAGATAGGGTTTCAATATGAAAAGAATTTTAGTCACAGGTGGTGCAGGTTTTATTGGTAATCATCTTTGTAGAAGGTTGTTAAATGAAGGTAATTACGTAATCTGTTTGGATAACTTTTTTACAGGTTTAAAACAGCATATTGAGGATATGTTAGATAATCCCAATTTTGAACTTATAGAGCATGACATAGTTGAGCCTATTGATATTGAGTGTGAGCAAATATATAATATGGCTTGTCCGGCTAGCCCACCCCATTATCAGTATGACCCTGTCAAAACAATGAAAACTTCTGTTTTAGGCATTTTAAATATGTTGGAGTTGGCTAAAAAACAAGGGGCAACCATTTTGCATGCTTCCACGTCTGAAGTATATGGAAATCCGCTTGTGCACCCTCAGCAAGAGTCTTATTGGGGGAATGTAAACCCTATTGGTATAAGAAGTTGTTATGATGAAGGAAAACGTGCCGCAGAAACCTTATTGATGGATTATCACAGGCAATACGGGACTGATATAAGAATCATAAGAATATTTAATACATACGGGCCCAATATGGATCCTAAAGATGGAAGAGTTGTTTCTAACTGCATTATGCAAGCAATAAAAGGTGAAGACATAACTATATACGGCGATGGCTCTCAAACAAGAAGTTTTTGTTATGTAGATGACCTTGTTGATGGTGCTATTAGAATGATGAATAACGACAAAGGTTTTATTGGACCTGTTAATCTTGGAAATCCTTCAGAAAGAACGGTTTTGAACTTAGCACAAATGGTGTTGGAAATGACAGGATCTAACTCAAAATTGTCTTTTATGCCTTTGCCAAGTGATGACCCGGTTAAAAGAAAACCAGATATTACAAAAGCCCAACAAATGTTGGGCTGGGAACCTGTTGTTGATATAAAAGACGGATTGGCTAAGACTATAGATTACTTTAAAAGTATTTCTTAACTGTTTACCAGTTTAATAACCCATCCAAAATTAAAGGTAGCTTGTAACCTGCTTCATTGCCTGTTCTTGAAATATAGAGGATTTCTTCTTTTTTAGGGTTTATAAAACAAATTGCGTGGCAAGTTTGGAAAAATTGATTATTAGGGTTTTCGGGAAATGTTAAAAATTCATATTGAGATGTGTATTTAGGGTTTTTAATTACTTTATCAAATTCTTCAGCAAATACTTTAGAAAAAGGTGAATTACCATCAGGGTAAGGGTATATAACAAGTAATTTACCTTGATTATATGCAGAACCATATTCTTTAGATTCTTTTAAATATTTCGCATTGCTTGAAGTCAGCTTCATAACTCTATGTTGTACAGTGTGACCTAGTTGTACAGATACTGCATAGGCTCCATTTTCTTTTATCTTCTTTTGTTTTTCAAAGTGTTTAAAGGATAATAAACCTATGATTATAACTGCGCATAGAATAATAATTGTTATTTTGTTTTTTTCTGCGTTTTCGCTTTTTGAGTTAATCATTTTAAATCCTTTGTGATTGAGTAAATATTGTATGTAATTATTTTAATGCTAAATCAAAAAAATCTATAACCATCAAATACTTGATTTTAAATTTTTAGCGTTTAATAATGAGGTGTAAGCGATAATATCGCGGGATGGAGCAGTCTGGTAGCTCGTCGGGCTCATAACCCGAAGGTCGTTGGTTCAAATCCAGCTCCC
>CALVEI010000091.1 GCA_944326515.1 Candidatus Gastranaerophilales bacterium | reverse complement strand
CTGCTAACGCAGTTTAGGTTTTTATCAAAAAAATAGAGAGTAGGGCTGTGCCCCTAAACAATTGTGAATGAACTTATTGTCATGTTGAGGCGTGAGCCGAAACATCTCACAGACTTGGTGTGAGACAAATAGTTCTTGCGATTCTTCGGTCGTTGCACTCCCTCAGAATGACGAGTTAAAGGGGCTGTGCCCCTAAACAACTACAAATGGACTTGTCGTCTACAGATTAGGTGTTCAATTGTCATAGTTTGCCAAGATATTGAAGCCTTATAAAATAAAAGAATAATCAGGAACTACAAACTTTTCGTTATTAGCGTCTTTGTTTGTAAATTCTGCATAATCTTTTAGCGATAATTCTTTTGAGTTTTCATAGAGGTTCATATCAACGTGTTCTTTGTACAAATCTGTCAAATCGCCTGAGTAGTTGCCCATAATTTGCGCAAACTTTTTGATAACTTCTTTAGACGCACCTGCACCGTATGCTTTTGTTTTTGCATCTGTACCGGATGGACGGATTTCGATAAACTTGTCATCAAATTCAAGATATGTTCCGTCACCAACAAATTTGACATCAATAAGGTTTGTGAAATCAAGCTCTTTGAATGTATCTGAGAGGATTTCTCTTATTTGTTCGAGTGTCATTTTTCCGTCTTTTTTAGCAACGGCCATTGTTAAATAGAATACATCGTTTTTAGTTCTAAGAGCTTCTCCTTCAATTTTAGCTTTTTTAAGCTTTTCAATATCAGGTTCTGACTCGTTGTAGTATGCTATGTCTTCTCTTATATCGAATTTTGAAATAATAGCGTTTTTGTTGAATACGTCATTAAGGTATTCAGACATTGTTTTGCCTTCTTTTTCAAGATAAGAAGTAAGAGCTGACGCAACAACGATAGCTTCTGTTGCACTTTTTTCTCTCATTGCAATGGCTTTTCTGCCTGAGTGAGAAGTGATTAAAGATTCAGAACCTATAATCATACCGCCTGATTCTTCACCGCCAAATACGAGTTTTGGGTTAACACCGAGGTTTATGTCATTACCCAAAACATCTGTAACAACAACTTCTTTTTGCGGATTGTCGTTAATTTGTTTTTCAACTTTTTTCATTATGTTTGCGATTTCTTTAAAACCGACAGGAACGTTAACAACTTTTATGTTGTTTTTCTTAGCCCATTCATCCCAAGAACGTGCTGAAGCAGTTGTTTTGATGATGAATCTCGGGTGTTTGTCAAATAAACCTTCTCTTTTCAAGCTGTCTGCCCAAAAATCCATAATCATAAGGAATGATTGGTTAGCTGTAAATACTGTCAAGATTCTGCCGTTGCCAAGCTCAACATAATCAACTCCGAGAGATTTTAAGAAGTCTTTTTTGTCTTCTGCTTCTATTTGACAAACTGTTAATCTGTCGTGGTCAGGGTCTGTGATGAGAACAACTGTTCCAATTGGAGAGTCCTTGAGTTTTTCGTCGTAATGAAGCGATTTAATTACAGGGAAGTAAGGCTTTCCGTCTTTGTCTTTTGAAATAACTGTGGCATCAACAGAATAATCGTAGAAAGTTTTGTTGCCTTTAGGGTCAACATCGTATTTGCCTATACCGTGGAAGAACGGATCTTCTTCTTTGTTCATCCAAACAAAATGAGAATCTATGTCTAAAGCCTTTAAGATTCTGCTTAGAGTTCTGTAAGCTGAACCGCCAACGTTTTCGATAACGATTTTTTCTTTTAAATCTTTGATAAGGTTGAGGTTTGCGTCTTTTGCAACCCCGTCAAGAAGGTATTCTTTGTATAGTTTCACACCGTCATCGAGCTCTTTCATCATTGCTTCGCTGATGAGAGGGTTGTCGTTTGCTGCAATTTTAATATCGTAATAGCCGTTTTGTTCAACTTGTTCAAAAATGTATTTGATTTTGTTAACAAAGAGCATAGACTCTTCAGGCAAGTATTGGCTGCCTTGTGAGTTAAGGTCTTTTGTTGCGTTTTTAACAGAAATACCGTGGCTTGATGTAATGTATTCACCACCGAGCAAATCAAGTTTAAACGCCAAGAAAGATGCCATCCAGATAGGAATGGTTTTTCTGCCTTGCGGAACAATTGTTTTTATACCGTGTGCAGCCTGTACACGAGCAATAAGCTCTAAGAAATCTTGAGAGTTGTAACGGACTTCACAGCCTGCAAGTTTTACGAGTTCTGTGTTAGGGTATAATTCTTTTGCAACAAGAGCTTTTGCTTCTGTAGCAAGCATAATACCTATCATGTTGATAGGAAATCTTGTGTCGTGAGGATAAAGTATGTTTTGAGGGCCTCTGATACCTGCTGTAGAAACTTCTGCTTCTTTAGCGTAGTTCTTGAACCATTCTTTTAAATTTAAACCGGCGGGGTTAACCTCACTATCGTATGGATTTAGGTGTTCTTTTTTCAGTCTAAATACAATATCACCTTTATCGTCGAGGTTTACGAGTTTGTCTTGTTTTATATAATCAGGTGTTTTAGAATCAACTGAGTCAAATAAAGATTGTTCTAAAGTGCTGTGTGCTTGTTTATTCATTATTAACGTTCTCCAAGTGTTTATTTATCACGGTGTCATCTTTTTGTAATCAGACACTTTCTTATTATACTTGATTCCTAATTCGATGTATAGGGATTTTACGCCTAGAACAGAAATTGTACCCGAATGGGTACGATTTTAAAATAGTTTGCAGGTGTAGAAGATAGCTTAAAAAGAGCCTCCACATCTTAAAAATGTGAGAGGCTCTTTTTGGAAGAAGTGAGATAAAAGATGGAGGTTCTTTTTTTCTTTCTTTTCTTTCTTTTCTTTTTTTTTATTTATTTTTATTTTTTTTTATTTTTTTTCTTTTTCTTTATTTTCTTTTATAGCATTGCTGTAGCAATGCTGTAGCAATGCTGTGGCAATGCTGCAGCATAGGTTGAAACGCTTGGTGCATAAAGCTTTTCAAAATTACTTCTTTTTTTATACTTTTGAAAAAATTTTTATTTTCATAAAGTTTTCACAAAAAAATTTTTTTAACTCAATTTTTTTCAAGAGCATAATTGCATGGATAATAAAATTTTATTAAAATTCTGTGTATGATGATTTAAAAGAAACTGTTCGAGAAAAATTTGCGATAAGGAACGTGAGCAAATTTTTTGAGTGACACATTGAAAAGGTAAGTCTTTGAGCTTCGAAGGCTCGAAGCGAAAAAGACGACACTAGATTAAAAAAGAAACGGAGATATTTATGATAAAAGTCGGCGTAACAGGTGCAATGGGTAAAATGGGTAAAGAAGTTGTGGAAGCTGTATGTAAGGATGAAAATCTAAAGCTTGTTTGCGCTGTTGATAAAATAAATATCGACGGAGAAATATGTGCTGATAAGGAAGTGCGCATCATTGGAGATTTAAAATCAGCTATAGAAATCCACAAACCTGATGTTATGGTTGACTTTACTCAGCCAAAATACGTTTTTGAAAATGCAAAAATATGTCTTGAAAACGGTGTAAGACCAGTAATTGGTACAACCGGTTTGTCTGATGAACAGATACAAGAATTAAAAGAACTCGCGCAAGCAAAAGGCTTGGGCTGTTTAATTGCCCCAAACTTTTCTACTGGTGCTGTGTTGATGATGATGTTTGCGAAACAGGCTGCTAAATATTTTGATAATGCAGAAATTATTGAACTCCATCACAACCAAAAGAAAGATGCACCATCAGGTACGGCTATTAAAACAGCATTGATGATGGCAGAAACAGGCAAAATGACATTCACCCAAGGCAACTGCGAAGAAACTGAAACAATTGAAGGCTCAAGAGGTGGAAAGTCATACTCTGATATTCACATCCACTCTGTAAGAATGCCGGGTTATATCGCTTCTCAAGAAGTTTTGTTCGGTGCTTCCGGTCAGTTGTTTAAAATCAGACACGATTCTATGGACAGAAAATGCTACATGGATGGAGTAAAACTCGCTGTTAAATACATTGCTGAGCACAATGAATTTATCTATGGCCTTGAAAATATAATGTAGTTATTTTCTTGTCATAGGCACTTCGCCAAAATCTTTTGCTGAGCGAAAATATGTTTTTTCGTGCACTCTGTCTATGCTTTCTAATACACCGTATTTATAAATAGGCGCATATAAGTTATAAACATCCACCTTTACAACAGGTTCGGCGTTGTTTTCAGGCGAAAACGCTTCTACAAAAACATCTTTTTCGTAATTAGAACGAGGATCTTTTGCTAATGCGCTGATTTTTTGTTTTGCTCTTGGTGAACACAATGCTTCTGCGCTTTTTGTGTAATATACTCCCTTAAAACTTACGGGTGATACGGTATTTATCGGCATAATCCATAACCTTTCGAATGTTATTAATGTAATTCCCAGATAAGAATTATATTAAAACATAAAAGATTTTGTTTTTATAGTTGCCGAATATAAGATTAAAAACTTGTATAAAAAACAGGCATGTTATGAGATTTTATTGGCTCCGGGACATGGATTCGAACCACGATTAGATGATCCAGAGTCACCTGTCCTACGTTAGACGATCCCGGAATGTTTACAGCTATATTCTAGCACTTTGATTTGCAATATCAAGACAATTTTTGAGTAATTATATTAGGATACCAGTAGTTGTTAAATAATGCGTAGCCTTTTTACTTATTATTTTGTTTATTATAAAAAGAACTGAATAAAATACTACTTCAAAACTGATTTCACTTTACTTTTTCTTTAAGACTTAAAGATTAAAATTGACCAAAAGTATAGTTCACACGAGGCTAAAAATATGTAATAATAATACTAAAAGAGGTAATTATGTCTACTAGATGTGAAGAATTGACTGCTCAAAAAAATGTTTATACGACAGAACAAATAACTCCTTTGTTATTTGATTTGGTATGTACACTAGGTGATGTTAAAAGAACTGAAACAGTGGATAGTGTATATTTAAATATGTCTAACGAAAAGTTGGAAATTTATGTTTTTTATGAAAAAGAAAATTTCGAGATAGAAGACAAACTAACTAAATATTTTACAGATTGGGAAGAATCATATAAATATTTTCCTGAAATATTTGTATATCCTTTAGATATGATAACATCTAAACAAACATCTTTACCCCAAACGGCTATGGAGATATAAATGGTAGATAGCTATGTAGATGATTATTTACAAAAATCTAAAGAAAACTATTCACTTTATGAGTTTTTAGCAAATAATAATAATTTTCAGTCTTGGCAAATTGTTGCGATATTTTATAGTGCTTTATGTATTGCGAAGGCTTATTTGTATTATAAAAAAATTCCTAAAAATTCTATAAATTCTCACGATAGTATAAAAAAATGGCTTACAATGGAGTCTGACGCAAAGCGTTTAAATGTTTTGTATTATTATGAAAAATTGTATCGTGATAGTCGTGATGCGAGATATTCGATAAAAAAAATAAGTGAAGAAAGAATTAAAAGAGCACTAGAAAACTACAACAAAGTTAAAAGTTTGTTGCTTATTTCATAATTTGTGTCTTTTGTGTTCTATATACTGTTGAATATGTGTTTTAATGTCTGTAAAAGTATCAATATATGATATTTCGTTTTTTGTGTCCAAAAAATTGAAACAAACAAAATCCAATGGAGGGGAGAACCGTGAGGATTTTAGAATAAAATCCGAATCGTGAGAGGCCCCCGTAAATAAAAAACACAAA
>CALVEI010000090.1 GCA_944326515.1 Candidatus Gastranaerophilales bacterium | reverse complement strand
TCATTCACATTGGTTCGAAAGAACTTGGCAAAAACAAGGAAATTTAATTGTTGATAGGACAGTAGAAAGGAACAAACTATGAAGATTAATGAGGTACTTATTGCTTATCTTAATACATTTATAACAGGCTTCAAGATTAAAGCCGAATATTCAACTGATGATAGCGATACAAAGGTTATCGTAGTCCAACAAACAGATGGCGATAAAGTTGTGTTCTTTGGAGATTGCAGGCCACTATTTGATTATTTTTCAATTAACATTTTTGGTACTTCAATTCAAGAAGAAAAAGAAACTGCCGATTTAATAGGAAATCTAATTGGACAAACTGCAGGTATGCAATTTACGGTTGGTAATACGGTCGAAACTTGGAGACTTATGTTTAAGCAAGTAATAAACCCACAAAGCATTGATTATCAAGACATACGAAGAATTGGATACAATCTTACTCTGCAAACAATTATTACTAAAGTTTATGAAGAGGAGGTAAACAATGGAGGGAACTAATTTCTTTATTAACAATAGAGAACTTATCAAGAACCTAGCCTTAAATACTGCGACAAGTGACTCGCCAAAATTTACTACAATGTGTACAACTAGCGAAGTCACTATTAATACAGAGTTTGAAGAAAAAACATTCTATGTATTTTGTGACGCAGTACAAAGAGCAGTTTTAACTGGTGTAGCTATGGGACTTGAAGCAACAGTTAAAATCGATATGAATAATACAGCCATTCAAAATGTATTAGGCGATTTATCAACTATGATTTCAACTGGTACTATTGCTCAATTTAATAACCAATTAATTCAATTTGAATTATTAACTGGTATTAGTACTGGAACTCTTGAATATACAAAATTCCAAGTACCAGCTAACTTAAAGATTTCTGATTTAGGCGGAGCTGCCGAAGACGAAGGCGAGTTCTCATTAGAAATCACATTTAACGGAAAAGGTACAGTAGTACCAGCAGAATAAGCTCATTAGCAAGGGTACATAAAATATCCTTGCTTTTTTAAGGAGGTGAAATATGGCAAAAAACGGTGGAAGTGTAATCTTTAAATTCGAAGCTGATGATAAAAAAGTTAATTCGGCTATATCAGGGCTTGGAAATGGCTTAAAGAAAGCCGCTGGAGTAGGTATTAAAGCAGTTGGAACTTTATCTGCAGCAATAGTTGGAGTTGTAACTGCCGGTGTTAAATCTTATGCCGATTTAGAGCAAAATATTGGTGGTATTGAGACATTGTTCAAAGACAGTGCCGATACGGTAATTGCTAATGCTAAAAAGGCTTATGAAACAGCTGGAATGAGTGCAAATCAGTACATGGAAACGGTTACCTCATTTAGCGCAAGACTTTTGCAAGGACTAGGCGGAGATACTGAAAAAGCCGCCAAGATAGCTGATATGGCAGTACAAGATATGTCTGATAATGCAAACAAGATGGGTACATCTATTGAAATGATACAAAATGCCTATCAAGGATTTGCAAAGCAAAATTATACCATGCTTGATAACCTTAAACTAGGTTATGGTGGTACCGCAACCGAAATGGCTCGTTTGATTAACGACTCAGGCGTTTTAGGCAAGAAAATGAAAGTCACAGCAGAAACGGTTAATAAAGTTTCTTTTGATAAAATGATTGAAGCTATTCATGTAATTCAAGACAGAATGGGCATTACTGGAACAACTGCTAAAGAAGCTAGTGAAACTATTAGCGGTAGCATGAATTCTGCTAAAGCTGCTTTTGATAACTTTTTAAACGGAACAGGTGATGTAGAAACTTTATCTGATACTTTGTTAACAGCTTTTGGAAACATCGGTAAAGCTGTAGGTAAATTAGCACCCGACATTTTAGAGGGAATAATTCAATTGGTTGAAGGTCTTGTGCCACAAATTCCAGGAGTTATTCAAAAACTCGGGCCAGCAGTTATTAACGGAGCTATGCAATTACTTAATAGCTTAACATCTTCATTACCACAAATTGCAACAACTCTAATAAACGTTTTAATGCAAGTAGTTCAAATGGTCATTCCACAAATTCCGATTATTGCACAAAATTTAATAACAGCACTTTTAAACATCGGAAATACACTGGTTCAACAATTGCCAACTCTTATTCCACAAATTGTTAACGGAATTATAGGATTGCTTGATGTATTTAATCAAAATTTTGATAAATTTCTAGCAATGGGCGCGCAACTTATACTTGGCTTAATTCAAGGGTTAATTAATTCTATACCCGACATTTTAGCAAATTTGCCAACAATATTAATGGCGATATTAAACTTCTTTACCGCTAGCAAATTGCTTTCTGCAGGGGTAACTTTAATTAAAGGATTAGGAAGCGGATTAATAAATGGTATACCAAATTTAATTTCAAATATTCCTAAAATTGTCGGAGCTATTGTAAATGGTATAAAAGACGGTGGTATTAAATCAATTAAAGATGTTGGAAAAATGCTTGTTCAAGGTTTGTGGAGTGGTTTGAGCGGTACTGTAAGCTGGCTTAAAAACAAAATCAAAGGCTGGGTTGGTAATGTCTTGAAGTTTGTTAAAAATTTGTTCGGAATTCATTCTCCATCAACAGAATTTGCTTATTTCGGTAAAATGAATGTTTTAGGCTTGGAAAAAGGTATGGAAGACATGGAAGGCGACTTAAACGCAACTATTGGCGATATGGTAAACTTAAGCCCATCGTTATTAGCTAGTGCGTCTAATTCATACAATCCAAATGTCAGTGTAGTAGTCAATAATCAATTCGAGACTGACCCATTAGGTCAAGTCGTTAATAGAATTAAGAGTGTGAGTGGTGGAGCTAGGTCAGACTACAATGTAGGAATGGGTGCAAATGCTTAAGATACTTATAAACGGCGAAGAAGTCATTACAGACCAAAACATTTCTATAAAAGAGGAATTCTTATCTACATCTAGCTTTATACTTAACGGAGTTTATCCGAAATCGTGGGAAGAGAATAGAGATTACACATCAAACTTCTACTTCCCTCAAGACTACTCACAATGCTTGATTTATTTTGACGAAACGCTAATTTTTGCCGGTGTTGTCAAGAACTCTGGGAACATAAGCCTTAACCCAAGAGAGCCTCACACTTGCGATTTACAAGTACTTAGTTATAAGACTTTCTTAAGCGAGGGAAATACCTTAGATTTCGTAATTGCAAACAAAAGCGTAGAGGAAGCAATTCAAATGGTAGTTAATGCAGTATCTGGTTATGGGTTTACTGTTGGAACGATCGATATAGCCAAAAAAGACGATATAATTGGAGCTTACTCTACATTAGATAAATCAGCTTATGATGTTCTTCAATATATAGCTGATATAACTAATTCAAAATGGTACACATCAAGAATTGATGATAATACACTAGCAGTTAACTTCTATGACTCTGATAAGATGGCACAAGCCCCAGACATTGAATATACGCAAGAGTACTGGGAAGCTAATAACATACAAGATATGTCATTTAGTTTTAGCACAAATGACTATCGTAATAAACAAGTTATGACATCATCAGCAGTTTATGGGAACGTAGAGCAAACTCAAACTATATTAGCCAACGGCTACGACACAACTTATCTAGCAGAACAAAAGATAGGTGCTATCAATTCAATTACAGTTGGTGGAACACCAGCAACATTCGCAACTAGCGATGAAAAAGATTTAGGTATCACGGCAGATTTTTATTACACAGTTAATAACAACCAATTTGAAGCAGCCACAGTTTATACAGCTGGTACAGAAATAGAAATAAACTACATTCCGATCGTACAAGGACGAGAGGTTATCATAAACCCAACTGAGATAAATAGAATTAATAATCAACTGGGAATAAACGGAAATATTTCAAGATACGAGCAACGAAACGACGCTACATCAAGTAGCGAGCTTCAATCAATAGGACAGTCTTATATTCAATTTAAGGGTAAAGCTGAAATAACATTGACTATCCAAACATACGAAAACGACTTGTTTCAAATAGGGCAACAAGCTCAATTTAATGCACCAATTAGCGAACTAACTGATACTTATATGGTCAAATCAAAGACCATTGATATTATCCAAGTAAATGACATTAGATACTTATTTTATACTTATACTTTATCAAATAACTTCAACGCAGAAACGGCAATCAATTACTTTGATAACCAAAGGTCAAAAGCTAACGGCAACATCTCGCAAGGTGAATATATATCACGTAATGTCGATATAGAAAATACAGCACTTATTATATTCGATAATGCCGAATTAATCGAAGTTGAAATGGGTGACAACATTTTGAATGCACCACTCAACGCACCATTTACGCAATAGGAGGTAGAACATGACAGAAGAAGCAAAGAAGAATTTATTAGATTACATGCTAGGTAAAATGCCAAGTGAGAGTGGTGTAGAAGAAGAAATATTTCAGAGTATAGATGATATTCCTAGAGATGATTGGGAAGGTAATGGGATTTTGCCTTCATCTTGGAATATTTTTCGATACGAAGGACTTATTCAAGTACAAAATAGTGAGTTATTAGTGTTGTATGGTGGTTATAAAGTTTATCAAACAGAGGAAGTTCGTGGGATTATAACAATTTTAAATAAAGACTTTAAACCACTTAAATCAATTTATCAATATGATAGCGGTACTTACTTAAGGTATATTCAATGTATGGCACAAGCGGAAGATAACACGTTTTATGCTATTGATTGCCCAGACTTCCCTAGAGATGAAGAATGGTCTTTTACAACAAGTCAAAAAAGATTTTTAATGTTTAATAACTTTACTCAGCAAATAAATAATGATTATGTTTTAACACTTCAAAAAAGTTATATTTTTCCAACAGATTATTTTAATTTTTACTGCAAAGATATGTATAAAGACGTTAATTCATCTAATTATGTATTTACTGGTGTTTCTTTAAAAGATCAAAACGATCCAGATTTTGATAGTATTAGAGTAATTAACTTAAAGGTCAATGTAGGAAATGAAAATGATTGGAACAAATGGGATAGTGATAATAATTATTGGCTTTATGGTGCTAGTTACGTTGAATTTCAAGATGACAATTTCTTTTGTAGAATTTTATTGTCACAAAATATAATAACAAATAAAAATGTTAGCTTATGGACTAAAGATTTCACACAAGCTTCATTTAATCTAAAAACAATAACTACTGTTAATTATTATGCAGTACATGATACTTCAAATTATAAAAATCAGTCAATATTTTTAAATAGAAATGAGCTTTATTTTGTATTAAATAATCAACAATGGAGACTTTCTAACGGACAGACTATGCCTAAATACATTGGTTTGTATTACTATAATGAATCGACAAATCAAACTCAAATAATTTATGAAAAGTATTTGGGCGATTATAATTTTTGTAATTTAGAGGCTATCTATATAGTCAAAAATAACAACGATGTTTATGTTCAATTTAATAATAATATAACACAAACAAATAATGATGTATTTGCTGATTATTATTTACAAAGGCTTGTTAATGATGAATGGAAGCCAAAATTAATAAGCAGTCAACAATATTTTTATTATAATAGACGTGCTTTATTTGTAACTAATGAGTTCAATTTATTAAATTATGTGTCGTATATGATAAACCCTCAACCACAATACTGGTATATACCTAATATCAAAGAAATATATAACGAAACTAACTACAATGGTGAGCCATTTACAGATAAAAACTCATTAAATTCAAACAGTG
>CALVEI010000089.1 GCA_944326515.1 Candidatus Gastranaerophilales bacterium | reverse complement strand
AATCGTTGTGGGACAAGGCTTTTAATCTTTCTTTATCTTTTGAGCTCTTTTTCATATCTTTTGGTCCTCGTACTTTCGCACCTATATTCTTAATTCCCGTTTTTTTTATTTTTAAACAAAATTAAAAAAAATTTTATCATTTCTTTACATGATTTTTACAAAAACAATTGTTATTCATCATCAAAATTTGTTATAAAATCTAGTTATGGATAATATGACGCTGGAGCAAAAAATATATCAAATGTTTATTCTCGGGTATGAGGAAGAAAACCCTCTTGCCTGTGCGGAATTTATGTATGCATTAAAAAAAGGTTTAGGCGGTGTAATATTTTTTACAAGAAACATTGTTGAAAAAGAAAAGTTTAGAAATGCTGTACAAATAATAAAAGAAAACTCTTTGTTCAAACCGTTTTTAAGCATCGACCAAGAAGGCGGCAGAGTAGAAAGAACATTGAACTTATACGGCGGCTCACATTATTTGAGCGCCAGAGATGCAGCCCAAAAAGGTGAAGCATTTGTTGAACAACAAACACAGTGGATTTCGCAAGAACTTAATTACCTCGGATTAAACATGAATTTTGCACCGGTATTAGATGTTGATACAAACCCTAACAACCCTATTATTGCGGAACGTTCATATTCTTGTGACCCTGATGAAGTTATAAAATTCGGAAAAATTGTAGCAGAAACTTACAAAAAGAATAATATTATCCCTGTTGGCAAGCATTTCCCCGGTCATGGAGAAACTAATGTCGATTCACACCTTGATATGCCTGTTTTAAATTTGAGTATGCAAGAGCTTGAATCTGTACACATAAAACCTTTTAAAGCTTTGATTAATTATATCCCTGCAATCATGGTTGCTCATATTCATTACACAGCATTTGATAAAGACAAAGTCCCTGCTTCAATATCCAAAAATGTTATAAATTATTTAAGAAATAATCTTGGATTTAATGGACTTATTATTTCTGATGATATGGTTATGGGGGGAATAAAAAGATTTACTCCGTTTGAAGCCTGCAAAAAAGCTATAAACGCTGGTGTAAATATGTTTATATACAGAAATGCGGACGAAAAAACAATTGCACTCATAGAACAACTTATAAGTGCTGCAAAAAACGGAGAAATAAAAGAAGAACAGATTGATAAAAGTATAAATTACATATTATCGCTTAAAAAATCTTTTAAATGTTGCTAAATCTTAACCCAAGCACACGTCCCCCCTTGATATATGAATATGTTTTTATTAAGATACATTTATTGTCACTAAAATGTGGCTGTAGTATAGCAATTAATTATAGTAATAAAGGAATAAAACAATGAATCCGATAGTTGAAGCATTAGGAAAAAAACATGTTGAAAACAGCAATCTTCCTGAATTGAATCCTGGAGATACTGTTAAAGTTTTCGTAAGAATCGTTGAAGGTAACAAAGAAAGAACTCAGGCTTTCGAAGGTATCATCATTAAAAAGAGAGGTTCAGGCGTAGGTAAAACTATCACTGTTAGAAAAACTTTCCAAGGCGTTGGCGTAGAAAGAGTTTTCCCTGTTTACTCTCCAAGACTTGAAAAAATCCAAGTTGTTAGACGTGGTGATGTAAAAAGAGCTAAACTTTACTACCTCAGAGAACGTTCTGGTAAAGCTACAAGAATTAAAGAAAAAATCGAAAAAAGATAATTTTGAGATTTTTAAAACAGAAATAAGCGGCAAGAGATTTGCCGCTTTATTTGTATAAACAATAAAAAGGTAAAATTATATGGCACACATTCACTGGTACCCCGGGCATATTGCTAAAGCGGAAAAAAAGCTAAAAGAACTTGTCAACCTTGTTGATGTTGTAATCGAGGTTTTGGATGCTCGTATTCCTGAAAGCTCAGTTTATCCAGATATAAAAAAACTGCTTGGAGAAAAGCCAAGACTTATTGTTTTAAACAAAGCTGATCTTGCAGATGAAACAAAATTAAAAGAATGGATAAAGTTTTACCAACAACAAACAGGTTTTCCGGTTATTGCTTCGTGTGCTTCAAAAAACAATGATATTTCAACTATCGTGAACAAAGTCATTGAACTTGCAAAGCCTAAAATTGATAAACTTGTTGCAAAAGGACTACTCCCAAGACCAGCAAGAGTAATTGTTGTTGGTATGCCAAACGTCGGTAAATCGAGCATTATCAACAAATTGATAAAAAAAGGAAAAACTAAAGTCGGGGCAAAAGCTGGTGTAACAAGACAACAACAATGGGTTAGGGTTAATCCTAAAATAGACCTTTTAGATACCCCAGGGATTATTCCTCTTAAGCAAGAAGACCAATTTAAAGCAGGAAAACTTGCGATGGTAAATTCTGTCAGTGAAAACGCCTATGAAAATGAAGAAGTAGCTCAAGAGCTTCTTGATATTTTAAAAGAAAAATATCCCCAGGCTGTTAAAGAATATTATAAAATAGATGGTGAGTTTACTCTTTCTGCAATAGCAAAAAGCAGAAACTGGATTGTTAAAAACTCAGAACCTGATACAGTAAGAACGGCAGTTATGGTATTGACTGATTTTAGAGCTGGCAGAATAGGAAAGTTTATTCTTGATGACGACAAAACAGAAAACTAAAATACACGAGCTTTTTGACTTTGATCTTGCTGCTAAAAAAAACTATGAGTATGTTATAGGTACAGATGAAGCAGGACGAGGCCCTGGAGCTGGTCCTGTTTTTGCAGCTGCTGTTTGTTTTACGGAAATAAATGATAAACTTTTGGAAAAATTGTCAATTTTAAACGACTCAAAACAATTGTCAGAAAAGCATAGAGAAGAATTATACGACATTATTAAAGAAAACTGCATATATAAAATTCAACAAGGAAGTGTAGAAGATATCGAAAAAATGAATATTTTAAATACTTCTTTAGATTGTATGCGAATATCTTGTATTGATGTTGAAAACAGAGTAAACTCTAAAGATTCTTTGATTTTGGTTGACGGTAACAAAAAAATTAAGAACTTTAATAAACCACAAATTACGGTAGTAAAAGGTGATTCTAAATCTGCGGCAATAGCTGCTGCAAGTATTCTTGCAAAAGTTGAGCGTGACAGATTTATGAAAAATCTTTCTGTAGAATATCCTCAATACGGGTGGGAGCAGAATAAAGGCTATTTAACAGCTTCTCACGTAGAAGCAATAAAAAAATACGGTCCCACAAAATGGCACAGAGCTAAGTTTTTGCGTAAAATTCTTGGTGAAGAAGAAAAGACTTCACAGCTAGGTTTATTTTCTTAAACAAAGTTAAAAAAGTAGCAAAAAATACAGTCTACAAGCTTTATATGTTCAAAGGAGAATTTCTTATGCATATAAGTTTTTGTGGAATAAAAAACGCTGGTGCTTATACTAATTTCCAAGAAAAAGCACAAATCCTAAATACAAACAGAGGTAGTTTTATATTACCAAGAGGTCGACGCATAGATTTTCAAGCTGAGCTTAATAACAAAAATGGCAATGACCTTGATGAGTTTAAAAATATTCTTAAAGCATACCCTAACAAATATAACCCCAATATTTTAAAAGTTACCTATGAATGGTTTATAAATCCAAACAACGGAAAGAAAATGAGAATATATTCCGTTAATGACAACATTTTGGATATAAATAAAATAACTTTTCCTGTTTTTAACAAGGTATTTATGCTTATGAAAAAAGTTTCCCAAATGCAAAAAAACGAGTTAAGCATTGAGAATTCATATTTAAGTACAGACGAAGCAAAAAGCGCTTTCAAGTATTATTCTATCTTAGAAAACAAACCTATAGAAGAAGTTATGAATGAAGCATATTTAAAAGATAATGTAATAGACGGAGCCAATGTACTTTCTAAAAAATTTGCTAATGCCCTAACTGAATATGTTCTTAGCTAGATAATATTTATAAAAAAAAGACAAGCCCGAAAGCTTGTCTTTTTTGGTTATAGCTATAAAATTATAACTTTTCTGCAACCATTTTTGTAGTTTCAGCCAATCTTGTAGAATAACCCATTTCGTTATCATACCAAGAAATGATTTTAACCATGTTGTCGCCCATAACTCTTGTTAACAAAGCGTCAACTGTTGAAGATTGAGATGAACCAATGTAGTCAGAAGATACGAGTGGTTCTTCTGTGTAGCAAAGAACGTGTCCGTCAGCACCTTCTTTAAGAGCTGCGTTAACTTCTTCAACTGTAACATTTTTTTCTGTTTCGAAAACAACGTCAACCAAAGATACGTCTGGAGTAGGAACACGCATAGCGAAACCATCCAATTTACCTTTAAGTTCTGGAAGAACCAATGCAACAGCTTTAGCAGCACCAGTTTTTGTAGGAACGATGTTCAATGCGCCAGCTCTAGCTCTTCTTGGGTCTTTGTGGCCAGCATCTAAGATTCTTTGGTCACCTGTATAAGAGTGAACAGTTGTCATTAAACCTTTAACGATACCGAATTTTTCTTTGATAACTTTAGCAACTGGTGCTAAGCAGTTAGTTGTACAAGATGCCATAGAAATAACATTGTGTTTAGCTGGATCGTATTCGTGTTCGTTAACACCTAAAACGATAGTTTTGTCTTCGTTTGTAGCAGGAGCAGAAATGATAACTTTTTTAGCACCTGCAGCGATGTGAGCTTTAGCTTTTTCAGCATCTGTGAAGAAACCTGTAGATTCAACTACAACTTCTACACCTAAATCTTTCCAAGGAAGATTTGCTGGGTCTTTTTCTGCGAAGAATTTAATTTTTTTGCCGTTTACGATGATACCTTCTTCGTAAGCTTCTACTTCACCATCAAATTTACCCATTACAGAGTCATATTTGAAAATTCTAGCAGCATCTTCTGGTTTTAAACCTGGGTCGTTGATAGCAACGTAATCGATTTCATCGAAGATACCTTCTCTGATTGCAGCTCTTAATGTGTTACGGCCGATTCTTCCGAAGCCGTTGATTGCAACTTTCTTAGCCATTTTTTAGCTCCTCTTCTTTTTTTACTGTGTATTAAATACTCCCATGTTATAAATTAAACATGAATTATAATCAAGCTTTCATTTGTATTAAAAACGTGAATTTATTTTGATTTACGGTGTTTATAATACTCAATGATGCCAATATGCAATAAAGTAAAAAGTCCTGACAAATATGCCAAATTTTTATGTAATTTTATTTTTTTATTTGCCCCTGCAATTGCACTTGTTATGCCAAAAGCTGCAGCTGCATAACCTGTATCTCTTACAGAATTTTTCAGCAGTTTTTTAAAAGTGAATTTGTTCTTTGAGTTCTGTGTAGGTGAAGATGGGGTAATAGCGTGAATTGGCATATTATCAAAATCCTTTTTAAATACACTTTAATTTTAATACAAAAACACACCTCATAGCGAGGTGTGTTTTATTTTTTTACTTTTTGTTGTGTTTGTTGTGATTTTTGTTAAAATTATGTTTTTTGTTTTGATGCTTGTTAATTTTTTGTTGACTTTTGTTGTATTTTTTCACGTTCTTTTGATGTTGTTTTTGGGCTTTAAAATGTGCTTGTCTGTGTTTTTGAACTTGTTGGTGTCTTTTTGCAGTTGCTTTTTGTGTATGTTTTTTTGAAACTTGCTTTGCCGACTTTTTGTGTGCATTTTTGTGATTTAATTCTTTATGTTGGTTATGTTTAAGACCTTCGTGCGGAGCTGCAAAACATTCTGAGCTTAGCCCCATTCCTGCAAATAAACAACCGATAATAAATAATGATAAAAATTTCTTTTTCATATAATCTCCTTTACTCTTAATTTCAAATTTGCCTTCCACTTTTTATAACGATTAAAAAAAAACAATGTTCATTTTTAATAAAAGTCTTGACTGAGAGTGTACTCTCAGGTTTATAGTCTTTATGGTGAA
>CALVEI010000088.1 GCA_944326515.1 Candidatus Gastranaerophilales bacterium | reverse complement strand
GTGATGCTGAACTCTAAGTTGCTTTTATACAACGTTAAAGTTAATAATCTTGTGTTAATAGCCCCTATAGTCATTTTGCTCTCCTTAAAACTTAGTCTAGGTACGGTGGTAAAATAGTTTAATGGTATTTGTCTAGTTTTGCTCTTTTAATAAACTCTCTTTGGTTTATTTTTTTCTCTCTTGTATATATATAAAAAAAAATAAGTATAGAAAATTGCTATATTTGTTATATATTGTGTAACATTTCTTAATATATGATAAAACGCAATAATAGAGCAGGTTTTTACTGATAAAAACCTGCTTTGAAAAATTTTAGTATATACTATTTATCTACTATTTGTTTTTTAATGCTGATTCAAGCGCTGTTTCTAGAGTAGCAATTTTTGCCTCTAATGCAGCTATTTTAGCTTTGTCTGAATCATTTTGTATTGATATATTTTCATGTCTTTTTTGGTATGCATCAACAAGTGCGTTAACTTTAGTATTAAAAAAGGCACATAACATATATCCGCCAAAGTGAGATATAACAAACCAAAACAAGGATATATATATAAAATTTATTGTATATGTTTTTTGCATAAGAGGGAAGTAATAACTGATAGATGTATCTTTATTGAAGAAAATAAAAGCACCAAAGCCAATTAAAATAATTACTTCTAATAATAGGTATATATATTTTTGTATTGTTTTGTTCATTTTTTACTCCTTAAATAATTCAATGTCCTTATTATATCATCATCAAAGTCAATTTTTATAATATGTTCTTGGTTATCATGAGGTGATATAAATTTTAGTGAGTAGGCTTGTAAAACTTGTTCTTTAGTTTTTACAGGTAGTTTTGCTCCACCATATAATGTGTCATTGGCTAGAGGATGACCTATGTGTGACATATGAACTCTTATTTGGTGTGTACGACCTGTTTCTAGATTTATATCTATAAATGTGTGTGTACCAAATCTTTCAAGAACATTGTAATGTGTGATAGATGGCTTTCCGTCTTCTGTTACCGCCATTTTTTCAGGTTTTGTCTTGTTTCTTCCAATTTTTGCATCAATTGTTCCACAGTCTGCTTTTGTGTCACCGCAAACGATTGCATAGTATTTCTTTTCGACAGTATGCTCTTGTATTTGTTTTTTCAAGTATTCGTAAGCTGAATTGTTTTTTGCAATCATCAATAGACCAGATGTATTTCTATCAAGTCTATGAACTATACCTGGCCTTAGAATACCGTTACAATCTGATAAATGACCTTTGGTGTAATATAACAATGCGTTTACGAGTGTTGAATTCTTTTCCACTGATGTAGGATGTGTTAACATACCCGCAGGTTTGTTAACTACAAGCATATCCTCGTCTTCGTATTCTATTGTGAGTGGAATGTTTTCAGGTTGCGGTTCTTGTATGGCTTTGTCTTCAAAATCAACAGTTACAATATCATCAACTTTTAAAATGTACGAGGGTTTAACCTCTTTGTCATTTACAAGTACTTTATTTAGTTTAATTTGTTTTTGTACATATGAACGAGAGATATCTGCATAACAATCAGCAAGAAAGCTATCAATTCTTGTGTTTGCGTCATCTATATCTATTAAAAATTGTTTAGAGTTGTTTGTCTGTTTCATTATTAAAAAGTATATTACAAATAAGCATAAAAGCCCCTATGCTTATGAATAGGTCTGACATATTAAATATGGGAAATGATACAAAATTTATTCTTATATAGTCCGTGACATATCCGTCTAAAAGTCTTTCTAGTAGATTACATACTATACCTGAACAAAGCAAAGATGAAAAAAATAAGTCACTGCTACTAAATTTTGCAACATTGTTTATTATGTACCACAGTATATAGACTAAAATTATAGAAGACACAACAATCAAAAGAGATGTGTGCGTGTGCAATAAGCTAAACGCCGCACCATAGTTTTTTATATAATCAACACTAAATAAACCAAAATTATGGTTATTTAGGTGCTGTATAAGTATATCTCTTACTAAAAACGAGGTAATGCAGAATATGACTGTAATTACTAAAAATAAAATTAAACTTTTATGTTTTTTTATAAAAGACATCTTACTTACTTTCGTTTTTAACAACGTTTTTTTCTATTGTTTTGGCATCTGCGACTGTTTTAAAAGAATTCACTTTTGCAGGAATCACATTTACTCTGCTGGTCAAAAATGCCAAGCCAACAATATTGACATTGATATTGTCATCTTTTATGTCAGCTTTGACTATGCCGACAGATGCTGTTGCGTTTTCGTTTTTATTTTCTTTATTGCTGTATAAAATTCGTTCTTGGATTCCAGATGGTTTTAGTCCTCTGAACGTATTTGGTATTTTTTCTGTTGGATACGAAATAGGTTCGTTGTCTATTGCTATTAAAGCTTTGTACTTGGATGGTAAATTGATTTTAAGCACTGCTGTGTAATCTGTATCAGGTGTAACTGTTGATGGTGCATCAATCAACATCGGTACAAATTTGGCAAGTCCATATCTCATTGCTGTTTTTTCGTTAACTATAAAATCAGATGTGATTTTCCATTCATTAGAAAATCTTTTTAAGTAGTATATGTTAGTTGATTCTGCATCAATGTAGCCTTTACCTTTGATATATTCAATGTTTGAATCGGTTGTTGCATAAAGCTTTTCCTTAGTTATTACTGTAGCATTATCAACATCAACACTTATCGAAAGAACTTTTATATCATACTTCATGTCAGGATAGTTTTTTATAACTTCAATAGCAAGTTTTTTTAATGTTTCCTTGTCATATCCGTCAGAACTTTTGTAAGAATTGTCATATAGCCCTAAAAATTTATCAAGTTCTTTTGTATTCATATATTTTTGATAGTTAGAAAATATTTCTTTGATTTGTTGTTGAGAAGAAATCTCTAGCCTTTTATGAAACCCGATTTTAGCTAAATCAGATTTTGAAATATCTGTATTTTCTGCTGATATTGCCATATTTTGAATGAGTGAACAACAGATTATGGAAAGTATAAAAAATATTTTTTTCATTGTAACCTCGTCATTTATTCCTTGCTACATTATAGCAAAAAGTATAGATTTACATAAAATTACTTAAAAATATTTTTTTGATAGAATATCAATGAGGTGAAACTATGTTATTAACACTAGATATTGGTAATACGTCAACTACAATAGGTTTATTTGATGGTGATAAGCTTTTGGAAACTTGGACTATAGCATCAGAAAAACATCGTTCAGAAGACGAGATTGGTATTTTATTGTTAAATCTTCTTAGAATTCATAACTATGAAAATGACGTAGATTCAGCTTGTCTATGTAGCGTTGTTGTTTGTTTGACAGAAAGATATAAAAATGCAATAAAGAGATATTTAGGTATTTCGCCTTTTGTTGTATCTAATAAGACTACAAATATGTTGAAGTATTCTGTTGATTATCCTGAGGAACTCGGCGCAGACAGGATTGTTAATGCTTTTGCCGCATATTCCTTGTATCAGAAGACTAGTATTGTTGTTGATATGGGTACTGCAACCTCTTTTGATATTGTGAAATCAAATGGAGAGTTTATAGGTGGCATAATTTGTGCTGGCATGAAAATCCAAGCAGAAAGTTTAAAAAAATTCACTTCTAAGCTGCCTCTCATCAAAATAGAGGCGCCTAATGAAGCGATAGGTACAAATACTATAGACGCTATGCTATCGGGCATTGTAAGAGGACATGCCTGCATGATAGATGGTCTTATTAAAGAATGCGAAAAAGAGCTTGGGGAAAAAGCTGTAGTTATTGCTACAGGAGGCTATTCCGAAATTATAGCAAATTATATGGAAAGAAAATTTGATTACATAAGCCCCAATATTACATTGGAAGGCTTAAAGCTTATTTACGATGCTCATGTGCCTTCAGTATAAAATCATACGTTAAACCGAGTAATTTGTCTTTGAGTTGAGTTATAGTGTAAATAGTTAGGGTCTTTTTGTCTTATTTGGAGGTGTTTATGTTTTCTGTAACTTCTATTTCGGACTTATATAGTCCTCAGACAAACGGTGAAATTTCTGAATCTATTATGCAAAATTGGACTTTGCAAGCTATTGAGTGTTACGAGATAAATTCTGACTGCAAGAAATGCTCTTTATCAAAAGGAAATTATTCTTTTATATGTCAGATGCCTAAAATAGTACAGGCCCTCCTTAAAACTTATGGAGAGCCTGAGTATGAAACAAAAATTGTGTCGAACTTCTAAAATTTTTCAATAAAAAATTTAGTTGCGTCTTCTATTGTTTCAGGTGTTGTTAAGTCTTTTGTAACATCTACAAGATATGTCTCTTCTTCACCTGTTTCTTGTTCTTTAAAACGTTTGTAAGTTCTTAATGCAAAATACAATATAGCGCATGAGCCTACAACAAGACCCATTGATGTTGCAAATTTCTTCAAAACATGCACAAGCTCACTTTTTTGACGAGGGTTTGCGTTAGACTCAACAGCATTATCAACTGCTAATACCGGCAATATGTTGAAGAGTGAAACTGTTAAAAAGATTCCTGCACATATAATTTGCTTTTGTAATTTCATATTATTGTCCTTCAACTATAGATTACTCAGCTTTTTCTGCTGGTTTTTTTCTTGCCCTTGAAGCTTTTCTTGTTTTTGTTGGCTTTTTGGGCTTTGCTGCTTCTTGTTCTTGTTGAGCGGGTTGTTCACCTTGTTCTTGTTGTTCTGGATTTGGTTCGCTTACTACAAGCTGTTCTTGTTTTGTTTCCTCAACTTTATGTTCAACTTCTTCTGCTTTTTTAGATTTTCTTGCAGCTCTTTTTCTAGTTGTTTTTTCTTTTTTCTCAGTTTTTTCTTCTGTAACAGCAACTTCGACTTGTTCTTCTGTTTCAACAACAGGAGTTGTTGATGTTTCTACAGTTTCTTCAGCTATAATTTCTGCAGCTTTGTTTTGTTCAAGTTGATCTTCAGTAGGTGTAAGAATATTTTGTTCTTTGTTATTATCTCTTTTGTTTTTATTTTTTCTGTTATTTTTATTAAAACGTTGTTTTTTATCGTTTCTGTTATCTAATTGAGCATCAGTTGGTTCTATATCAAAGTTAGCTTCAATTTCTTCAACTTTGTTTTGATTGTGATTACGTCTGTCATAATCATTCTTTTGTTGATTATTTTGTCCATTTACATTTTGATAATTAAATACTTTATTGTGTTTGTCATTATGTTTATTTTTATTTCCGTTCATTGGAAGTTTTAATTTTGCTGCTTTAGAACGTTGTTCGCCTTCTGATAATGCTGATGCAAAGCCAAAGTCTTCCAATATATGGCCGGTTCCATGGCAATGAGGACATTTCTTTGTAAAGATTTCTGATAGGCTTTGGCCTTGTCTGTGTCTTGTCATTTCTACTAATCCAAGGTCAGACAATTGACCAACTTGAGGTTTAGATTTATCTGATTCAACAGCAAGTTCAAGTTCTTGAAGAATAGCTATTTTATCTGCACGACTCAACATATCGATAAAGTCGATAATAATCATACCTCCGATATTTCTTAGTTTAAGTTGTCTTGCAATTTCTTTAACAGCTTCTTTGTTAGTCTTTAAAATCGTTTCATCTTGTGTTGCTGAACTTATAAATTTACCACTGTTTACATCAATAACCGTTAGAGCTTCTGTTGCTTGTATGAACAAGTAACCGCCTGAGGGAAGGTTTACTTTGTCTTGTAATGCTAATTCTATTTCTTTTTTTACGCCTGAAGCTACAAGCAAAGGCTCATTTCCCTTGTATACTGATATATCAATATTTCTGTTTAAGTTCCAGTTTTGAATAAGTTGTTGAGTTCTATGCATAGCGTACGGTGTATCAACAACTATCTCTTTAACGTCTTCAGTACAAGCTTCTCTTATAACTCTATAGAGTAAATCTTGGTCTCTGTACAACAGATTTGGTGCTTCAACCAACTCTGCTTGAGT
>CALVEI010000087.1 GCA_944326515.1 Candidatus Gastranaerophilales bacterium | reverse complement strand
GGGAGGGGCTGTGCCCCTAAACAGTTGTGAGTGGACTTGTCGTCTACAGATTAGGTGTCTAATTGGTATAGTTCGCCGAGATATTGAAACCTTATAAAAAAACAAGTACCAATGGACTTGTCGTTAACAATTTAGGTGTTTAATTGGCATAGTTCGCCGAAATATTGAAGCCTTATAAAAAAATAAAAAGAAAAGAGGAATTTATGGAGTATCCTGAATTTGATTTCGAATATCAAGAAGCTTATACAAGCTCGATAGAATTTAAAACCGAAATAAACGAAAAAATGAAAGGTCGAGAGCAGCGTTATCCAATATGGACGTACCCTAAAAGAACTTTTAAACTCAAGTTTGACAAGTCTTTTAAAGAACGTCAAAAATTAGAAGATTTTTTTGTTAATGTAATGGGTCGTTCGGGTAAATTTGCTTTCACTTGGAAATCAGAAAAAGGTGGCAATGATAAAACTTATCTTTGCTATTTTAATTCTGATTCTTTTGAACAAAATATAAAAGATTTTGGGTTTAGCGAGTTTGAACTAGAGCTTGTTTGTATTGATGATTCAAAAGTTGAGCCGTCAGGCGAGCTTGATTTTTATCACAAAAGTGATTCTAACTTTGTGACAGAGTTTTATACAATTGTTGATAAGGTGTTTACTTCACGCAATGAGAGAATGTCATATTGGGATGCACCTAAAAAAAGCTGGACTCTTACTTTTGAAAAAAATGCCAAAACACGAAAGAAACTCGAGGAGTTTTTTGTGGCAAAGCGCGGACGTTTTCGTGCGTTTGAATGGACTTGGAAAAAAGAACTCGGAGGTGATGGCAAAACTTATACGGTGAGATTTGATCAGGATGTTTTAGATACTGATATTGATGCATTTGGGTTTGGTCAGATAAAACTTAAAATTAAGGAGGTTTTTCCAAACACTTTGCCGATATACGAAGAAGAAAAAGACGAGATTATTCCAAGACGATTGTTGAAGATAGAGCTTGAGGGCGGTTCTGTTTATGTATTAGATAACGAAACTCTTGATAGCTTGAGATATAACGGTGAAGATTATATCGGCGCACCTTTGAGCTTTGATGAAATAAAAAAAGACGACAGCACAAGCGTGTCAAAATTGCAGATAGAATTGTCAAACGTTGGTTTGGCTATTTCCGGTATTATTGGGCAAAGAGGCGATGTTATAACTAATGCCCCTGCTGTTTTGACCTTGGTTTTTCTTGACGTAAACACAAATACGCTTATGCCTGATAAAAAACAAGTTCTTTATGCAGGACGTTGCAACAATTTAAAACTTGATTATGAAACCGCAAAAATGGATATAGAAACTTCTTTGGGCGGGTATGAAATCCAAGCCCCTGCGATGAAATATCGCACAACCTGTCAGGTAAGACGTTTTAAAGATTGTCGTTGCGGTTATACAGGCAATGAAACAAAATGCGACCGCACTTTTGACAGGTGCAAAGAGTTGCATAATCACGGGAATTTTAGAGGATTCCCTCAGATGTATAACGAGCTAGTTATAAAAGTTTAATTTTTAGTAAAACCGAAAATACGATAAATTTTTCCGTTTTATAGATGAGATTATTAAAGAATGGATGGAAAAGATTTATCAAAAGTATTTGGCTTGTTTATAGTTTTTTTCGGTATCTTTGCTGTTTACATAAAAATTAGATATAAAAAACGATAACACTGCTAAAAAATTAGTTTTATTTTAAATAGTCGGCTGCTGTGATTTTGGGGCGGCATTTAGCCGTGTTGGGTGGAGTTGCGTTTTTTTGTTTGTTCTCTAAAATGAGAACAATTTTTTTGAAATTTTAGAAATGAGGTTTGAATGTTTACTGATTTTGATATACGTAATATAAAATTTGATTCTGATACTATAGAAAGACTTTGTGATTATGATTATTACCGCAATTTGTACGACGGAGATTTTACAAAGGCTTTTAGCTCAACGATTTTGAAGATAAGAAAACGTTACCCGCTTGATAATACAACTGCTCAATCTTTGATTAATATAAACTTGTTTTGGGCATTAACAGACTTTTTTAAAGGCTTTTTAACAAATCAGGGAATTAGCATAAATGTTGATGATGACAAGCAAAATTTGTGGGATGAGATTGCTAAAGAAAACAATTTTATTTCTGTTTTAAAAGAGGTTTATATAGACAATTCTCGTTTTGGTAACGGGCTTTTTAAAGTTGCGTTAGAAAATAACAACGTTAAAATCTTTTCAATAAGTCCTGATTGTTGGATTCCTGTTTTTAATCAGGGGAATATAAACGATGTTTTGGGGCATATTCTTGTTTATCCTTTGGAGATTTTTGAAAACGGAGTTAAGAAAAAATATAAAAGGGTGGAAAAACATCATAAAGGCTATCTTGAAAACGAGGTTTATGAAGCTTCTAACGACACGTTGGGGAGAAAGCTTGAGCCAGATGAGATGAAAGAACTTTTTAATCTTGAACAGGTAGAAGATTTTTCTCACTTGTGGAGTGATTTTATAGTTTTTCCGACAAAAAATACTACAGAGAGTGATTCTTATTTTGGCGAAAGTGATTACAAACGCTGCAAATCTATTGTAGAAGAGATAATGCTTACCGTTAGCCAAAACTCAAAAATTATTAACCGTCATGCAAATCCAAAACTTTCCGGCAGTGAGCAGAATCTTGAGATGAACCCTGTTACTAATGAACGATTTTTTCCTGATTCAGACTTTTTAAAAGTCGGTACGGACGGAGTAAAACCTGAATATATCACTGCTGATTTGCAGGCAGATGCGATACAAAAACATCTTAATATGTTGATGAACTTTTTCTATATCCTGACAAAAACTCCGCCACAGGCTTATGGGCTTGATATAGCAGGTAATATGTCCGGAGAAAGTTTGCGTAAAATCTTTATCGCTGCGTTGTCTAAGGTTGATGATATAAAACAGGTTTCCTTTACAGCTACTATTCAAAAGGTTGTTGAGTGTGCTTTAGCTTTCAACTCTACACCTGTTGAGCAGGTTAATATCGCTTGGGGTGACCCTATTCCTGCCGATTATTCAGAGCTTGTTACTACAGAAACAAGCAGAGTAACAGCTGGAACACAAAGCAAGCTTACAACGATTATGACATTAGATAATGTTTCTGAAGAAGATGCAAGAGCAGAGCTTGAAAGAATTGAACAAGAAAAAACTAAAAATGTAACTTCTGAAACAGATATTACTGCTTAGTTTTTATAGTACTAAAAGTTAATATTTGCGTTTTTAGTTATAAAAAACATTGCCTTTTCGCACACTTGCAGGCATAGCTGCAATCGGGTATTATTAACGTATGAAAAGATTTTTGTACGTATTATTTTTGTCAGGTTTTTTATGTTTGCCTTCATTGGCGGAAGAAACCAATATTCACCCTATAGATACCCAAGAAAGTGCCTGCAAGGCTGAGGCAAAAAATCTTGATGAGTGGACGATGTGTTCTTTGAAAGCTGCTCGAGCTTGGAACAGAGAAGTGGATAAGTATTATTCGCTTTTGTACAAAAAATTGCAGGGTGAGGCTAAAACAAACCTTTTTGAAGACCAAAAATATTGGAATATGTACAAAAACAACGAGTATAAGGTTATTGATGCTTTAAAAGATAAAAATTTTGATACAAAAGAACGTGTAATATTTAGAGCAAACCAAAAACGAGAGATAATAAAACTTCGTGCCGCTGCTTTAAGGATGTATTATGCACAAACTTTCCCCGACGATGAACAACAAAAACTTGAACTTGATAACAGTAATTATCAGCCTGATAATCTTTTGCAACACGGCTTGCGCCTCTTACAGTTTTAATCTTGAAAAAACAGCTTTGCATCTAAAGTGTGCAGATAGAACTTCTTTAGCTTCTGAGCTTTTTTGGGATTGGCTTTTAGGGTATGTCAGACTTAACGCAAAACAGGCAATTTTGCACGGCGTGTTTAGGGATGATGCTGCGGCTGTTTTTTATGATCTTACAGGTAGTGGAGATAAGGAAATAATTGGTACACATTATGCAACTATGTCTGTAGGTAATGGGGATAGCCTTTTGTATATTCTCGAAAACAAAAACGGTAAGTACAAAAGGATTTCTGATTCTATATATTTTGACCCGTCTACACAGGTTTATGCTCTTGAGCATAAAACAGACGGATATAAGGATATTCTTGTTGAGTCTTTGTTTAGTAAAAAACCTGTGATTTATGCTTATGATAAAGATAAAGGGATGTATGAACGACAGAAGTGAGGATGTTTGATTAGTAAATTCTACTATGGACTGAAAATTGAAAGCACTAAGTAGTGTAAACGGATGTGCCGATAAACATACAGCAATGATTTATTATAGTTCGCCAAGATATTGAAGCCTTATAAAAAAACAATTGTAGATGGACTTGTTGTTTACAGATTAGGTGTTTAATTTTCATAGTTCGCCAAGATATGGAAACCTTATAAAAATATTCAATATGCTATAATCAAAGAATGAAAAAAGCTGTATTATTTTTAATAATGTTTTTTGCAATTAGTGTAAGTCCTTCATATTCATATACATTGAAGGGCGAAGTGACATACACGGTAGAAAGAGCAAGAAAAGAAGCTTTCACAAATGTAGAATACAGCCTACCGCAAAGCATAATAGACAAGAATATAAAAGACCCGAATTTTAAAGAAAATATCAAAGCCATAAAACTTGGTGCTACTGAGCTAAAAGATAGATATATTCAACACTATTCAGATGGTGGATATGCTATAGTATATAAAAAAAATCCGCATTATGTACATTATTACAGTCAGACAGGTGAATTAACAAGTATAGAAAAAAGAAAAAGTTTACAAACCCCGACGTCATCTTTGTCTTATACACCCCAAGGTCAATTAGATGGTGTAACATTTATATTGTCACCAGACAATATGTATCTTTTTGACGTAAAAGGAAAGTTTGTTTGCCATTGGGTTGGAGATAAAGCATATGATAAAAACGGAAAAGTTATATTAACAAGATATTAATCAAGAACTAATAAAACAGAAAGAAACGAGGCAGATGTTTTTAAATATCTGCTTTTGTGTTGCCAAAATGGAGGAAAAATGGAACAAAAAAAATATAATGGTATTCTCTTCTCTAGCACAACAGTAGAGGATTTGCGAAAGATAAATATGCTATAATTAAACAATGAAAAAAGCTGTATTATTTTTAATAATGTTTTTTGCAATTTGTATTGGTCCTTCATATTCATATACATTGAAGGGCGAAGTGACATACACGGTAGAAAGAGCAAGAAAAGAAGCATTCACAAATGTAGAATACAGCCTACCCCAAAGTATAATAGATAAGAATATAAAGGACCCAAACTTTAAAGAAAATATCAAAGCCATAAAACTTGGTGCTACTGAGCTGAAAGATAGATATATTGAATATTATTCTGATGATAGATATTCTGTCCTTTATAAAAATAATATGTTATACGTCTATTATTATTTGCAAAATGGGCAATTGGATATTATAGAAAAACGCAAAAGTTTACAAGCTCCTACACAATCATTTAGATATGATGTTCAAGGAGAGTTAAAAGAAATAAATTTGATACTAAGTTCAGAAAATTCGTATATTTTTAAAGTTACCGGTGAATTTGTCAGTCATTGGGTAGGCGATAAGGGGTATGACAAAAATGGAAAAGTTATTTTGAAAAGATACTAATTTTAAATTGTATAGTAGATTAAAGCGGACATCAAATGTATGTCCGCTTTTGTAATAAGCAAAAGGAGAAAATTATGGCTAATAATTTAATAGGCATAACCTCGAGCACAACAGTAGAGGAGTTGCGCAAGATAAATATGCTATAATTAAACAATGAAAAAAGCTGTATTATTTTTAATAATGTTTTTTGCAATTTGTATTGGTCCTTCATATTCATATACATTGAAGGGAGAAGTGACATACACGGT
>CALVEI010000086.1 GCA_944326515.1 Candidatus Gastranaerophilales bacterium | reverse complement strand
CTGAAATATTTAATGTACCACCCCAATTTTCAATCGCAGCGTAATAATCAACATTAAATCCGCTAAAGCCTTTGGAATTTGAATCGTTAATATCTCCGACTTTATCTATTGTTAGCGTTTGCCCTTCATATATGCCTATACCTTCAACACTGCCACTTGCGATAATATCATTTGTATTACCATAGATTGTGAAGTTTCTGTTATCACCTGCAAGAGTTCCTAAAGAGGTATCGGTAGTATAGTCATTAAGCAGCGTATATGCCGTTACATTATAATCATATCCTTGTTGACCGATTGCTTCAGGTAAAGTCATACCTTCTGCTTTTGTAACAACAAGTTTTCCTGCTTCATTACTTGTTGTGAAATCATAAGAATACTGGCTTGTTGCAGTTCTAATGCTATCTGCAACTAAAGATAAGCCTGAAATATCGCTTCCCTCAACCAAAGTGATTGTTTTAGTTGAATCAATACCACCTTCAAAATCGCCTTTAGCATTGATTGCTTGAACATTCAAATTACCTGTTGCTGTGCCTGCTACAGAAACTTTATCGTTTGAAACATTTGCTCCGTCAAAATTAACGTCAAATTTGATACCTGAAGCGTTTGTTGCTGAGCTATCAACAGTGAAATTATTTACAGCAACAGTATTAATTGTTTTATCAGAACTTGATAAATCTAAAATACCGTCATTTTTGATTGTCAAATTATTAGTTGAACCAATATAATCAGTTGTTGAATTTACAATCAAACTTCCGTTTGTGATTTCAATATTTTGGTTTGTAAGATTATTTGCTAAAGTTACATTACCGTTGATAACGGTTGTTCCATCTGTTCCGCTGATTGCAGAAGTAAGGGTTCCATTACCTAAGGTAATTGTTCCTAAGTTATTAATAGCTTGTGTTATTTTTAGTCCGTCAGCATTGATATTCAGACTTGAACGATTTGCAATATTTAGTGCATTTTGAGTAATTTCATTTGCTACAACTGTTGCAGTGGTGGTTGCAGTACCTATGTTTGTTGTACCTAACGGGGTATCACTATCAGTTATTGCACTTAAAATTTGGATATTACCTTTGTTAAGGTTTAGTGTGCCTGCATTATATATGTTATTGTTTGCACCTTCTTCTACTGTCTCAAAGATGATATTATTGCCTTTTGTTGCTGCCATATTGACAGTGCCTGTGTTATTTATTGCACCATTATTTGAGCTAAACACAACATCGTCTGTAGAAGCATTAAGATTTAAAGTGCCTGCATTTGCTACAGCATCATTAAATCCATCAAAAGTAACACTATCTAAATTCAAAGTTTGACCATTAGAAACAATTGCACCTTGATAACCATTTCCTTGAACTGTATGTCCGTTACCATAAATGCCAAAATTTCTGTTAGCACCTGCAAGAGTGCCCAAAGATTTATCCGTTGTTAAATCTTGGTCGAATGTATATGTTGTAAGCCCAAGATTTACAGTATCGGTTATAGCATCGCTCAGACTTATAAAATCATGTTTTGTTACTGTGATTACATCAATATCATTGGTCGGAGTAAATACATAGGTATAATCATCAAGAGTAGATGCTGCAACACCTGCTACTGTCAAATTACCGTAATCAGAAGGGTTACCAAACGTATCTTCTGTTATTGATAAACCTGTGAAAATATCAATATCTTTTGTAGTACCTACTGCACCATCAAAATGACTCTTAACATTGATTGAACCTAAATTCAAATTCTTGAATTCTGAATTATAGCCGTTTGATGCTTTAATTGTATCTGTTAAATCGTTTGCAAAATCAGTATCAAAATGGAGTGTACCGTTATCCGATTTTAAATACATCATTGTGATTTCATTGATTGTTTTATTGGCATCTCTCATATCAAGAACACCATTATTTCCAAGTGAAAGCGTTAAGTGAGGCTCTGATGGTGCAAGATAATTAGTTGAAGTATTCAAAACAATCGTACCGTCATTGACATTCATATCGGTTGCGTCAATTTCATTACTAACAGTTACTTTCGCTCCATTATTTACGTTTACTGTTGAACCATCACCTTTGATTGAATTTACAACGTCAAAATCAGTTCTAAAATCAACAGTATCGCTGTTGTATATTGCGCCAAGTTTTTCAACACCATCATTAACTTCAAGAATTGCACCTAATACCACAGTAATATTTTGATCTATGTTGTTATAAATTGAAACTGTGTTTTCAGATGCATCAACATGTTCAAAATCATAATAAGGAAGTATAGATGTTGTTCCCTTACCTGAAATGGCTTTTGTTAAGACGCCTGCACCAATATTAAGATCCCCGTCATTTACAATATCTTCATCAAGGGTTAAATCTCTTGCTTTTATACTTAAAGAGCCATTTTCTGTGATGGTTATGGATTTTTGGTCTATTTTTTTGTGATTATTCTGTACATCATTTCCAAATGATGCACCATCATCAAATGTAAGTGTTCCATCACCTATAATATCTGATGATACAGAAATTCCATAGTTTTCTTCACTACCTGATGTAAATGTAATGTTACCATTATTGATTATCGTTCCGTCGGTTGCGGTTATATCCTCTTTAATAAATACATTTCCACCATAGTTATTAAAGTTCTTTACATAAAAACCTTTCTCAAAATCAGCGTTTCCGCTATATACATTTATTGTTCCGCCCGAGCCATTATATGAATTCCAAACGACTTCGCCAAAATTAACATCACCATTGTAATATTCCGGTTTATCTTTAGAACCTATATTCATAATAGAATTATCATCATAATTCCATATAATACCTCTTGAATCAGTATCCGAATTGAAAACAATGCTGTTACCTTCTTTTGCCATCAGGTTAAGTATGCCTGAGTTTTGAATAGCAGAACCATATGTGCCAGAATTATTGTTAAAGGTAATATTTCCGCCATCGGCATTTAAGGTCAATACACCACCTGCAGCATTATATATAGCGCCACCATAGCCAGCACTATTACCCTCGAATAAAATATCGCCGCCCAAAGCATTTAACGTTGCGGTGCCAGCGTTATATATCGCACCGCCCGAGCCTGTTACGGTATTGTTTTTGAAGATAACATCATTATTAATAGCATTGGCAACTAAATTTCCTGAACTATTATATATAACTCCACCATAGCTTGCAGTATTGCCAGTAAATTCTACATTTGCACCATCTGCGTTAATTGTTGTAATAGCTGATTTACCATTATTAAACAATACTCCGCCACTGGTTGTAGCATTGTTTGTATTAAATAATATTGCATTATTATTTGCATTAATGTCTAACTGTTTAAGATTATAAATTGCTCCGCCAAAAGCTGCAGAGTTGTTTTCAAAAGTAATTTTTGAATTGGTATCTGTACTGTTAGCATTAAGGGCAACACTTCCTGCGGCAATATTTATTGCACCGCCATAGTTTGCATTTGCCTTGTTTTCACTAAAATTGACAGCCCCGCCATTGGCATTAACGGTTATATTACCCTTGTTGCTGTATATGGCACCACCAGACTTAGTTGCAGTATTAGAAGTAAAGTTTACATCTCCGCCATCGGCATTAATATCAATATTGTTGTAGTTTGTTATTGCACCACCAACTTCTTTACTTGCAGTATTATTTTTAAATGTTACATCTGCACCTTTTGCATTTATTGATAAAATGCCATTAGAATTATTTAAAATAGCTCCACCTGAGGTCGTTCCAGTATTTCCACTTAATACAACGCCGGTATTCTCTGCGATAATATCTGTTTTTCCGTTATTTGATATTGCACCGCCAAAGTTTCCTGTGTTATTTGTAAAACCGGAATCTTTTATTGTTGCAGTTCCTGAAGTATTTAAAGCACCACCATTTCCAGCATTAGAAAATCCGCTAAAATTGCTTATTTTATCAAGTGTTAAGGTTTGACCGTTGTTCACAGTTAGACCGGCAACACTGCCACTTGCAATGATTTCATTATTGTTGCCAAAAATTGTGAAGTTTCTGTTATCGCCCGTAAGAGTTCCTAAAGTTTGAGTTACGGTTTCTTGGCTGAGCATAGAATAGGCATCTATTACGCTCAAGCCTATAGCTTCTGCTAAACTTGATGCTTCAATACTGGTTCCCCTTATAACATTGAAGACACCAAAATTATTATCATCTAATGTAAAAGTATATTTATAACCTCCTGATGTTACAGTCGTTAATTGAGGGGTTTGAGATAGTGTGATATCATCGCTTACGGCAGATTCCATAAACGTTCCGCTGCCTGCTGTACCGTCTGCTGTTACATTTATTGCATTAAGATTGAATTTTGCAGAATCAACACCAGACTCAAGACCATTTATAACTAATTTATCTGATATGCCTGAATTTGCATCAAAATCAAGGTTTAAGTTTGTTGTACTTACACGATTTGCACTCAACTCGTTAATAGTCAAAACATCACCGGCATGGTCGTTTCTTAAATCTAATGCAGCGCCATAAGCACCTAAGAAATTAAGTGTTTGATTAGCGGCTTCTTGACCTAACTTTAAAGTTCCGGCATCACCAGTCGCACCACCGCCAAGATTAATCCCGTATCCGCCATCAAGTGCTTTATCTAAGACTACCGTACCTGCGTAATTATTGGTAAAATCAGTATTAATATTTAGCATTGAGTTTGAACCAGCAAACTTGATTGTATCGTTAATTGTTAAAGTTTTACCCTCAGATGCCATAGCATTTAGTGCACCTGTTAAATAAATGCCGCTGCCTGTTCCATCTATCGTACCTGTAGAGTTATTGTTTTCAAAAACAACATCTTTTGAATTGGCATGAATTGTCGTTGTTGAAGATGATTCACTATAAATTGCACCGCCTTCTTTGGCAGCATTATTCCTAAATGATGAATCAGTTATGGTTAAGCCGTTAACATCTGATGAAGCATATATTGCACCGCCTTTTGAATTTGCTCCTGTTGCTTTGTTTGATGTAAAATCAGTATTTTCAACGGTCAATCCGATATTTGCTAAATCTGTTATCTCGGATCTCTCAGCATATATTGCACCACCATTATTTACGGTTTCGTTACCTTCAAAAGTGGAATTCTTTATTGAAGAATTTATATCATATACTGGAATATAGGCTATTGCACCGCCTGAATTTGTTGATTTGTTAGATGTAAAAGTAACAGTATCAAGAGTTGAGTTTTCAGAAGCAATCATCATTGCTCCGCCGTCTTGTGTAGTTGTTTGAGATGCAGAATTATATTCTTTTATTCCGTTATAGTTAAAAGTTGAATTTGAAATTATTAAATTATTAACATAAGATTCTATTGCACCACCATAGGATTGATTTGATGCATCATGCACGGTGTTACCCGTAAAAACTGAATCTGAGATTGTAACCTTATTAGCACTTGAAAGTTTAAGAGCTCCACCCTGCCCATAACGGTTTGAATATTGACCGGTTACATAATTGTTGAGAAAATTCATACTTGTTATTTCAAGTTCACTACCAAAAACATACCAACAAAGAGTTGAATTAATTGCATTTTGTATAGTTCCGCCTGTTATTGAAGTTTTTGAGCCTTCTGCTGTTCCTTCAAAATAAAATACCGAATTGTGAGGAGTACCGTATGATTCATAACCTTGGTTTACTTGAGCATCTAAAACATTAGAGTTTAAATTAATTGCTCCTGGAACAGTGTTTTTTGAATAGATTGCATCAACACCACTCGTAGTTATGTTTCCATCAAATATTACACTATTGCCAGCCACGACATTGGATTTTAACTCGTCCCAGTTTGAAACGGCTTCCGCTGCATTTATTTTTAGTGGCATACTTAATAACAACATCGGCACTAACATTGCTATTGCTATAGTTCTTTTTGATAACCTTTTCAAATCCATTCTTTATTCCTCATGTTTTATCTTTTTTATAACTCCAAAAAAGAAAAAAACACTCCTACAACAAAGTTGCACA
>CALVEI010000085.1 GCA_944326515.1 Candidatus Gastranaerophilales bacterium | reverse complement strand
CCTTTTGTGATACGGTGGAGGATATTGCTAAAGGGACATTAAAGAAACTAAGGAGTTGATTTAATGTCTTTTTGTATTAACTTAAAACAGAAAATGAATCGTACTTTGTACTGTAAAAAACTAAATAAACAAATAACATTTAAGGACTGTAGCAATTGTCCTCATAGAAAATATAAACAAGTGAAAGAATATAAGTATCGTCCGTCAAAAGGAAAGTGCAGCAATTACTACAACGACGTATCAATTATGCCACCTAGTACACTCTACTCTACTAAAAAGGTAAAAGGATGCCAAAAGCACCATATTTTTGGTGGTGTTGCTAACAGACCAAAGAGCGAGAAATACGGATTGTTTATATGGTTAACACTTAGACAACACGACTATTTACATAAGCATCCAAAAGAGATGCTGAACATAAAAAAAGAAGCTCAAAGGAGCTTCATGAGATACTATGATAAAACTGTAGAAGAGTTCATTGAAATTTTTGGTAAAAGTTGGTTATGATTTATTTTTCAATTTATCTATTTTGTCTTTACTCTGTGGATAGATTGTAGATATATAAGTTTCTTTTCTATCTAGTTTTACAACTACGCATACATATTGATCTACTTTTCCATAATATTTTAAACTTTGTCGTTTCTCATCATATTCTACATGATATGGGTTCTTTATAATTTTATCTAGGTTCATCAATGTATTATAATAACTATCTATACTAAAAAAATCGTTTGCATGTTTGTTTGTGTGAATATCTAACTTTGTAGATTGCACTATTTCTAAATTTTCGTATTGGGAAATATTATTATCGTTAGCTATTTGTTCTGATATGCTACCAACAATTTTACAAGTATAATGTTTTTTCTTTTTTGGCACCGATAAACCCTCCCAACATAATAATAGCCCACATTCTTACGAATGTGGGCTGTTGAGTAATACGGTAGGTCTCCCAGTCCCTACTTGTATTCTTTCGGCAATGCCTACTCAGACTTACTAGCTAGTAGTAAGCGTCGGTGCAAGAAGAAAAATTTACACCCTCAATATTACTCTATTATAATATACAATACCTGCTCATCGAAAGATGTCGAAACTTGTATTGTAATTATTAATATTTGAGGAAACATCTTCCCCAGATATGTGGCATATTATACCATATATCTCATAAAAAGTCAACAAACAATAAACCATAAGCGAATTTACTGGTTCTTAGTAGCACTTACAGTGTTATATAAGAGTTATGACTTCTTACATTTTAATTGTATCATACTTAATTTTTTTGTCAAACTTTACATTAAAAATTGACGTCAAATAATTGACATTTTTGGTACTATCCCCTACTACACAAGTACTATTTAACCAGTAGTAGATAGTAGTAATTTTATAGTACTTTTAACCACAAAAAAAGAAGCTCTTCAAATCACAAAAAACGTGAAATGAGAGCTTCTTTTATTTCTTTTTAATATTTTCATTATACTAATTTTTAAAATTGCAATTAATTAATCTATGAATTAGCAACTTTACTTAACTCTAATACTTTTACCTGCATAAATCAAATTTGGATTGGCAATATTATTCCAAGCCACTAATTGATTAACCGTAGTTCCGAACTTACTTGCAATTTTTGTCAAATTATCTCCTGACTGAATTGTATAATAAATCTGCTTATATTCATAGTTGCTTGATGAGCCAGGTATTTTTATTTTTTGTCCTGGATAAATAAGGTTAGGGTTACTTATTCCGTTATATTCTGCTAGTTTCTGATATGTTGTACCGTATTTACTAGCGATTCCACTTAATGTATCTCCGCTTACAACAGTATACACCGTTTCACTAGTATTAGATGTATTAGTGATTTGTGAGCCTGTTTGTGCACCTTTACTGTATCCATTTAATCCATTTTCTTTAATAATACTTGGATAATCTTTATATGCTTCATTTAAATCCAAATTACCATTATAGCCATTAACTCGTCCACTTGATGTTGTTTGCCACATTCCATATTCTGTAACATAATTTGGTTTAGAACCATAACGTGCTACCCACTTGTCATAATCGGTTAATTCATTGATATTCATCATATCTTTGAATCCGCTAATATCACTTGCATAAATACCTACATAGTATCCTAATTTTTCCATAGTTTCGCAAAACCCTTTAATACCTTGAGTAGTAGCATTTTTTCCAGCCTTACGTAAATATTGCTTGCCTCCAGTATCGTCCTCAACATCTATGTAAATAGGATAATCGAACTGTTTACCCCTTAAACAATTATTATATAGCCATTCTGCTTCTTCTACTCCCTCTTGATAAGAGGTTGCAATTGTGAAGTAATAAGCTCCTACTCCTAACCCAACAGATTTAGCTTGATTATAAAATGTTTCAAAGTTAGGATCTTTAGCTTTGCTTTCGCCATCGCCCCAACCAGTATATCCAGCTCGTATAATCACAAAATTATATCCTGCATTTTTTATATTACTTAAATTAATTCCAGCTTGATATTTAGAAATATCGATTCCTTTTAACATAATTTATTCCTCCTTTATTTATTTTTAATTTGAATTGCATCATATGTACCACCAACACCTAAACTAACCGCTAAACAAGTAACGATTGCCGTTGGTATATTAGAAAATAATCCAAAATATATTGCAATTCCAGCTGATATTAAGCCAATAACTATATTTTGTATTGGAATCCATTTACTTGGTAGCACACTGTCTTTTAGAAAGGTACCAAGAACAGCTGTTACAATTGCTTGAACCAATGCGAAGATTAAATCTATTGTAATTTCCATTCTCATATCACTTCCTTTCACTTTCTAATAACTTATCTAGTTTCTCGTCGTGCCTGTCCATCGATTTTTGCAACAAATCTAAACTTTTAGAAATGTTAATTGAGGTGTCTTTAATCACTTCAATAGTCTCTTTCATATCTTTTTTATTAGTAAACCAATCCCAGATAAAAAGAGTTACTATGATAATAGAAACTCCATAATTTGCGATTAGCTTAGCTATTTCTTCCACAGCCACAACACCTCTCAATTTTTTTTATTCTTTCTTCAACTTGTTCCCAACGGTCATTACCACTCTGTACTCTTTCTTGAAATTCAAGATACTCATATAATGCAAATGCTAAATTAAATACAAGCATTGCTAATACAATGAAGAGCATTATTGGGAATATTTTTCTTTCTTTCATCTAACCCTCCTTTTAAATTTTTACAATTGACAAAAAAGTTGTGTCAGCTTGAGCCCGAATTTTTGGATTACCAACACTAGATGCATAGTCAAGTTTCATATAAACTTCACTTCCTGCTTTTAAATTAACTATTTTCGCTGGAATTGATGTGTTAACATAATCTCTATTGATTATTCTTTCAAGCTGACTATGAAATATATTCATCCAATATAGAAAATAAGATAGTTAATTCTTATCTGCTTTGAAATCGTTTGTGTAAAAGTAGCATAAAGTCTGCCATCTAAGATAACTGTACTATCAAAATGTGTACTACTAGCATTTCCATCTCCATTTGTGATAAAAGCAACAATGTTATTTGTTCCGCAATTGCTAACTCCAAATAATTCATTTAACTCTTCCATAGTAAATAAAATAATAGATGTGCCAGCAGGTGTTTTAACGATGCTTCCTTGAATACATTTAATTGCTTTACCACTATTAATAGTACTATTTTTTAATTTCTCGTATCTCGGAATTTTTGGGTTCATAATGTTACCATTTTTATCTTTTAATACATCATTCATATATATTCATAAGCATTGTCTATGAACTTGTATCAGTTGTTTTAGTATACTCTAAGATAAAAGTAACTTCTCCTTGAGAATAGCTTCCGGTGGCTCCTCCAATAGATAATATTCCGTTATTTAATTGAACTTCATAAGAAACGTAATTTCCTGAAGAACCATAACTTGGAACATGTCTAAATTGATTATCAACACCTTCTTCAACATGCAAGTTACCGTAAGCATTCGTGACTTCATCAATGTTTAAATTAGCAATACTAAATTGCAGAGGCCCACTTTTTGTGCCAGAAAAAACCTTTCTGTATATTGGCTTTCCGTTAATCCATATATCTCCTGTATTAATTTCTTCTGTTGAATACTTACGTTTTCTTTCATATCGAGGTATTTTTGGGTTCATAATGTTGCCATTTTTGTCAACCAATACATTATTCATAGTCTACCTCCAACGGAGGTTAGCTTATATAAGCTCCCCCCCCCATTAGTACTATTACATTTTACATTTCTCATTTTATATTTCTCCTTTCAATCTGAAGCTTCTATCGCTGCTTCCATTTCTTCATCGGTACAAGTTCCTTGATAGATACCTTTTATTACTGCGTTTCTTAGCTGATTCATGTCTGTGTCTTTGACTTTATTTTTATCTGGAATACTAGGATTTGTATTTAAATTTTGCTTTTCATCATAAATTTCTATCAATTAGACCACCTCCATTTTTTGTTTAATTGAATAGTTTTTATTTAATTCTAAATTAGATAAGTCTATTGTCTGATAGATAATAGTCTTGTCATTAGACACTATCTGTGCATTGTTTATAAGTTTATCAACATACAAACCAAATACTATAGTAGTTGATGTTTCTGCATAATTTTCAAATCCATAAGATACCTCTTTAATGCTACCATCTTGATAATTAATTATTACTTTGTCATAAAACTTAGCATTATCGTAACTGTCATCTGTATTAATAGCATTATTTAAATAAGTACTAGCCTCTTGATTTAACATTTGAACAGTATTATTTCTATCTGCTATCAGTAATGTGTTGATGAAGTTTATATATAGTGTTTCATAAACGTTTTTTTGAATCATGTTTGTATCTTCTATAATATCTAAATTTGTTTCGGACAATAGATTTTTACTAGTTAAATCAATATCGTTTAAATATGTATTAGGTATCTCTACTGTGGATACTGTAGTGTTATTGTTTAAAGATTTGTTGTACAAGTCTCTTGCAAATACTAATTTTCCTTCTGAATAAATTTCTGCATTATCAGGGATTAAAGAATTAGTATTGACATAAAGTTGACCATTGTATTTATTCGAATTGTAGTTTTCTTTAACTAACCAATCAAATTGAAATGCATTATTATTTGAAAAAGAAATTAATGACACTAAATTATATTGGTTTGTTGCAATTAAAATACAGTCTGAAAAATAAAATAATGAAGTTGTCCCAATATATTGTGGATTCCACTTTCCATCATATCTCTGCAAGAAAAATTGTCTCTGTCGGTCATTAACTAGCTCTATATATAGTTCATTGTTCAAAGACGTTATATAAATTTCTTCAATTTGTGAATAATCATAATTTCCTAAAAATCTTTCATAAATGGTTCGGAATTCTTCGCTTGATACATTGTAATAATATAAACCTATATATTTTGGTCCAATATTGCCACTTTTACCCCAATGCTGATTATTTTGAACAAAATACACTTCATTTTTGTTCAAAAATACACATTGATTATTCATCGTCAGGTTATCTATATATGGTCGATAAGAAAATGTATGAATATTCTTATATATAAAATTATTATCATTAAAATTTTTAGTCCAAGTACCTATTACATTACCTCGACTTGCTAAGTTTGTTGATAATAATAATTCAATAAAAGAGTTACTGTTATTATCAAATTCAACGTATGAATCTCCTAAAATCCAGTTGGCATCTGTATCATAATTAGACCATTCATTTTCTGAACCAACATTTATTTTTGATTCAATAACTCTTATTTGGTCATAATCAGGACTATTTTGATCTTGTAACATAGAACATACTAGTATGTAATGACTAGAATTTGGGTCTTTGAACATTTTACGAACATAATTATTTTTATATGGAATGTCATATGACTTACTCATGGTTAATATATAATCGTTATTTACTTGTTGAGTAAAATTATTAAACATCACAATTTTTTTTGTACTACTTGTAAAAGACCAATTTTCGTTCCTTGGAAAATCCTTACAAGTAGTTGCTGTAAATGTCCCATCT
>CALVEI010000084.1 GCA_944326515.1 Candidatus Gastranaerophilales bacterium | reverse complement strand
GACAGATTCATAGCTTTTGGTCAAGCAATGATACACAACGGTGGTCGTAACGGTATAGCCTTAACCGCTGGACTTCGCTGGACTGTTGGTAAATAAATTAGTATTACTATTACCTATAAAAAAGCTCCTTTACAAAAGGAGCTTTTTTTATCTTACATATTAGCCAATTTGTCCGCTAATGGGGTTTTTAGAGTACCGTTTAAGGCTTTATCTATTTCTTTCAATTTTTTAGATATTATCTCCATTTCATCAGTCCAAACAAAGTTGTCTAATACGTATTTTTCGCCTGTTGCAAAGTCTTTAGAAAGTTGAACACGAATGATTTCAGCTAACATTTTTTGTGCTGTTGGAACCATTTTATCCATGTCTATTTCTAAAAGTCCTTCATCATTGAGCCATACAGCTTTGTTTTCAAGGAAATATTTTGACTGCATTACTGTTCTGACTCTATGAGCTTGTGACAAGTTTGGTTTTGCTTTTAAGAAGTTGTCAGCAGCATAAGTAACAATTATTTGTTTCTTTTCTTCTTCGCTGTACATACCGAGTTCTACAAGAACATCGAGTAGTGCAAGAGAACCCATATCGGCTTTGTTTTCTTCTATAATGTTTTTGTATTTGCCAAGAGCTTCTGTACCTGATTTTGGCCCGAGAGAGTGAACGTTTTCGTGTCCTATTGTAAACCAGTGGTCTGCTTCTTGGTTGTAATATTTATGAAATTCTTTTGCCAATGTAGCATCAAGTCTTTTTTGTCTTTTTTCTTTGGCTTCAGGGCTTGTGCTGATTCTTATTTGTCTATGATATACATTTCTTCTTCCGCCGCCGATTTTTAATGACGGTTTGTCGTTATTAGGAAGGTTTTGTGCTAAAGTTATTCCGCCCCTGTATGTACCTTCATCACCTCTAAGGGTAACAATATCAACATCTACCATTGTTTGCTTTTCATCATCACCTTCTGAGATGTTTTGTTCGTATTCATCTTTATATGGCATATGTTGAGCAAGTGTTGGCATATATTTTTTGATTTCAAGAAGTTTTTCTGTGCCTTCTTTATTTACAATACCGACTCTTATACCTATGGAATCTTTTGAAATCGGTTCAATTTCATATTTTTCGAGCAGTTTGTTGAGTTCTTCATTTTCTACAACAGTTCCTGTCATTTCGTCAGCATATTGTTCTCTTGAAATTGTGAATTCAAGTGGTGTGTCTTGAAGTTCTGCCCATTTTTTATCGGCATATGCGTCATTTTTAGGGTTGTTTTCACATAGTGCAATAGCTTGAAGTTTTAGATATTTATTAAACTCTTCGTTAGTAGAAACTTCTGCAGCTGCTTCAAGTTCATCTGCTATGTATGAAAATTCCTTGGCAAAATATTCTGTATAGTCAATGGCTTTGAGTTTGTCACCGTCTCTAACAACCATTGACCGTTGGTTAAGTATATTTTTAACTTCTTCAATTTCACCGTTGTTTAACATTTTAATAAGAATGTTATGAAACTCTTCTTTTGTAAGGTCTGTAGGATAAAATCCTTTTCCGGGGAGTTCTTTTGTATCTTTTGCAAGGAAGATTTTGTTTGCTTCTGAGTCAACAGCGTTCATACCTATTTGTGCGTTAAAAAGGTCTAATGTCATTTTTGCATCTTCGTTACCTTTTTGGCTTTCTTCTTCAAGATATGCTTTAAACTCGAGGTTGTCTGGGTTGTCCTGTTTCATAAAGACTTCGTCTATGGCTTTTGCTGCTTTTACAAGGTGTATAAGAGCTTGTTTGTCACCTTCAGCAAGTGCTTCGTATTCTTTGCTGTCTTCTTTTAGCATTTCTTTAGGGATAAGGCAGTCTTTAGATGTCCTTTTAACGAGTTCTTCGTGTGAAAGGTTTAATTCAAAATTTTTCATATCAATAAACTCCTGATTAAGTAAGCTAATGTCGTTGTACTTCAAAAAACGATATTTAACAATCCCTTTTATTATGTATTTTGTTTAGTTAAAAAGAATTATTATAACAGCACCTGCGACCATTATAATTGAGCCTGTAAGTCTTGGAATTATGTTGGTTTCTTTAAATATTTTGTATCCAAAAATTATGCTTAAAACAGAAGAAAGTTGAAAAAGCGATAATGCATAACCTACATTCATATGTGCAAAAACGTAGTTTGTTGTATATTGCATTATTCCCATACATACAACAAGTTTTGCTATGTTTGTTGAGTTTCTTGTTTTTAATGTGTTGACTTCTGTTTGTATGTCTACTTTTCCAAGTATCAATAAAACAGCAGAGAATATTGCACCAAAGAAGCACCAAGAAACAAATGCGTCCCATACTGAAGAAATGAGTATAACTTTTTTTATGATGATTGCTTCTATGGAACAAAATAATAAAGAAAGGAACCTATATTGTATTTCTTTGTTTTTTAGCAGTTTAAAGGTGAATTTTTCTTCTGTGGTGTCGAGTACAAAATAACTACCGAAAAATATTAAAGCCATACCTGCAACCCCAAGTAAATTGGGATATTCTTTTAAAAATATTATTCCTAAAACTAGCCCAATTATAGATTTATAAGAGTTAATAGGGCCTATAACCGATAAGTCACCTTTTTTTAATGATTTTACAAGAAATGAGTTCCCGATAGCCCCGCATATTCCCATAAAGGTTGAGTATATTAGAAATTCTTTATTATTTATTGCATATCCGTTAGAAAATATTAAAGGAATACAAACTAAAAACAACAAAAAGTACGTTAAAAAAGATATCATAATAGGATGACTTTTAGATGTAAGCTTTTTTTGATATACGTTACCCAGCGTATTTGAAAAAATACGTAATATTATTGCTGTTGTTGTTAAAAAAAACTGAAAAATATCTTTTTCTCCTTAATTCCTTTTATATTAAATACTATTATAAATAATATTTGAAACAATTACCCAATAGGGCATGTTTTTTGTGAAGTATATAGGCAAAATTGATTTTTTGAAGTAGAATGTTTTTATGAAGAAGTTCTTGGCAACAGCGTTGGTTATATTATCTATGAGTCAGAGTGTTTGGGCTTTTCCTGTAGATACATCTGATTGGGTTTGTTCTGAAGAACCAGGACAATTGTCTGTAGAAGCGGCTGAGATAGATTTGAAAAGTGATTTGAAAAATGAATATCGAGTTTTTCAGGCTTCTTTAGAAAATAAAACGAATTCTACTTTAGATATTTCTATCCCGTCTAATGCAATAGTTGATTCTAACGTAAACAAGATATTGAATGGTGGAATTACTCTTAAAGAATTGATTCAAATTCCTAAGCAGATTGCTGTTGATTGTTACAAAGAAGATGTTGGTAGCGGAACTGTTGCTAAAGCTCACAAGGGATTAATTTATGTATCAGGAACTGCCGGTGCAGTAGTTGCAGGAGCTGGGCTTTTGGGCGTGTATCCTCAACAAAAGACAGAAGAATTTTTTGCGCACAAAAAAATCAGAAGAGAGTATAAAAAATATTATGGCAGCTTAATAAGCGAGTTTACTATGCCACCTATGTCACAAAAAGATTTGATTATTTTTGTTCCTATTGAAAATACAAATTGTGTTATTAACGTAAATAACAGATTAGATAGAGACGATATTTATTCAGATTATCACCAGTTATAGTGGACTGCTCTTAACTTGAATCAAAGGAATATCTCTTAATTCGCAGTAGTTTAATATGTCATCGCTGATGTTTTCAAGAGGTCTTTTTGCGTCTACAAGAACACCCATTGGTTCAGGTCTCATGAGCCCTTCATATAATCTTTGCTCTTTTATTACTTCACGTATGGTTTTTTCCATTTGTTCATCTTTTTGAGCTATTTCTTGCAGGGTTGTGCAGTCTTTTAGCTTTTGCATTCTTTGTGTATATTCATTTTGAGACAAATTGAGTTTTTTCTTGATAAGTCTTGGTATTAAATCTATTGCGTCACAATGGTTTCCGCAGTATGGGAGTATTATGTTTTCAAAATTATAAATGTTCTTGCTGGCATTATTTCCGCTGTCTATGTCGGAGTAAGCTTGTACAAACCAGTCGTTGCCTTTTCTTGGTTTCATTGCTACAGCATAAGAATTTGGTGAAAAATTTAAGCCTCTGTTTCCACCTTTTGTTCCAACACAAAGAAGCATTTTAGGGTCTGTTGTCTCAAGAGCTTCTACTATAAGAATGCTTTCATCATTTGGTATTCTGTGAGTAGCAATTCCGATGTTTGCATTTTTGTCCATTTGGGTGACTTTAATTTTTCTACCGTTTATTTCTCTAATTTCAGGTTTTAATATTGTTTCTATATCGTCAACCAATGTTGGTATGGGGTTGGACTCTCTAAATGCTTTTCTGTAAGATTTTACGTCAATGTCTGTTCTTATTATTTGACGTTCTTGTTCAGGTATGCTTTTTAAGAGTTTTCTTACTGTATCGTTGTATGTTTTTATAAAAGCTTCGTTAGAGCTTGTATCCAGATTTTTAAATATTTTGACTTTGTTACTTAGTTGTTCAAAATTTTTATCGAGTTTGTGTTGAGAACGATAAGCTGCTTCTTTAGGTGAAATTGCAGAAATAAAGTTGTTCAATAATTCTTTTTTATCTTCTGTTGAAAGCTTATGAATATCATCTATGCCTATGTTTTTGAATTTTTCGTAATTTTTGAATTCTAATAGTCTTGATGTTAATTCATTCATTTTTTCGTTCCCGAAAATCTGTTTTACTGAATTAAAATTGTGATTACGTCTGTGTAATCGGTCAAGAACCTCAATATAGCGGTCTATAGAAGATGTGTCAGCCAGTTCTTTTAATATTTTTGCAGTGTCATTATTCCAATAAGGAAGAGTGTGCACAGAACCTGTTGTTTCAATGCAATCTTCTAAATATTTAACATTTTTGTCGTTTACAAATGTTACTATGTCTTTTATTGTATTTTTTTGAAAATTTCTTTTGTGACAATCTATTGTCAGTTCCAATGCGCTTTGAGGTAAATTTCTGTTTTTGTATTCTTGAGTTAGGTTTATGACGTGATTTTTCCAAGCTTTTTGTATTAATTTATCTTTGTTTTTTAAAACATATTCTATTTGATTTTTGTTACTTTGAAGTATAGGCAGGCTTGCTATATCTTCCAGTTGATAACCCTTTTTTACAAGATTTGGGATTGTTTCTAATTGAGCAGCGCTGTCTGCTATTTTATTGTTATATTCGGAAAATAACGAAGAAAATGCTTTATCAAACTTGTCTTTTGGCATGTTTTTTATCGAATCTATGGTCAATAGTTCGTCATACAGGTTTAATTTTTCCGGTGTTGTAATATTTTCTTTTATTGTAGGGACTATGTCTTCTCTTTTTGCTAAAATATTTTCAAATTCGCTTGGCTTTAAATTAAGAATTTCTTCCTGTGTGAAATTTTTTATTTTTAGATTTTTAGCTTTTTGAGAAAAGCTTACAGTGTCTTTATTTATAGCTTTAGAATATTTTAGCGAAGAAATATCAATATTTTTTAGTGATTGTGGCTTTGTTTGTAAAATACTTGTTTTGTTATTTGCTTTTAAAAATGCTATTGCTTTTTGAGAAAAAGATACTACCATATTTATACCTGTCCTACCCGATATATTTATAAAAAGTATTTGTATCTCTCAAAATTGCTATGTTTCAAAAAATCAAATGTTGCAGGACCACAAAAGGTAACATAAGTTAATATAAAAGAGAAGTCATAATTGACTTCTCTTCTTTTAGAATTGGAGCGTACGAGACTCGAACTCGTGACCCCAACACTGCCAGTGTTGTGCGCTACCAGCTGCGCTAACGCCCCTTGATTTATTAATGATAAAAGAAAAATAGTAAGTTGGCAATATTTGGCTATTGACGATATTTTTTGATAGTGTAATATATTAACATTGAAAACTAGTTTGGATAATGCGGACTAGGTGATAACAGAATATTTGGGCCTGTGGCACTCTGCCGAGCAAATTGACTGAATGTCAATTTGGGAGAGGTTGGGAGACGCAAGCTTATGACAATAGAATATTTGGGCCTGTGGCACTCTGCCGAGCAAATTGACTGAATGTCAATTTGAGAGAGGTTGGGAGACGCAAGCTTATGACAATAGAATATTTGGGCCTGTGGCGAAATTGGTAGACGCACTAGACTTAGGATCTAGCGCCTTTGGTGTGAGAGTTCGAGTCTCTCCGGG
>CALVEI010000083.1 GCA_944326515.1 Candidatus Gastranaerophilales bacterium | reverse complement strand
GGAACATCTGGAGTAACTCTATATACTGTCGGCAGTTCAAAACAAGTTCCAAACGGCAAAAAATATGTTGCAGTTGACGGCGGTATGGCAGATAATCCAAGGCCTAGCCTATACCAAGCTGTATACACTGCTGAAGTTGCAAACCGACCGGATGATAAAGCGACAGAAACTGTCACAATAGCAGGAAGATTCTGCGAATCTGGTGATATATTAATAAAAGATGTAAAAATGCCTGAACTAAAAGAAGGCGATATATTATGTTTTTATAATACAGGTGCTTACGGATACTCTATGTCAAGCAACTACAACAGAGTTTTAAAACCTGCTGCGGTACTTGTAAATAACTCACAATCTGATATTATTATAAATAGAGAAAGTTATGAAAATTTGGTAGCTTGTGACGTTATTCCGGAGAGATTAAAAAAGTAAGGCAACATAAGTGTTAGGCGAAATTAAGGATATTCTTTTAAATCAATTAAAATTAATACACTTAACCTTCAGTTGGGTAAACCTTCTGGAAGTTGCTATTATTGCTGCCTTTTTGTTCTTGATTTATCAAAAATTCATCAAAGGAACACAATCTGAAAAACTTGTTAAAGGTATTTTTATTTTGCTTTTAGCTTGGTTATTTTCAGAAATATTGATAAAATTTAACCTTTTGATTATAGGTGTGTTCTTAAGAACAATGGTCAGCGTCATAATGTTTGGTGCGGTTATCATTTTCCAACCGGAAATCAGAAAATTTTTGGGCTACTTAGGACAATCTAATCTGTTCCATTCTCACTTTAGCAAAAGAAATAACAGAGAAACCCAAAAAGTTAACGTAATAAAAGAATTAATAGAATCAGTAAAATATCTTTCTAAAACCAGAACTGGCGCATTGATGGTATTAGAAAGAGATGAAGATATTAATAGCTATTCTGATGTTGGAACTCAACTGGAAGCATTGTTATCAACAGAATTGATATTAACAATCTTTCACCCCAACACACCTCTGCACGACGGAGCAGTTGTTATATCAGGTGAATTAATTAAATCTGCCGGTGTTTTATTACCACTGACCGAAGATCCAAAATTAAGCTGGAAATATGGTACAAGACACAGAGCGGCCATTGGAATGAGCGAAGTTTCAGATTCTGCGTGTCTTGTTGTTTCTGAAGAGACAGGAGATGTTTCAATAGCACTTGACGGCACACTCAAAAAATATGATGATATAACACAGCTTAAAAAAGATTTAGAAATCTTGTTAGGCTATGAAGAAGGCAACGAAATAGAAGAAAATAAAACGGTTTTTAATTTTATAAAAATAAAAACAAAAAAACAAAACACTAACCAAGATAAAAAAAATGACAAAATGTCGAAATAAAAAACAATGAATCCTATTAAAGAAATATACAAAAACAAAATAGTTGCAGTCATTAGGGCGGAAGATGCAAAAGAGGCAACAGAAAAAGCTAAAGCAATGTATGATGGTGGTATTAGAGTTTTTGAAATCACTGTCGAACACTCAAATGTGTTGCCTGCAATTGAATACATAAACAATCTTCAAGGTGCTGTCGCAATGGCAGGGGGCGTTATCACCGCGATGAGTGCACAAGAAGCAGTTGAACACGGAGCAAAACTTATTGTATCCCCTGTATTTCAGCTGAATTTGGCAAAATATTGTCTCGGGAACAAAATACCTCATATTGCAACTGTTTCTACTCCAAACGAAGCTTATAACGCTTGGAAATCAAGAATTCCAATTATAAAAATATTCCCAGCTAAACCAATGGGACAATCAGAGTATATAGAAGACATCTTAAGACCAATGCCATTTTTAAACTTGATGCCTTCAGGAGGTATATCCTTAGATGATTTTAAGACATATCTTGACGCAGGTGCAATCGCTGTGGGGCTTGGAAGATGTTTGTATAAAGATGCTTCACTTAAAGAAATAACAGAACGCGCAAAGTTTGTATTAAGCAAACTTGATTAGAAAGAAACTATTTCTAAAATACTTTTTGCTCTATTTTTCCAAGTGTGCTTATTAGATACAATTTCATAAGCATTGCGTGCTTTTTCTTGTCTTTCTTCTTCATTATTTAAGAAATATTCGGCTTTTTGAGAAACATCATCAAATGTTTGGTTATCAAAATAGCCCAATGTATCCCCAAACTCAAGATTTAAAGACAAAGTGTTTGTACTCAATACAAAAGTTTCTGTCGCTGCCGCATTAAGTACACGTGTATGCAATCCTGAACATAATGAGAACGGATGAACATGCAATGCAATCTTTGATTTTTGAAGAATTTCCGCAGAATCTTTATAACTGCAAGTTCCCATATATTTAACGTTACCAGATACATATTTTTCCCAAGGTCCGTTACCATATATTTTTAAATCAAAATCAGATAGAGCCTGAACCACTTTTATTTTGTGCTGATTAGTAACGATATCAGCAACATTTTTAAACAATAACATATATTGTTCTGCATCCAACTTAAGTTCACATGCCTGACTTACAGCTTGACTTACCTGCCAAAAGCCTATTGATGGATTTTTTAAACAGAGAGCTTGCATATCCATAATAAGATTATAAACGCTTTCAGGTATTGTTGATTTTAAATTTTCAATAATTTGCTCATAATCAAAAACAGAAGCTATAAAAACAAAGTCATTTTCTTTTTCTACATCTTTTTTATAAAATAAGTCTAAATCAACTGCATGAGGGATATAACCGTGCTTTAGAGTCGGGAAATACGTACCTGTTGATTGCAAATCTGATTGAGAAGATTCAAAGACAATAAAATTAGGAAACGCGGCAAAGTTTTTCACAATTTTGTAATTGTCAACAAAAACAGAATCAACAGACCACATAATATTATTAATTTTTTGGTTCAATATCTTCTGCCAATGCTTTAAATCTGCAGAATCAAATCCGATAGCAAGGTTAAAAGGAATATCTTTTTCCAAACATTCTTCTGTAGAATATGCCTTTACTCCTGATTGCATAAAACCTTTAAGCAAACCTTGTGAAAAAGCTTCCACCATACCAAATGAATTATCACACACTGTTGTGTTACTATGTATCGCAACAATAAGTTCTTTGTCGTTCATATATTTCCTCTCAAAAGATTATAAATATATAATCTAATAAACGACAAAATTTGTCGAATAAGCAAAGTTTTTTAATAATTACGCAGTCTTTAAAAGTCTAAATCTTCTATTTACGATTAATCGTTTATCACGTAAAAAATCATTTTCATTAAGATAAAGATTAACCAAACTATCAGAACCACTTACAAAAAGTTGCAAAAACAATTCGTTCTCTAAATTAAACAAGGATAACTTTGATTTTAAAGCTGAATCTTTCATAAAAGAATAAAAATCAGAATCAAAACATCTCACACCACGCATGTCTAGCCCCATACGGACATTATGCGATCTCTTTTTATATAAAGTTTTTATGCGACATACATCTTTTTGTGATAATGCATTCCTTGCTATATCAACAATGCAGGCATCTTCGATATCCCTAATATTCATCTGTATCCCTGATTTGTTTTACTTAAAGTAAATATGTTATCCCTAACAACTCTATAATATCAGGTCTTATACCTTATATAACTGTATTTAAGTATAGAATAACAGATACTTTAGTTTGAGATATTTTTACCGTCAGCATTATACATTGCAGATCTAAAATCTTTTATATATTTTATAGAATCCTGATAGTCACTGTTGAGTAAAACATCAGCATTGTTGACTAAAGCATTCAATGCCTCTTTGATATTGTCATTATTTAATTCAATCATATCAGTTGCCATGTCTATATTAGACAAAGCTAATCTTGTAGTATCTCTAAAACCACTTGATGCAAGTTTTACAGCCAAAGAATCTGGCATTGCTGTTTTAACAAGAGCTTGAGCAACCAACATAGGCATATGACTAATCAATGCAACAGCTTTATCGTGCTCTTTTGGGGTTGCAATTAACGTTTTAGCTCCCGTAGTTTCTATAATATTAACCAATTTTTCAATATCAGTTTGAGAAACTTTCTCTGAAGGCGTTAATACCCACTTAGCCCCAACAAAAAGTTCTTGAAAAGAGGCATCAAAACCGCTGTTTTCAGTCCCTGCCATAGGATGAGTACCGATAAACACGTAAGGTCTGGGCTTTTTCAGCACAAACTCTTTTAAGCTGCAAACATCAGCTACTATAGTATTGCTAGAAACAACACCTTCCAATTCGTCTAAAATGGCTATCGCCTTTGACATAGGAGAGCAAACAAAAACAACTTCACATTGTTTTAAAGTATTTATGTCACTTGAAACATTATTTGTATATGCCTTTGCAGCTTCGATAGTTTGTTGATTACGGGTAACAGCATACAACTCATAGCCCTTGTTAAACAATACCTTTAAAAGTGAACCGCCAATCAAACCTAAAGAATAAATACCTATTTTCATTTTTTCACTCTCCTAAGCATAAAATTATAGCATATTTAAGTGAATAGATTAAGAAAAAAGCAATTTTATCTGAAAAAATTTCTTTATTACAATAAGGAAAGTGTTAGATGAAAATCAATCAAATAAGGCAACTTGCCAAAAGTTTGGTAAAAGGTCAAAATGTACAATCAAACAATTTTAACAAAGCAGGTAACAGATTAGCTGCCAAATTTACATTGCCTAAAACCTCAAAAATCGAAGGTATAAAAACACCCAAAAATACAGCAAGTATCGATATTGTTAAAATAGAAAAGAATTTTGGAGAAAGCAGCTCGGATATAATCTCTTTTAAAGATAAAGACGGCTTCTTAATAAAAAGAATCAGAACAGATAATGCAAACGGAAACAAACTGACAACCGAAAGCAATTATAAATTTGAAGAATATTATAACTTTGCCCTTGAGACAAGAGGTAAATTAACTGATATAAAAAGAACAACAAAACTCAATGATGAATTACAAAGCCATACAAGAGATATGGTATCAATAATTACAGGCAAAACAGAAAACACTCCGCCCGCAACATATATAACACGTTCAAGACTTGATACACAAGAGTTTTGGTTTGGCGGAAGAAAAGAAACGCAAAGAATAGAAAGTAAAATTAAAGGTGATAAAAACTCGATAAAATTTTTAGAAACTAAAGGCACAAGAAAAAATAACGGCAAAGTCCAATTGCTTAACATAAAAGGGAATACAAAAATCTCACCAGAAGAATTTGCAAAAGATCCCTATATTATGACAAGAATATACCCGAACAAAGACTTTATACATTCTATAAAGCATTACATATCAGCCACTCTCAACGTACCGACAAGCGTGTGCAATATCAAAACAGAAAAATTAAAAAACGCTTACGGCTACTACAAACCTGCAACAGAGACTATTGTCATAAGCTCGGGACTTGAAAAATATGATATAGTAAACACGCTGGCACACGAGCTAAGACACAAAAAACAATCACTAATAGCGTGGAAAGCAATCGGCAACTGTCTTAAAGGTTTTGTAACAGGTAACTACGGTAACAAAAATGAAAATATTTTGGGGCTGAAATTTTTTAAAGGAAACGGGCTGAGCGTAATGTCATTAAACGGTAAAATTAAAAAATATTATAACGCCTGTATCCTTGAAAAAGATGCACGGAAATATGGTTCACGTTTTGAAAAACAATACGAAAAATTAACCCAAAAATTATCTGATGAATTTCCTTACGCTGCGAATGAACAGTTAGGTCAAAATGCAAGCCTAGATTCATTAGGTAGCATCATTAAAAAAGCTGAAATAGAAGGAAAAATCGTAAGAGTTGAAACACCTATTTTCATTGACAAGAAATGAAAGCATTATACAAATATTAAATACTAAAAGTTAAAATGAAAAAAGGAAATAAACACACACATACCTGATAATAACAAATTATACTTACAATCTTTAATAAAAACCGCATATAAAATACAATATAACGTTTGAAAGAGAATCTTATGTTGATTCTTTATAATTATTTTTAATCCTATAAAGTGAAGATTCTGTTATACTATTTTTAAATAAATAGATAACAAAACATTATCACTTGTGACAAACGACTTAAAAAAGGTTTAAACACAAAAGAATGAAAAAAGAAGATTTATTGAACAAATTATCAGAGTTGTGGGAAAAGGAACTCTTGCCCATACTAAGACAAAAAGAAGCTGATAGATTAAAAGCTCGTAAGATTTATCTGTTTTGGAAATTTATAGCTTTTGTTTCTCCGCTTATTTTGCTTATTAATTGGTTTGCATTAACAAAAAACAAATTCATTGGTGATGTTGGATTTATTACATTTATGATAATTATGTTTGGCTCTTGTTTTGCAATGGCAATAGCTATAAAAATGATGTTTGATATTTCTAAAAAGTTTGATTCTTACGTAAAAAAAGATATTATAACAAAATTATTTAACGTAATATCTACAGTTCCTGAATTTAAAATAGAGATGAAGAACAATAATCGTTTGGATATCAATACAATTAATCAAAGCAATATTTTTGCAGAAGCAAATGTTATAGACTACAATGACACATTTGAAGGTACAGCTTTTAAAATACCTATTACAATTAAAGAATTGGGTTTATTTTATTCTGATTCAAAATATGATAAAAGCAGAGATAACAGTTTTAGTGTATTTAATGGCTGTTTAATCAGCATAGATATGAATAAAAAATTTAAAGGGCATACCATTATAAAAAGTAAACAATTATTTTCAAAATTACCTGACCTGAGTACTGCGTCAATTGCCCTAAAATTATATTACTTTTTTGAGATAATCAACAAAGCAAAGAATCTAAAAAATTATACAAAAGTGCTTACGGAATATTCATTCTTCAACAATAGATATGATACTCTTTCAACAGATCAGATAGAAGCAAGATATTTACTTACCACTGCATTTATAGAACGATTTTGTAATCTAAAAACAGCCTTTCACGCAAAAAAAATAAATTGTTCTATAAAAGATAATAATATTTTATTTGCATTTTCACTTAAGGATGATTTATTTAAAATAGGATACCTAAATGAACCGCTTACTAATAAAAAACATTTTAACATGGTTATAGAACAAGTTCTGTCTTTAATGGATTTTGTAGAATATTTCAAACTTAATCTTAATATTGGACTGTAAAATCCTTGTAAAAGAACAACCAGTTCGAGGATTTTGGGACAGATAATTTTAGAAATTTAAATTAATTCTACTAACTATACTCAATAACCTCTTTTATAGTTTTACCA
>CALVEI010000082.1 GCA_944326515.1 Candidatus Gastranaerophilales bacterium | reverse complement strand
CAAGATACTGAAACCATATAAAAATATATCTAATAAAAGCATTCAGCAGACAAAAGGGCTGTGCCTCTGAACAGTCGAGAATGGACTTGTTGTTAATAATTGAGCTGTACAATTTTCATAGTTTGCCAAGGTATAGAAAACATATAAAAAAGCATTGATAAGAGGAAGGGGCTGTGCCCCTAAACAAACACCTATTGACTTGTTATCAAGAATTGATGTCTCTAATCGTCATAGTAAGCCAAGATACTGAAGCCTTATAAAAAAAATAGAAAAAATTTCTTCAGCATGGATAATATAATTACATTAGACCGAAAAGGAGAGAGTTATGACAAACAGAGTTCTTTTATGTATTATGGACGGCTGGGGAATTAATAAAGATTGTCCTAAAGACGCGACCAAAACAGCTCATACAACAAATTTTGACAAACTTAAACAAGAAGAAGTTTATACACAAATCAATGCTTCAGGCGAATATGTAGGATTGCCTGACGGACAAATGGGTAACTCAGAAGTTGGTCACCTTAACCTTGGTGCAGGCAGAGTTGTTTACCAAGATTTGACAAGAATCAACAAAGAAATAAGAGAAGGCAAATTCTTTGAAAACAAAGAATTTAAAGCAGCTATTGAACATGTTAAAAAGAACGATTCTTCGTTGCATTTGTACGGACTTGTTTCTACAGGCGGTGTACACAGCTCATTTGATCACGTAAAAGCTCTTGTAAAAATGGCAGCAGAAAACGGACTTAAAAAAGTTTATGTACACGCATTTTTAGATGGTAGAGATACTCCACCAAAAAGTGCTGTTGAGTTCTTGGCTCAGTTAGAAGAAGAATTGAAAAAATACAACTTGCCTCAAATAGCAACAATCTCAGGCAGATATTGGGCTATGGATAGAGACAACAGATGGGAAAGAGTTGAAAAAGCTTATAACGCATTGCTTTTAGGCGAAGGTGAAAAGGCAGCAAATTCTGACGAAGCAATTAAAGCTTCTTACGCTAAAGATGTAACAGATGAATTTGTAGAACCGACTATCACAAATGCTGATGCTGATTCAAGAATTAAAGATAACGATGCAATAATCTTCTTTAACTACAGACCTGACAGAGCAAGAGAAATAACAAGAGCAATGACATTTGAAGAGTTCTCAGGTTTTGAAAGAAAAGCCGTAAGAAAAAATCTTTATTATGTTTGTATGACTCAGTATGATGAAACATTCCCATTGCCGATAGCTTATCCACCAGAAAAATTAACAAATATTTTAGGCGACGTGCTTGATGCAAACAACGTAAAACAATTCAGAACAGCAGAAACAGAAAAATACGCTCACATTACATTCTTCTTTAACGGTGGTGAAGAAAAATCAGGCAAGCTAGAAACTCGTGCATTGGTTGCTTCTCCTAAAGTTGCAACTTATGATATGCAGCCTGAGATGAGCGCACCTGCTGTTTGCGAAAACGTATTGAAAGCATTGGATGATCCTCAATACGGATTTATCCTTGTTAACTTTGCAAACCCTGATATGGTTGGTCATACAGGTGTATTTGACGCAGCTGTAAAAGCTTGTGAAACAGTTGACTGCTGCGTAGGCAAAATTGCGCAAAAAGCTAAAGAAAACGGCGTAATCATGTTGTTAACAGCAGACCACGGCAACTCTGAGTGTATGGAAGATCCTGAAACTCATACACCGTTTACCGCTCATACAACAAACCCTGTTCCGTTCTTGTTAATCAATGGTCAGGGCAAATATGAACTTAAAGACACAGGTGCATTATGTGATGTTGCACCAACTGTCCTTGAGTTATTGGGTATTAAACAACCTGAAGAAATGACGGGTCATTCTTTATTAAAATAACCTGATTGGTTAATATCCTAACTAACCAGTTAATGTTAATTAATGTAAACATAAGAGATAAAAAGCGTCAAAATAAAAAATTGACGCTTTTTACCCCTCACAGATACAATCACTTAAACCATTCAAATTAAAAGGAGAAAACAATGGCAATTAACAGAGTAGCTGCACAAACAATGATTAGAGAAATCCCAGCAAAGTTGAGAAACGCAGCTAGAGCAGAAAGAAAAGCAATTATTAATGAATCAAAAATGGATCCTGTAGGTACTTCAATAAAAGCAGCTCATGGTCAATTTGATTTTGTTAACAATATTAAATTACAAAAGAAAATTGCAAAAATTAATGAAAAATTTGCAACTGAACAATATGCAAAAAATGATAGCTTTATTCAAAGACAACCATCAGGTGTTTTACATTCAAAAAACACTCCTGAAGTAGTTAAAGCAAGCACATATTTGGGTAACTAATTTACAAACGTAGTAAATAATAAATATTTGTAAATATTTAAAAAAAACGCGTCAATTTTTATGGTTGATGCGTTTATACTTGTTAAGGGTCGAATTACACAAGTGTGAAAAAGGAGTTTATTATGCTAGGTGTAAACAGTTCAAGAATTTTTGTGCAATCAGCTCAAGAAGTTGACAGAGCTGCAAAAGTAGCAATGGAAAACATATCAAAACAGCTGGCAAAAATGCCACCTGTAAAAAAACCTGCAAGTGCTGCTGATAATTTTCCTTGGATTTACGATAATGTTCCAAAAACACAGTTGATTGTTTCTTGTAAAAAAACAACAGCAGATGCAATCAAAGAGCTTTCTAAAAAGGTTGCACTTAACGCATATAAAACTGCGGGTTAATTGACAAGTTTGTATTTAATTTTTAAGATAGGTCTATGAAAAATATAGACCTATCTTTTGGTATTAAGGAAAAAATCAGAGAAGTTAAACTTGAAAACCTTTCTATAGGGGGGAATAGCGCACGTTCTTTTATGAAAGAGAACAATAATAGTGCAAAACCTCTTTTAGCTATTGAGATTCCTTATATTTTAGATAATACATACCCTGAAATTTTAAAAAAAGAATGGGGTTGTGACAGTTGTGAGCAAATGCTTGAAAAAGCTCAAAATATCGGTGCTGATATTATTTCTATAAAATTTAACCTTTCAGAAGATAATGTTGATGACAAACTTGAAGGGGTTAAGGAATTTTTAAAAACCGTTTTATCAAAGGTTAAAACACCGCTTATTTTAAGAGGGGCAAACAATGACCCTGTTGATTTTAAGCTGTTACCTTTGCTTGCAGAAAATGCACCTAAACAATGTATTATTTCTTTTGCTCAAGAAACAACATACGAGCAAATAGTTCCAGTTGTTGCAAAACACGGGCATATAATAGTTTTAAGAAGCCCGATAGATATAAACCTTGCAAAAGAGCTTAATATCCTTTCTATAGACAAAGGTATCGAGCCTGAAAAAATTCTTATCGACCCTGATATGGGCGGCTTGGGTTACGGGCTTGATTATGGATACAGTATTATAGAAAAGGTTAAACAAGCAGCTTTTGACGGTGATACGATGCTTAATATGCCTGTTATTGCGTTTATCGGTGAAGAATCTTATCGTGCAAAAGAGGCAAAATCAGATACGTTTTCTTCTCAATGGGGGGATTACGAAAAACGTGCTGCTATGTGGGAAATTGCAGGAGCTTCTGCTATGGTTAGTGCAGGGGCAGATGTTGTTGTTTTGTGGAACCCAAAAAGCATAAAAGCTATGAAATCAGTTTTTGAAAGCGAGGTTAAGTAATGAATCTCACAGGCATGCAGATTTTTAAATACCTACCCGGAGCTAAAAAAGCTGAAGGAACAAACTGCAAAAAATGCGGTTGTCCTACTTGTATGGCTTATGCTTTAAAACTTGCAAAAAAACAAGCGGATATCGAAAAATGTCCTCATATCCCTGCTGAGCTAAAAGAAAAATTTGCAGAATCATCAAAAGTTCAACAACACGAAATAAAATTGTCGCAAACTCTTATTACAGGTGGCGAAAATGTAATGTATCGTCATGATAAAACTTTTGTACACCCGACTGTTGCAGCTATTGAGCTTGATTCTGACGACAAAGATTTTGATAAAAAGCTTGATAAAATTGCCGCTTATGAAATAGAACGCATTGGCGAAAAATTTAAGATTGACGCTATTTATTTAACCGGTCAAAATATTGAAACTGCAACAAAAAAAATAGAAGCTAAAAATATTGCGGTAATTTCCCAAAACTCACCTTTTAAAATAATTAAAGGTTCTGATATAAATGAACTCGAAACCTTGTCAAAAGAAGCGATTTTTTTAGGTGAAAAAGACATAATACTCGAATATGATTTTAAAAATCTGCCAAAAGCGGTAGAACAATTAACATTGATAAGACGTGCGGCAATACTGAGACGTCACGAACCTTTGACTTATCCTGTTATGGTCAGATTTCCAAAGGACCTTGATTCTTTAGAGATTGTTGCTGCTGCATCTGTTTTGATATGCAGATACGCAAATATAATCGTTTTGCCTGAGTTTGACGAGGCAACGGTATCAACACTGTTTACGTTAAGACAAAATATTTATACAAACCCTCAAAAGCCTTTGCAGGTTGAGGCAAAGGTTTACGAATTTAACGAGCCTGACAAAAACGCACCAATACTTTTGACTACAAACTTTGCTCTCACGTATTTTGCTGTAGCAGGTGAGTTAGAGGCGTTACCTTTTGGGTCTTACCTTGTAGTTACACCGTCTGACGGAATGAGTGTTTTAACAGCGTGGTCAGCCGACAAGTTTACTGCTGAGTTGGTTGCTCGTTCTGTTAAAAATTACGGGCTTTTAGAAAAAGTGAACACACGCAAAATAATTATCCCGGGGCTTTTGGCTCACATGCAAGAAGAACTGCAAGAGGCAATGCCTGAGTGGCAAATAGTTACAGGCACAATTGAGGCTTGTCAGATTCCCGAATTTTTAAAACAGAGTTAGATTTGGTGGTAAAAGTATGCTTAAAGTTTTGATTACATTACCCAACAGTATTGCGGGAACTCTTATTATGAAAGGGTTTAGACAAGGGTTTAAAGCAAACGGCTGCTTTGTTATAGAAAAAGACCTCAGAGAACTCTCTGTTGAAGATATTAAAACTTTCAAGCCTGATATAATAATTGGCTATGATTATGGATTTTTGTTTTGTGACAATGAGGAGCTAAAAGATTTTATTTTAAAAAACAAAGACAATTACAAGCTTATTCACTATTTTGCAGACGAGCCTAAGGGCAAATACTCTTGTGTGAACAAACCTCATTTGTATGAGGAGTTTAAAAAGCTCAATTTGCTTTCTTTTATGTGGGACAAGAATTTTGTCGAAGACTTGCCTAATTGTCATTATCTTCCGCTTGCTGTTAACAGCAAAGCATACAGGCTCAATGAAGATATAGAAAACGCTCCGATTTATGAGATTTCTTTTGTCGGACGTCCGTTGACTGAAAAAAGACAAAAGATTCTTGCTGCTTTAATTAAAAAGTTTGGCAGAAAAGTTAATATTTTTTCTTACGAAAAACATTTTTTACAAAGCCTTGATGATATGAAAGAAAAACAATTCCTTTCTGACAAGGAACTTGATATTTACAAAAGTGCATATAAGGGCTTTTTGACCACAGAAAATGACCTTGCAAAGGTTTATGCAAATAGCTTGGTGAATATAAATATTACGCTGCAGGGTAAATCAGGGCTAAATTATAGAGTCTTTGAAGTTCTTGCGTCACGTGGCTTTTTGCTTACTGACGATATGGAAGATATTAGTAGTAATTTTATTGTTTCAAAAGAACTTGAAACTTACAAAAATATTGATGATCTTTTGGATAAAACAGCATTTTATTTAAAGAACCCTGAAATAGCACAAAAAATAGCAACAATAGGCTATGCAGATGTGCTTAAAAGCCATTCATACACTGCAAGAGCTCGCACTATTATAGAAACAATAAAACAAGCTAAAAATGAAGGGTAAATGTTTTTATGTTTGACCTTGTAAAGTCGATTTATTGGGAGATAATGTCTTACTTCGTTCCTGAAAAAATGGAGTACGAAATCACAGGCGAGTGCAAAAAATGCGGGAAGTGCTGTAACTATATGTACAGCTATGATACATATACGCCAGAAGAATTTAAAATAATGCAGTTTATTTTTCCTTCATACAAGCGATTTTACATAAAAGGCAAAGATGAGTTTGGCAATCTGATTTTTGCGTGCAAATACGTAACAAAAGAAGGGCTTTGTTCTGTCTATGACAAAAGACTTGATATGTGCAAACGCTACCCTATGCCCAGAATACACTATCCAGCAGATTTGCATGAAGGGTGCGGATATACAGTGCATAAGAAAAAATTTAAAGACTATTTAAAATAATGCGTTACAAAACTTTTCACAAACCCCAATAAATTTGATATGATAAAAATAATCATTAATAATATTGGCAAGTATGTAGCAAAATGGGTAAGGATTATTGGATAAGAAAAAGATTATATCAACTTTAATAGCAGGTTTTTTATTTGCTTTTTCCGTACCAGTTTATGGTGCAACATCTCAACCTCAATTGAAACCAAGAGTTAAGATAGAAAATGCAACAAATTACAATACAGCTACTGTAAAAAAACAAGCCAACACACAACAAACAGTTACTTCAAAAAACACAACAACTACAAACACACGACCTGCTCCACCACAAAGAGAAATCAAAACATACAAAGATGAGCAAGGAAACACCATTTCAGAAGAACAAAAAACTCGCTCAAAAAATCTAAAAAAAGTTTATAAAGGTGTAACAAAAGACGAACATATCATGGAAGCTTTGGAACTTCTAAAAGGCGGTCTCGGAGAATATTCAAGACGCGCAATTTTAGGAAACAACCTCTCAGAAAAACCTATGCAAGTAGATTTTGAAGATTTGAGCAAGTTCGGTCAAGCTTATACAAACTTTGATGCACTAGGCTGGAAGAAAAAAGAAAGATTGTATATCTATATAAACAAAAAACATCAAGATGCCCCAAAACCTGCCCTTGCCGCCGTATTAGCTCACGAAGCACTGCATCAAGACGATTTTAACTCTCTTAATGAGGAAACCTACGCTTGGACAATGGAAGCTGCAGTCTGGACCCAATTGTCAGAAAAATATCCACAATACAACAATAGTGTACATCCCCTCGCTGTAAGAGAGAATACTCTCAAAAAGCTATTTATAAAAGGAAACTACACAAGTAAATATATAAGAAAAACTGTTATGTCAAACCCAGGTTATTCTAATTTACCATCTCGTTCACCAGGATTTGAAGATGACAGTTTATAAAAATAAACTATGCTCAAATATAAAAAAGCCGCCTTAAATTATCTGGCGGCTTAATTTATTATTGGGTTGCATCATCTATTGTTTTTGTTTATGAAAAT
>CALVEI010000081.1 GCA_944326515.1 Candidatus Gastranaerophilales bacterium | reverse complement strand
TTTTTTTTTGCTTTTGCTTTAATTAAAAGTATATTTGTTTTTATTCCTTCCAAATTTGCTTTATTTATAGATTCCCTGCCACTATATACTGTTATTCCTGCTAAAATTGCTAATATTACTACAGCTAATACTAAGGTTATAACTGTTATTCCATGTTCTTTGTTTTTTTTCATTTTTTCACTTTCCTTTCCTAAGGCATAAATGTAATATATTACTCTGTTTTTCATCAATTAATTACATTATATCTTTTTAGTTGTTTTTTTTCAATAATTTTTGAGTTTATTTTAAAAAATAAAAGTATCCTTTTCTCTCTAACCAATATAATACTTACCTTTTATTATCAATTTACATATAACAATTTTTTAATGTACAACAAAAAAGTTCATTTCTTTCACAAAAAATTCACAAAAGTATTGTATTATAAATCCATAGTAGGTTATTATATATATAATGGAGGTATAAAAAAATGGAAAATAATGATAATAATCAATTCAATGAATCAAACAAAACAAATGAATCTAATTTTAAAGCTGTTACAAACCCTAATACATATAAAACAGTTTATGAGGTTGAAAAAAAGCCTAGAGAAAAAAGTCACTTTGGTAAAACAATTTTATTGCCATTCTTTAGTGGTGTAATTGGTGCTTCACTTGTAGTTGGTACATGTTTTGGAGTTCCTTCTATAAAAAATCAATTAATGGGAACTAATGAAACTCATCAGTCTTCTCAAAATTCTCAAGTTTCTGGTCTAGTAGATCAAGTTTCTTTGTCAAATTATAGTGATACCGCAGTATATGCTGCAAATAAAATATTACCATCTATTGTAGGTATAAAAATAGAATACAATGTCACTTCTATGTTTTCTATTTTTGGTGGAGTACAAAACTCTTCCGCAACTGCAACAGGTTCTGGTATTATTATAAGTGAAGATGGGTATATTTTAACTAATAATCATGTAGTTTCTTCTGGTGAATCTCAATCTTACTACCAAGTATCTGAAGCAACAAAAATAACTGTTTCTTTGTTTAATGATGACACTGAATATGAAGCCAAAATAGTTGGTACTGATTCTGAAACAGATTTAGCTGTAATTAAGATAGAGAAAACTGGTTTAACAAAAGCAGAATTTGTAGACTCTGACTCTATAAAAGTAGGAGAATTTGCTATGGCTGCTGGTAGTCCTTTAGGGTTACAAAGTACAATTACTTGTGGTGTTGTTAGTGCCGTAAATAGACAGGTTACTGATACTGATGGAAAAACTTATACTTTAATACAAACTGATGCTGCTATAAATGCTGGTAATAGTGGAGGTGCTTTAGTTAATAGTGAAGGAAAAGTTATTGGTGTTAATACTTTAAAATTAACAGGTGATGATGTTGAAGGCATGCGTACTGAAGAAGAAGCAGTTTTAATGATAGATCCTCGTAATTTGGATACTTTATTGCATCCACAATTTGATGCTAAAGCTTTGAAAGAGGCTAAAGTTTTAGGTAAAGGTTTAGGTGCGTCTCCAGGTGCCGCTTGTGGTAAAGTTGTTTTCACAGCTGAAGATGCTGCGAAACAAGGTGTTGGTGGCAAAGGTGAAAAAGTTATTTTAGTTAGACTTGAAACTTCTCCAGAAGATATTACTGGTATGAAAGCTGCTCAGGGTATATTGACAGTTCGTGGTGGTATGACAAGCCATGCTGCTGTTGTTGCTCGTGGTATGGGTACTTGTTGTGTATCTGGATGTGGTGACATTCAAATGGACGAAGTTAATAAGGAGTTTAAGTTGGCTGGAAAAACATTCCACGAAGGCGATGTCATTTCAATAGATGGTTCAACTGGTAATATTTATGATGGTGAAATTAAAACTGTCGATGCTACTATTGCAGGTGAATTTGAACGTGTCATGAACTGGGCTGATAAGTATAGAAGGTTAGGTGTAAGAACAAATGCTGATAATCCAAGAGATACTAGAAAAGCTGTTGAGTTAGGCGCAGAAGGTATTGGATTATGTCGTACTGAACATATGTTCTTTGATGAAGAAAGAATACCTGCAATTAGAAAAATGATTTTGTCTGACACAGTAGAAGAGAGAGAAAAAGCATTGAACGCACTAATTCCGTTCCAAAAAGGTGATTTTAAGGCAATGTATAAGGAGTTAAAAGGTTTGCCAATGACTGTTCGTTACTTAGATCCACCTTTGCATGAATTTTTACCTACCGAAGAAAAGGATATCATCGCACTTGCTAAAGATATGGGTGTTACAGTTGAACGTTTAAAGGCTAAATGTGCTGAACTTCACGAATTTAATCCTATGATGGGTCATAGGGGTTGCCGTCTTGCTGTAACATATCCAGAAATTGCTAAAATGCAGACTCGTGCTTTAATGGAAGCTGCAATAGAAGTTAAAGATGAAGAAGGATTTGATATTGTTCCTGAAATTATGGTTCCTTTGGTTGGAGAAGTTAAAGAGTTAAAGTTTGTTAAAGATATTATTGTTGAAACTGCAGAGCAAGTTAAGAAAGAAAAAGGCTCTAGTATGGAGTATCATATTGGTACAATGATTGAAATTCCAAGAGCAGCTTTAACTGCTGATGAGATTGCAAAAGAAGCCGAATTTTTCTCATTTGGAACAAATGATTTGACACAAATGACATTTGGTTTTTCTAGAGATGATGCGGGTAAATTCCTTAGTTCATATTATGAAAATAAAATTTATGAACAAGATCCTTTTGCAAAACTAGATCAAATTGGTGTTGGAAAACTAGTTGAAATGGCTGCAAGAGATGGAAAGAAAACTAGACCTGATATTAAATTGGGTATTTGTGGTGAACATGGTGGAGATCCATCAAGTGTTGAATTTTGCCATAATATTGGATTAACATATGTTTCTTGTTCTCCATTTAGAGTTCCAATTGCTCGTTTATCTGCGGCTCAAGCTGCTATCAAGAATGGTGGGCAATTATAAGAAGTAGATAAACCCTTATTTTATAGAGATTTTCTATTGCTTATATAAAGCTTATTTAATAATATAAAGACTAAATCTGAATATATAATCGCATATATTCGCTGATTTGGTCTTTTTTAGTGGTATTCTGCGATGAGTATTGGAGGTATTTATTGATGAAATTGATGTATTCAAGACCAATTTTAAGAGATTTATCGCAAGGCTCAAGGATAGCTTTTGCAAGGCAGTTTAGAGGTAAGACACAAGATGAGATATCTGGTTTATTAGGCGCTACAGGTGCTAATAGACGTCGTACAATGACTAGATATGAGAAGGGTGATAGAAATCCTAATGTAACTAGAACTAAGCTTATTGCTGATTTATTGGGTGTTAGCTATCATGCAATTAAGCAATATGATTACAATGATTCATTAGACTTTATTTATATCTTACTATGGCTGGAAGAACTATTACCAAATTATCATTTTGATGTTGATGATGTGGTTATTACTGATCGAGATTTTATTGATAATGTTAAGATGTTTTTAAAAGAGTGGGACACCATGAGGAAAAGAAGAAGGAATAGAGAGATAAAGTATTCCACATATATAGATTGGAAACTAACTTATTTCCAAGGTAGTAAAGATGAGTAATGCAAAGAAGATTAGGTTAGTTGATATTATGCCATTTAAAGATCATCCATTTAATGTCGAAGTAGATAGTTCATTACATGAACTAGCCCAAAGCATTAAGGAAAATGGCTTATTAAATCCTGTTATCGTTAGACCTAGAGACAATAAGTTTGAAATGGTATCAGGACATAGGAGATTAAAAGCACTTGAGATTAATGGTGCAGATGAAGTTGATGCTTATATTAAGGAGCTGACTGATGATGATGCTGTAATATTTATGGTTGATTCTAATCTTCAAAGAGAAAAGTTATTACCTAGTGAAAAAGCATTTGCATACAAAATGAAAATGGATGCCATGAAGCACCAAGGAAAGAAATTAAGTACTTCGGCAACCGAGTTGCACAAGTCAAGAGATGCTATTGCTAAAGGTGAATCTGGTGAAATGGTTAGGAGATATATTAGGTTAACTTATCTCATACCTGAATTATTGAGGATAGTAGATAATACTGCCAAGTATAATGATAAGCATAATATTACCATGGGTATTAAGCCTGCTGTAGAGCTTTCATATTTGACTAAAGATGAACAAACATTAGTTTATTCTACAATGATTTATGATGATTTGAGTCCTTCTCATGCTCAAACAATAAGAATAAGGAAACTAAGTGAGCAAAAGAGGTTGAATGCAGAAGAATTGGAAAAGATTCTATCTGAAGAGAAGGGGAATCAGCATGAGCAAATCTCTTTTAATAGGGAAAATATAGAGAGAGTATTGCCTTATGAACTTACTAAGAGAGATAAGAGATATATTGAAGAGTATATAATTAAAGCAATTGAAGCTTATAATGTAACTAATACTAAATGAGTATGCAAAACAAAAGATGACTATTTGTCATCTTTTAAAATCCAACCAATTCTACTAATTCCGTTTCTAAATAATGAATTTTGGGAATTCAATTCACAATAGATTTTTCTTATAATATTTATATGATATTCTTCTAACTTTTTGAATGCTTCTCCAATTTCTTTTTGTTTATCAAATGGGATAATAGGAATCGGAAGTTCTTTAAAGGTAGTAAGGTTAACTTTTTTTGATTTAGCATTTGCCATATTATCATTATTAGCCCATGTGCGAAAGTAGTCTGATTCAAGTATATTTCTTAAATAATATGGATCTATAACATTTCTGTCATATTTAATGATGTAAATATTTTCGTTGAAACCAATGTTATTATAAGGTTCTTCAATAACAACGGTTTTTATATCATGTTCGCCGACAGCAAAAAGAATGTCTCCAATTTCAATGTTGGTTTCTTTTTTGATAAATTCAAGGGATTTTTTGTCCATTCTGTCAGTTTTTTTATTAGGATAAATTCTTCCGTTTTCCATTTCGGCTGCTGATATATATAAATATTCTCCAGTCTTACTAACATTTAATTTACTTTTTCTAACACCATTTGCAATTCTTATTATTGAATCATCTTTCATCCGTCCTGCTTTAACATATTGAATATTAGTTTTACATAGTAATTTCATGTCTTCTATAAAATATGTAAATTCTCTAAGGTCTTTTAGAAAATAATGACGTTGAATATCAATCTTTTCGTGGTATAAATTATCCGTCTCGTCTGAAATATCAATTGGTTTTATATCATACTCTTTTGCTTCAATTTTGTGTTCATAAGGGATGTATTTTTTTAGCTCTAAAGAGTAATTATTTCTAACTATTTCCTCTAAGGTTGCTAGATGTGACATCTTTCCATCGGTTTTTCTCAATTTTACGTATGATGTTATTAAGTCAATATCTGAGTCACGTAGTATGTTCTTTTTTCCGTCTTGACTAAATATGTTTTCTGCATTAACAAATAATATATTGTTGTTGTCCTTATTCTTTCTAATAACCATCATACAAACTTCTTTTGAAACATTAGCAAACAAATTATCAGGAAGATAAATTATTGTATCTATAAGATTTTGTTCAACTAGATATTTCCTTATTGATGTTTCTACTTGATTAGTTCTTGATAACATGTTAGGTGTATCAATAACAACTGCAACGCCATTTTCATTTAAACTGTATATAATCGGATATATAAATGCCCAATCTGCAGTGTTATCATTAGGAAGAGGGACATTTGTATATTTTTTATCCTCTTTATCTATTAGAGAACTTTTCCAAGTTGTGTTAAATGGGGGATTAGCAAGAATAAGATCGAATTTGTTCTCCCACTCCTCATTATAATAAAGCAGTGCATCCCTGTTAATGATATTATAGTTTTTAATCCTTCTGAGTAACATGTTCATATTACATATACAATATGTAGCGATTGTTCGCTCTATACCATGGACAGATATATCTTTGTTATGTTTAAGATAATTGATAAGCAGGGAACCTGTACCACAGGTTGGGTCCAATAGATTTTTTGGTTGTTTGACATACAATTTTGATATATTAATAGCTAGTTCTGCTAATGATGTAGGAGTATAAAATGTTCCTGTCTTATGACCTTGCTTAGGATTGTATTTACCAAGAAAATATTCATAAACATCTCCTAAAGTATCATTTTCCACATCTTCGATGTCAAATCTGATTTTTTCTATTGCTCTTAATAACTTTGCAATTCTTTCGCTGCGCTCTTCTTCTTCTAATCCTAAGAAGTTGCTATCAGTATTAATGATTTTGAATGTATTGTTTAATACATTTGAAGATCTCTCAATTCTTCTAAAAATTGTATTTATCGCTCCGTATAGGTAAGGGGAGTTGACTTGGGTTTTTGCTATATTTTGAAAAAGTTCACTTGGTTGGATATAATACTTTAAGTTTTCAATTATATCCTTTTTATACTTTTCTCCTTCATCGTTGCTCATTTTAATGTAATCTTTATTTAATGTATTCTTAACATACTTTATGATATTGTCTGACAGAAATCTATAGAATAGAAAGACAAATACATAATCTTTGAATGTCCAGTCATCTAATACATCTTGTGCTTCTTTTATATCTTTATCTAGATTTTTGATAATAGTTTTTATTGTTGGTTTTCTACCCATATTACACCTCCATAGTAATTTTTTGATGTTACCTATTATAGCACAAAACTGTGAAATATCCAGTAATTAAGGCAAATATTAATAATATTACATTTATTAGGTTTTGTTAATAACATATATTTTCCCTAATTGAAGAGGGGAAGAATATTTTTGATAAGCTTTTTACCTTAAAGGCAAAGGGTTTTATATATTATTATAAGATAATGAATGTTTTATGCGAAATGATAATTTAATTTCGTATATTAAGATAGATAGTTAATTACTATCGGATTTACAGCGTCGTTTTTACAACTTAGTCCGAGATTGCCTACTCGGAAAACGCAATAACAATAATAAAGATATTAATAATACTAACAATCATAAGGCTATTATTTCAAAAGAAAGATTTAAAGCAAAGAGAGATTTAGATGGTAGGGAATTAACTTATAGATATGATTCTATAAGAACAGGAAAGATTTTATTATACAGGAGTCCCAATTAATTATAGTATCGACGTACAATTCAGTTGAAGAGGTATATGCAGATATAAGATGATTATTTATTTGATTAAGCTGGTCAAGCGGAGATTTTGAAGTGGTTATGGTTATTTATACTTGCTTTGCTTTAAAGTCTCCCAAACCGGTTTAAACTTGCTAAATATTTTGAATTTAGAGAGGATTTGATAATGTATGAAAGCACATTGGATTGTTAAACTTAAGAATCCATT
>CALVEI010000080.1 GCA_944326515.1 Candidatus Gastranaerophilales bacterium | reverse complement strand
ATCTTTGGTGGAACAGCAACAATGTATAAAGGCAACTTCTTTAACGCAACAACATTATCAGTAGGAGCAACAGCAGGTGATGCAAGTACAATGTACGGAAGTGAAAACTATGCAATGTTGTTAGCCGGTGTAGGAAACAAAACAGGATACAACTTTGAATTTAAAGACGGAAGAATAATCTTACAACCAAACTTCCTCATAAGCTATACATTCGTAAATACATTTGATTACACAAACGGAGCAGGAGTCCGCATCAAGTCAGACCCACTTAATGCAATCCAACTTGCACCGGGATTAAAACTTATCGGAAATACAAAAAACGGATGGCAACCATATTTAAGTGTAGCAATGATATGGAACTTACTAGATGACAGTAAGGTAACAGCAAATGATGTAAGATTACCTGAGATGAGCATAGACCCATATATCCAATACGGCGCAGGTATTCAAAAGAGATTCAAAGACAGATTCATAGCCTTTGGACAAGCAATGATACACAATGGTGGTCGTAATGGTGTATCACTCACTGGTGGTATCCGCTGGACAGTTGGTAAATGATTATGAGATCATAAAAAAGATTCACGGAGGATACGATCCTCGTGTTAAACACCTGCGGGCATTACATATGCCCGCTTTTTCTATATTGATAAATTTAATTTAGGTATTTTTATTCTAAATATACCTTCTATATCAAGGCTGTTGATTAAAATATTTATTAATGCGCCTGGTTTTGCATTTTTAAAATCTTTTATGTCAGGAATTATCCCTAGTATTGTTGCATCAGAATATTCTTCAATAAGTTTTGGTGCTGTTTTTATTGCCGGGTCGTTGGTTCCTTGAGGGTATCTGTTGATAATAACCCCTGCAACATCAAGGCCTGCTTGTTTTGCTGCATTGATTGTTAAAAGTGTGTGATTAATTGTTCCTAAATCTGGTCTGGCAACAATTAGTAATGGTATATCAAACATTTTTGCAACATCGATCATTAAAACTTCTTTTGTGACAGGCACCATCAAACCACCTGCACCTTCTACAAGTAAAATTTCACAGTTGTTTTTTATCGTTTCATATTCTTTTTTGACTGTATCCATTTCTATTTCTATGCCCTCAAGTTCTGCCGCTATATATGGAGCTGTTGGTGCTTTCATAAGATAAGAGCAAAGAGTTTCCACATAAAAATCAAGTTGTTTTACATATGCAAGGTCAGGTGCTACTAAAAAACCGTTTTTTACTTCAGCCCCGCTTTGAAAAGGTTTGTACACGCCTGATTTGTAACCAAGTGACTGCATTACAGCTGCTAAGCCTGCTGTTACAAATGTTTTACCTACATCTGTGTCTGTTCCTGTTACAAAAACTTGCATTGATATTATTTTCCTTTTGATTGTTGCTTTTCAATCTTTTGAATATATTTTAGTAAATCAGATATTTCTCGAGGTTTTATGTACTTAAATTGTCCTTTTTTCAATCCTTGAATATTAATTGTTCCGTGAGAAATTCTTTTTAAAGAGATAACAGGATACCCTAAAGAATCTAGCATTTTTCTTATTTGTCTGTTCATTCCTTGATATAGAATGATTTGAAGAACTGTGTTTTTGCCTTCATATTCAAGAATCATTGAATCAGCGTATGCAATTTTACCCGGTTCTATTTCAATACCTTTGGCCATTGTAATAAGGTGTTGTTGGTTCATTTTACCTTCTGCGGTAACTTTATAGACTTTAGGTATTTTTATTGACGGATGTGTCATTTTGTTTATAAAATCACCGTCATTTGTCATTATCAAAAGGCCTGTAGAATCTTTATCCAATCTGCCAACAGGTTTTAACTCTTTTACTTCGTCAGGAAGGATATCATAGATTGTTTTTCTGCCTTTTTCATCACTCATTGTTGTGATGTATCCTGCAGGTTTATAGTATTTTATATAAACAGGTGTAGTCTTTTTAAGCGGTTGGTTATTGACTGTTATCTTGTCTTTATTAGTTACAAGAAATCCCATCTCTGTGACTGTTTTTCCATTAACTTTTACGCGGCCTTGTTCGATTAATTCGTCCGCTTTTCTTCTTGAGCAAAGTCCTGAACTTGCGATAAATTTATTCAGTCTTGTATATTCAATTTTTTTATTTTTTTTGTTAAACATAGTTGGCTTTCTTATACTTCATCATGAACAAAAACTGTGAAAAATGCAAGATAGAAACATTATGTTGACTGTAAAAAAAAACTCTTGATAAAATTGTTTTTATGGAAAAGCTAAAAGAATACAAATATTTATTAATCATTTTTGTTTTATTTTTAATTAATATATTTTTGTTCTATGGCAAAATGATTAATATTCATACGGATTTTGGGCGAGAGCTTTTGTTCTCTAAAATGGTTGTGCAAGGTTCTGTTTTGTACAAGGATATTTTTAATACGTTTGTTTGCCCTTTTTCATATTTGTTTAATGCTTTTTTATTAAAATTTTCGCCGATGAATATAAATACATTTTATTTAGCAGGTGGTATAAACTGTTTGGTTATATTGGGGAGTATTTATTTTATTAGTAAAATTTTTCTTAATCGTTCCATTTCTAGTGTAATAACAGTTTTTGTAATGTATTATTGCTGTTTTTATTCGGGATTGATGAATTTTTTAACACCATATTCTTATGCAGTTGTGTATGGTTTAAGTTTTTGTTTTTTGTCTGTTTTGTCATATTTGTATTATTTAAAAACTGATAAAAACAAATTTATGTATTTTGCTTTTTTGTTTAGCGGTGCGGCTGCAAGTTGCAAGTACGAGTTTGTTTTGTATTCATTATTTTTATTTCTGTTTTTATTTGCCAAAAATAATGTTTTAAAATCTGTTTTTAAAAGTGCCGGTACGTTTTTTATTGTACCTTTGATTTGTACGATTGTTCTTTTAAAACAAGGTTTGGTATTCGGTGATTTATCAAATTATTTTGAGATATTAAAAGATTTTTTACATCAACCTTATTTGAAAAAAGTTTATACAATAACTTGTTATTTTTCAAAAGATTCTATAATTTCTGCTTTAAAAACACTTATAGCAGCAAGTTTTGTATTTGGGGTGTTGTATAAGTTTTACGAAAAAAAATCTGTTTGGGCTTTGATTTCAGGTTGGGGCTTATGGGTTGCTTTAACATTGTCTGTTTTATTTTATTTCCCATTAATGGAATATTATGCATACAGCTTTTGGGGCTTTATTACTTATATTGTAGTTGTCCTTTCGTTATTTAAAATAAAAGAGTTAATCAATGATAAATCAGAATTGTTTTTGGTGTTGGCTTCATTGGTTATTTCTTTAAAATCTTTTTGGTATTTATCTACAAATTTTTACGGCAGATATTTTTTGCCTTTGCTTCTTGTATCTTTAGTTGTTGTATTAAAAAAATATTATTTTAAAGAAAATTATTTAACTTTTGAAAAGACCTTTTGTGCAGTTTTGATATTTTTAAGTGTGGCAGCGTTTAGGCTTAACTTAGTTTCTTTGGTCTTAAAAAATAATGTAATACAAACCGAGTACGGAAAAATTTATGTCACACAGTCAGAAAAATTGCTTTTACAACCACTTGTTGATTATATTGGCAAAAATCTTCATGATTCTGACAAGCTTATTGTTTTAGGTAATGCGCCGTTGTTGAACTTTTTGACAAATAAAGATTCTGTAGCTTTTTACAGTCATTATGATGAAGCCATTGCAGGTGCTTATGGCAGTGAGAGAATTATAAACGGTTATAAAATGTTTAAGCCCGATTATTTTGTTGTTTTTAACGGAGAATTGAATAAAAACAATGGTTATTGTTCTGGTTATGGTCAAGAGGTTTGTAAGTGGGTATTTGATAACTACGAAGTAGTGAAAAATTATAGAGATGTTGAAGATGTCTATATTTTGAGGAAGTTATAGATGTTTAATAAATTTTGTTTTGAGTTTATAAAACGTGAATATAAGCCTATATTAGTTTTTTTGCTTTTATTTTTTATTAATACAATTTTATTCAAATATAAAATGTGCGATGTTTATATAGATTTTGGAAAAGAAATTTATCTTCCAAAAGCAATAGCTGAAGGAGGAGTTCTATATAAAGATGTTTTGGCAATATTTGGGCCTTTTTCTTACCTTTTAAATTCTGTTTTTATAAAGATTTTAGGAGTTTCCATTAAGACATTTTATTTTATTGGTACATGCAATGCTTTGTTAATTATTGTGGGAATCTATTTACTGGCTCGAGAGTTTTTTTCTCGTTGGATTTCTTTTTTCTTGAGTTGTTTTGTTCTTTATTTTTGTTGTTTTGTTCCTGATGTTATGAATTTTGTGACACCATATTCTTATGGAATGGTTTATGGTTTGTGTTCTGTAATTTATTCTGCTGTGTTTTTTATTAAATATTTGAAATCTGATGAAAACAAGTTTTTATATGTATCGATGTTTCTGTCAGGAACAGCTTTGGCAAACAAGTATGAGTTTGTTTTGCCGATGTTTGTTTTAGTTGGTTTTTTATTTGCTAAAAAAGTTAATTGGAAGGTTTTGGCAAAAGCATTTGTTTGTGGTTTGACTGTTCCTTTATTGTGTTTGATTGTGCTTTGGTGGCAAGGTTTGAGTGTTGTTGATTTCTTAAATTATTTGTCGGATTGGTTTAAGTTTGCTAATTCTTCTGATATGAAAAATTATTATAATGGTACTTTTTATTTTTCATTCCAATATTTTTTGATTACTTTAAAATCTTTTATTTTTTCTTTCATAGTTCTTTCTGTTATTTATTACGGCGTTAAATTTATTGAAACATTAAAGATTAAATTTAAGCACAGGTATTTTGCTCATATTTTTTATTGTATTTTTTCTTTTGTATTATTAATTTTTTTCTGTAAGTATAGTGCAATTTTTGTTAACTATATTTTTTATTCTGTTGCAATGGTATTGATGATTTTAGCTTTATTGAAAGTGAAAAATTTATGCAAGAATTTTTGTGTTTTATTTTTGACTCTATTTGCTCTTGCTGTTGGTTTAAAGTCGTTCTTTTTTATGCAGATTAATCAATATGGAAGGTATTTTTTACCTTTAATTTTGATTGCGTTTATCGTTGTATTAAAAGATTATTATTTTAAAGATAATAACAGAATTTTTAAAATAACATTGGTGTACTTTTTGCTGTTGATGAGTATTGCTGCGTTTTGGAACAGTTTGGGCTATTTAAAATTTAACAATTATAAGATTACATCGCAGTACGGGACTATATACAAAGATGAGGCTTCTGCAAAAGTTTTTAGTGTAATTCTTGATTCTATCAATAAGCTGACTAAAAAAGATGATACGGTTGTAGTCTTACAAGAAGGATTGATGATTAATTTTCTTTCAGGTCGTAGGGCTGATAAATACAATTATTTAATTCCTGCTCTATTAGAGTTGTATGGAGAAGAGAATGTTGTTGCTCAATATGTAAAGACTTCTCCGGAAATGTTTATTGTATTTACTTCTCCTGACGATAAAACTTTAATCTGTAATGGATGGGGATATAAAATTTGCAGTTTTATAAGCAAAAATTATAAACTTGTACAAACTATAAAAGCAGAAAAATTGATTTTAATATTTAAAAAAATATGATAGTATAGAAAAAAGCGTTCTAACAGGTTTTAAGAAAGGTATTTTAAATGAGGTTATCAAAACCGCACGAACTCCCCGGTACTTTGATTTGTGTTGAAGGTATTGACGGTTCAGGCAAATCAACTCAACTGGCAATATTGAGAGATTGGCTCAAGGCTAAAAATCTTGATGTGATTTTTACTGAGTGGAATTCATCGGATTTGATTTCTCAAACAACTAAAAAGGCCAAGAAAAAAAATCTGCTAAGTCCAAGAACATTTAGTCTTTTACACGCTGTCGATTTTGCTGATAGATTGGAGCAAATTATTATTCCTGCAATGAAAGCAGGTTTTATCGTGCTTGCGGACAGATATGTTTACACAGCTTTTGCTCGAGATGTAGCAAGAGGGGTTGATAGAGATTGGGTAAGAAATCTCTATGGGTTTGCAATTCAACCGGATTTAGCGCTTTATTATAATATTTCTGCAGAAATTTCTTTGGAAAGAATCTGTGCAAATCGTGCCCCATCTTTTTATGAAGCCGGTATGGATTTGAAATTGAGCAATAACCCGTATAAGAGCTATGTTATTTTTCAAAACAGAGTTAATGAAGAATATTCAAACATGGTTGATGAGTTCGGTTTAGTCAGGATAGATGCAAATAATACTATTCACTCTAAACAAGTGCTTTTAAGAAAATATGTGACAGAACTTTTGAGTCAAAAAGGAATTAATATCTAATGGAAAATTGCAATAATTCACATAACCATAAAGGGCTTTTGATAGTAATAGAAGGTACTGACGGTTCAGGTAAATCAACCCAGATTGACCTTATGCGCAGATGGATTGAAGATAAAAGCTATGGCTGCATGGTATCTGAATGGAAAACAAGCCGTTTGATTGCAAATGTAATTGATGATGCAAAAGATAGAAACCTTTTAAACGCAACAACTTTCAGCCTTTTGTATGCAGCTGATTTTGCAGACAGATTAGAAAATACAATTATACCGGCTTTGGATTCAGGATTTGTAGTTTTATTAGACAGATACACTTACACAGCTTTTGCTCGAGATGTTGTAAGAGGGCTTGATATTAATTGGGTTAAAAAGCTCTATGATTATGCTCCAAAACCTGATTTGGTATTTTATCTTGATATGCCTATAGATATTTTGCTTAAAAGGGTTATTGGTACAACTGGGCTTGATTATTGGGAATCAGGTCGTGATATCGGTTTAAGTACAGATTTTTATGAAAGTTTTAAAATTTATCAGGCAAAATGTCTTGAAGAATATAATAAAATGAAAGACGAATATAATTTTGTAAGTATTGATGGTACTTTGCCTGTTGATAATATTCACAATGTAATGGTTGAACACGTAGAAAAACTTCTCAATACTGGCAAGTTAGATTAGTCTTTTGCAAGCCAAAATGCTTGTTATGCCTTGTAAAGATTTTATAAAGGCGGCTTTTGGGAGTGGTAAAATGATAGAATAGCTAGGATAAGTATATGGAAGAAGGAGATTTATATGATTCCTATAGTTGACTTAAAAAGACAGTATAAACAAACAGGGGCAGAAATTGAAAAAGCTGTAGTTGATGTATTACGTTCAGGCGCTTATATTTTAGGACCTAACACAAAAGCTTTGGAACAAGAATTTGCTCAATATTTGGGAACAAAACACGCTATCGGTCTTAACTCAGGTACAGATGCTTTGCACTTGGCTTTAAGAGCTTTGGATATAGGTAAAGGTGATGAGGTTATCACTGTTGCATTTACTTTTGTAGCTACAACAGAATCTATTGAAATTGTTGGTGCAACTCCTGTATATGTTGATATCGACCCTGACTCATTCAATATGGATGTAACTCAAATTGAATCTAAAATTACTCCAAAAACAAAAGCTATTATGCCTGTTCACCTTTA
>CALVEI010000079.1 GCA_944326515.1 Candidatus Gastranaerophilales bacterium | reverse complement strand
CTGTAATAAAAACTACAATGGCAAAGCCATATTACTGCTTACGCAGTTTTTTAATGATAGTTAGCCAAAATATAGAAACCTTATAAAAAACAAGTACCAATGAACTTGTCGTTAACAATTTAGGTGTTCAATTGTCATAGTCCGTCGAGATATTGAAACCATATAAAAAAAGAAAGAAAGGAGAGTTCTATGTCAGGTACAGAGGATGAAATTTTTGCTGCACAAAACCAAGAAGTTTTGTCGCAGAGTGTTCAGACAGGTGCTGAACAAGATTTTGATAACTCTGCTCAGGAGGCAGAGCCCAAAGATAAAGGAGAGAATGAGGGGAACTCTTTGACTCCGGCGCAAAAGATGGATTTACTTTTGCGAGGTCATAGCCCTAACCGATTAAAAAAAGAGGTAGAAAAACTTCGAAAAGAAGCAGCAAAGTATCGCACTTCTTCTAAAAAGGAAGAGGAGCAAAAACTTACTTTAGAGGCAAAAGCTAAGGAAATTCAAGAGGAGCTTGAGAGTTTAAAAAACGAACATCGCAAACTCAATGTGATGCGCAAACTTGATAAAGCAGGCTGTGTAAAAAGCGAACTTGTTGCAAAAGATATTCCCGAAGATGTTAGCGGTGAGGCTTTAGATGAGTTTATCGCACAGTATAAAGAGCAGAATAGCTTTTTGTTTCAAGAACAAAAGGGCAGTTCTTTTGGCGGGACTTTTAAGTCTGCCGTTACTAAAGTTCTTACTCCTTCACAGCAGATGGATGCTTATATCCGTGCTGCTTTGGGCCGATAGCTTGATAACACAAAACGAAAGGAAATTTTAAAATGACTTTAGATGCAAAAATTATTTCACGTACAAATGCAGAATCTTTGATTCCTGTAGAAACTTCTTCTGAAATTATAAAGGAAGTTCCAAAAGCTTCTGCAGCATTGCAACTTTTTAAACAGTTGCCAAATATGAGTGCTAAGCAAAAAACATTGCCTATCGCATCAACATTACCTACAGCTTACTTTTTAAACGGTGATACCGATATGAAAAAGACAACAAACGCAGAATGGGACAAATTAACTCTTACTGCAGAAGAAATTGCCGTAATTGTTCCTATTCCTGAGGCTGTTTTTGATGATGCTCAATATTCTATGTGGGACGAAATCAAACCTCAGATTGTAGAAGCTTTTGGTGTTGCAATTGACGAGGCTGTGTTCTTTGGCGTTAACAAACCTGCTTCTTACCCTGAAGCTATTGTTACGCAAGCTATTGCAAAAAGTAATACGGTTCAGTTAGGTACAAACGAAGATATTGCAGGTGATATTATTGGCGAAAACGGCGTTATGGCAAAAGTAGAAGCTGCCGGTTATAAAGTAACAGGTTTTTACGCTGACAGCACTTTAGAAGCAAAATTCAGAAACTTGAGAGATAAAAATAATCAGCTTTTATACACTCCTGGTTTAACCGCAGAAACTCCTGTAAGCCTTGTTGGCAGACCTATGATGTATGACGAAACTGGCATTTTTGATGCTGAACAAGCATTATTGATTGCCGGTGATTTTTCAAAAGCAGTTTATTCAATCCGTCAGGATATTACTTACAAAGTTCTTGATCAGGCAATTATCCAAAATACAGACGGCTCTATCGCTTACAACCTTGCTCAACAAGATATAGTTGCGTTACGTTGCGTAATGAGATTGGGCGTTCAGATTGCTGCACCTGCAAACAGAAAAGGCGGCGAAAATCGTTATCCGTTTGCTGTTTTAACACCGGCTGCAGCGTAATTATTTTACACTATTTAGTACAAAAATTAGTCATAAAGATATGGCAGGGAGCTCTTTTTTAGGGCTCTCTGTTTTTTCTGTGACGGAAAGGAAATTTGAAAAATGACTATCACTTTGTATCAAAACTCGCTTGTGACGTTAGAAGATGCTCAGTGCTATTTTGATGAAAGATATGATTCTGCAGATTGGTATGCTCTTGAACAAGAACAGCAGGAAAAATTGCTTATCACTGCCAGTAAAAAGATAAGCAGGTTTGATTTTGTCGGTACTGTTGAAGATGTAAATCAGCCGTTGGCTTTTCCTCGAGATTATGAGATTCCGCAAGATATAAAAGATGCGGTTTGTGAAGAAGCTTATGCCTTGATAAACAGTTCAGATAATATCCATCAAAAAAATATTGAAAACAATATTTCGTCAATTTCGCTTGGGGTGGGTTCTGTTTCTTATAACACTGCAAATATAGGATTTGAAACAAACAAACTCTCAAGCTCTGTAGCTTTGTACCTTGTCAAAAAGTGGGTTAAAAAGGGTTATTTGGTTAAATAAAAAATTGGGAGTGGTTAATATATGGGATACTACACGGATATGCTTACGGATACCGCTGTTTTAAAAACGGTAAACGGAGCAGATGAAAACTCTCGCCCGAATATTATTGCATTAGACGAAATCGATTGCAGAATAGAAATGAAACATACTTTAACTGTCAACGCACAAGGTCAACAACTCACTTGTTCGGGGCGTTTGTTCACTGAGGCTGTTGTTAAAGTTGATGATATTTTAGAAATCAAAGACAAAGAGTTCAAAGTCATAAATGTCAACCCTTATTACCCTTTAGCAAGTACAGTATGCGTGATTAACGAAGTGTATTTTGCTTAAGGTAAAGGAGGGAATATGATTTTAGACGATATTAAGAATTTTATTGTACAAAATTCACTGGCTGATGAAGCTTTGATTAAATACGATTATGATTCTTCCAAAGGTAGCGATGTGATACTTTTGAACTTGTACAATACTTTGCCGTGTGATCTTGCAAGACGTTCGGGCGTAAAAATTGTTATGAAATTTGCGGACTTGAAGCTTGTTCGAGATACGTGCTTTAAATTACACGATTTGCTTTTTCCTGAGGATTGCTTTCAAAAAGCGATTTTGATTAACGGAAAAACAATGCACGTAACTTTGAACAACGGTCCTTATTATCTTGAAAAAGATGCTTCAAAAAGACACGGCTATATGCTGGATATAACAGTTACTTATAACAGATAGGAGAAGAAAATGGCACTAAAAACAGTAACAAAACTTTTTGGCGTTGATGACGCAAAACTTTTCCCCGTTACAGAAGACTCGGAAGCTCAGTTTGTCTGTGGTGAAGGTATTGATTTGCCCGGGGTTAGACAGATTTCTTTGACTTATGAAATAGAAGAAAAATCTCTGACAGGGGATGAAAAGGTTCTTGAAATTTCAAACAAAATAAAATCCGTAACTTTTAATATGGAATATGCAAAACTCAGTTTAGAGGTATTGGCACAACTTACAGGCGGAACCTATACAACAACAGGTGAGGACGATAGCGCCGTCGGGTCTTATACTTTTGGTGGCGGTGACTTGCCTAATTATTTCCAATTAAAGGCTCAAATCCTTGATACAAGCAATGACGGCGGAGATGTGCATTTTTGTATTTACAAAGCTAAAGCAACCGCTATTCCTATAAACGGTGTTCAAAACGATTTTGCTACATTAACTTTTGATGGCAAGGGCGTTTATACGGAACACGAATTTGGCGAAGAAGGCAATAAACAAACAAAACTTATGGATATAGAAATCCACGCCAAAGCAAAGGATTTGACAGCTACTCAAGACGTGAGTGTATAAATTTTAAAGTATGCTAAAGATTCCCCCCGCAGTCCGAGGGTGTGCAATTGTTACATCTTTGGACTTATTTTCGGGGGATTTCTTTTTTATTTAAAAAACTTTATCAGTTTTTATTACTAAAAAATTAAAACGGTAAATATGATAATATTGAATAAAGAAATAAGCGTCATACTTCTAATATGAAAAAATTATATTTATTATTAAAATCGTTAAAAAATGTTGTACTGATTGCATTTGCCGCCTTTATGCCTGTTTATAACTTTTCCTGTTTCTGGGAGAGCAATGCAAATTCTACGGATTATTTGTGTTTTTATTTGCTGTCTTTCTTGTTTATACTTTTGGTTATTCCAGTATTTGCAATTATTTCTCTGGCTTTGCCAAAAAATCCCGTATTTGACAGAAAAGATGCTATGTTTATGCTAAGTGTGTCTTTTATTCTATGGGTTTTGTTTATGTTTTTTGAACCGTTAAAAGAAGACACCTCTCTGGATATTCAAAATGAAACGGTTGCTATTCTGGAACAGGGTAAAAAACAGTTCGGAAGATACCCTGATGCCATGGATTTGCCTGAGGGGAAAACCTATTATCAGAAGAACAGGGCTAATTTTGTTTTGACAAAACGGGTTAAGCAGGGCGCTAATGACATTATATACCGGTACTGTTCAAATCCCTGCGATGAAGAATGCAAAGAGAGAAAGTATCCGGATGTCGACTACTCATACATCGGCAAATGGCAAAAAATGGAATTTACCGATTAAATAAAATCAATAACAATTATCTCCGGCAGGCAGTTAAGCCTTATCGGCAAAATACTTGTTCCCAGCCCTTTTGTAACAATCATTTTTTTATTATTTTCTGTTACAAACCCTTGAGCATATTTGTTTCCATAATCAGAAGGAACAATCGGCGCACCGAAAATCGGCAAAACAACCTGTCCGCCGTGGGTATGTCCGCTTAAAGTCAAATCAACTTCTGGCGGTATCTGCGGAAAAACATCGGGGTTATGAGAAAGTAAGATAACAGGTTCTTTTGTGCTTTTTAAAGCTTTATTTATATTGGGCTGTCCTTCCCAAAAATCTTCAATACCTGCGATATACAGAGTTTTTTGCCCTATTGTAAACGGTACGTTCTCATTCATCAAAACTTTTATATTGTTTTTTTCTAATTCATATTTTACCCTGTTCATACCGTACAGGTAATCATGGTTGCCCAATACGGCAAGAGTTGTATATTTAGGTTTAATTTGCGAGAGGTGTTTTGCTATTGTTTTTATATCCATAGATTTTTCGGGATAATCCGCCTTAATGTAATCCCCGCCCAAAAGTACAATATCAGGTTTTTGGGTATTAATTTTTTCTATAATTTTATCAAGTCTTTTTTCTTGATTTTTTAACACATGAAAATCTGATACAAAAACAATTTTTATACCTTTGAGTTCTGAATTTTTAATATGATAATGGCGCACTGTGAGCAGGCGGGGTTCTGTAATCGACCGTAGAAAAACAGCCGATAAAGCAATGATAATTGTTAAAAATATGTAAAATGACTTCTTCATACAGGAAGTATAACATAATTGTCGTTTTACAAAAGTTGACAAAGAACAAAGGAGAAAAAATGTCGATAAAAATAAAAAGTTCAGGCTCGGGGATGGTATATGTTCGTGAATACACACGTTCTGACGGAATTAGAGTAAGTGATTATTACAGAAGAAGGTAGCAATGAAAGCAATAAGCAAAGCTAAGTTTAAAAAACTTGAAAAAAATTGTATCGAAACAATCATAGAAAACAACATTGTTTTTATGGATGAGATTTTTATATTTTCTGATATTACGCCGTCTTTGTTTGAGCTTGCAAACCTCAAAGAATCTCAGCAAATACTTGATACGCTTGAGATTAATCGTGCCAAGCTAAAGCGTGATTTGAGGATAAAATGGTTTGAAAGTACAAATGCAACGCTTAATGCTGCTTTGTATAAGTTGATTTGTACAGAAGAAGAACGTCGCAACTTGTCTGCTTCGGCTGCTTCAAAACAAGCACAAGTGAGTGAAATCTGTACACAGGAAGAATATTTGAAAAGTTTGAAAGAAATGGGAGAAGGATTAGACAATGCCGATTGATTGGACAAAATCAAAATACAGCAAAAAACATCGTTTATTTTTGAGCAAACGTCCGCAGGATATGGCGTTTTTTACTCTTTGTGACGGTGCTGTGCGTTCGGCTAAGACTCTTTCTATTATTTATAAAATTCCTCAGATTTTTGATTTTGTCGGTAATGAGTATTTAAAAGTTTTTTCAGGCTATTCAAAAAATACAGTGCGTAACAACGTGCTTGTTGAGCTTTTACCGTATCTGAAAAATTACCACGGTGCAAAAGTTAAGTATAATTCTGCAAGCGGTGAACTTGATATTCACCTTTGGGGAAAGCTCTATAACTGTTTAGTTGTTGGTGGAGGAAAGTCTGACAGTGATTCGAATATTCAAGGTGCAACCTGGGATTTTTGGTATGCAAATGAGCTGCCCAAGCATCACTATGGGTTTTATAATATGGCGTTATCAAGGCTAACGCCTGAAAATGCCAGAGCCATAGCTGACAGTAACCCCGAAAGTGCAAACCATTGGCTTTATCGTGAGAGGATAAAACCTTACCTTGAGGGGGATAAAAATATCAAAAGTATTTTTGATTATTGGCATTTCACAATGGAAGACAACGCCAATTTGTCAAAAGCTTTTATTGAAAATCAAAAAAAGCTTTATCAAGGTGTTTTTGAAGCAAGAAAAATCAAAGGGCTTTGGGTTGTTGCTCAAGGGCTTGTTTATGACACGTTTAACCCTGACAAGCATACCTGTTCTCACAAGCAGATTCTTGAAAGAATTGAGAAAAACGAATTCATAGAATACTTTTTAGGGCTTGACTGGGGCTGGGTTCATCCTCTATCTTGCGGGTTGTACGGGGTTACTCGTGACAAGTGTTATTTCAAAATCGACGAGCTTTATGGTTCCAAAATCAGTGAAGAAAAAGTTATCAAGTGGATTTTGGACAAACAAAAAGAGTATAAAAGATACTTTAGATTCATAAATTGTGACAACGCAAGGCCTGAGCAAAACCACAAGTTAAGGCAGGCTCTAAACGGTATAATTGTTCACGAAAAAAAACCTAAGCTTATAGACAGTATCGGGATTGTTCGCTCTATCATAAATTATGACAGGCTTATTATAAACAAAGACCGCTGCAAAAATACGTTGCGAGAGTTTGGGTTGTATCGATACCCCAATGAAGATGAAAGAACTCAAACATTTGTTGATCTTGATACTCCGCTTAAAGAAAATGATGACACCATGGATGAAACAAGGTATGCGCTAAATTTTTATGAAAGTTTTTTATAGGGTTTCCTTATCTTAGCGGGCTATGACAATGAAATATCTAATCTGTAGACGACAAGTCCATTCTCAGCTGTTTAGGGCCGCAGGCCTATGCACTAATTTTTGGTAGAATTTCCATATCTTGGCTGGCTATGACAATGAAACACTTCAATTATTAACGACAAGTCAGTTTGTATTTGTTTTTTATAAGGCTTCAATACCTTGATGGACTTTGACAATTAGACAGCTTAATCACAGAAATCCAAGTGCATTGGTATTTGTTTTATAAGGTTTCTATATCTTGGCAGACTATGAAAATTAGAGACCTAATCTGTAGACGACAAGTGCATTGGTATTTATTTTTTATAAGGTTTCAATATCTCGCGAACTATCATCAAAAAACTGCGTAAGCAGTAATATGGCTTTGCCATTGTAGTTTTGACTACAGACTCTTTGTATTTACGTACAAAATTTTTGTTAAGCGTAGCGGTTAGAAAATTTTGAAGATAAATACTTTAGAGTCTGTTTTGACATAGCGAGTTTCTTTCTTTTGTGGTACTTTTCTTT
>CALVEI010000078.1 GCA_944326515.1 Candidatus Gastranaerophilales bacterium | reverse complement strand
GAAGCTATCGAAAAAGCAGGCTATACAACTGAACAAGTTAAAATCTGCTTAGACGTTGCATCTTCTGAATTCTACGAAGATGGAAAATACAACCTCGCTGGCGAAGGCAAAGTTCTTTCTAGAGAAGAAATGGTTGACTTCCTTGCTAACTGGGTTGACAAATATCCTATCATCTCTATCGAAGACGGTATGGCAGAAGAAGATTGGGAAGGCTGGAAAATGCTTACTGACAAAATCGGCTCTCACTGTCAATTAGTTGGTGACGACTTGTTCGTTACAAACACTAAGAGATTGAAAAAAGGTATCGAAACAGGTACTGCTAACTCAATTCTTATCAAAGTTAACCAAATCGGTACTTTGACAGAAACTTTAGACGCTATGAATACAGCTGCTAAAGCAGGTTACACAGCAATCGCTTCTCACAGATCTGGCGAAACTGAAGATACATTCATCGCTGACTTAGCTGTTGCTACTAACTGCGGTCAAATCAAAACAGGTTCTGCTTCAAGAACAGACAGAATCTGCAAATACAACCAATTGATTAGAATCGAAGAAGAACTCGGTTCAGCAGCTAAATACATGGGCTTGAAAGCATTCAACGGCCAAGACTGCAAAAAATCAACTTGCGGTTGCTGCTAATTATCTACAGTGATATAAAGCTTAAAAGGCGGGTTTTGAGAAATCAAAATCCGCTTTTTATTTTGTATTTATTAACATTGCTTTGCTCTATTTTGGGGTTTAGCAACAATTTTCAAGATTGTATTGTTTAATAATTTTTTCAACAACGTTATCTACTTTTATTTTTTGTTTTTTGCCTTATAAGCTTTGTTTTTAACATAAGTTGCTATATAGTCAAAATGAATCATTTCTTTTTTATCTTTAAATTGCGAAAGCACTTTTATCATTGCAATCATACCCTGCAGCTGAATAATATCAATAGCAACCTCATCCAAAACATTGAACATGTTTTCATATACCTAATCTAGTGTCGTCTTCCCATCCATTAAGGCTTGACGTTTAGTCAACCCTTAACGGAGTCCTTGCTTCGAGCCTTCGAAGCTCAAAGACTCACCTTTTCAATGTGTCACTCACCTACACTTAACTTTGTTAAGTTTCGGAGACAGGCTCACTAGCATCGCCACAGCTCTGCTGTTCACTTTGTCAAAAAATTTGCTCACGTTCCTTATCGCAAATTTTTCTCGAACATCTTTGTCTGTAAGATAGGATGGGGTGATGGCATTTTTAGATTTATCAAACATTTTTGCTCTTTTTTATTAAGTTGTGTTTCAAATCCTATGCATTATTTTTATATTTTATACGGTATAACACATATTATCAACTAAATTTATCAAAACTGTTACAATCCAAAATATGATTCACAATAATTTATCAACTATAATGGGAGCTAAAAGACTTTCAATAGCAGAAGTTGCAAGGACTGCCAATATTCGATACGAAACATTGCATAAAATATATCACGATAAAACTAAAAGCATTGATTTTCGTATTCTTAACAAACTATGTTGGGCATTAGAATGCACACCAAACGACATTTTTACTTATATCCCTGATAAAGAATAATTGGACACCTAACTCATATACGACAAGACCAGATTTATTTGTTCCGATTTTATTATGAAACAACTGGTATCTCTATCTTAAACTCTGTGCCCTTGTCTTTTTCTGATTCAAAGGAAATTTTACCTTTGTGCTTTTCAACAATCTTTTGAGAAATGGCAAGCCCCAAACCAGTACCAATTTTTTTTGTAGTTGCACCTACGCTAAACATTTTGTCTTTTATTTTGTCGTCAATTCCTGAGCCTGTATCTTTAATTTTTACAACAAGCATTTTGTTAACAAGCTTTGTAGAAATTGTTATAGTGCCTTTGTCTTTTATGCTTTGACAAGCGTTTACCAAAATATTCATAAAAACCTGATTCAGCATATTCGGATAACATTTAATCTGAGGAATATTTCCGTAATTTTTTACAACCTCTATTTTATTTTTCGTTTCGTGCTTAATTAATTCAAGTGTCAAATCAAGCTCATTATTAATATCCGCCGATTGCAAGTCGGATTCATCCAACCTGACGAAACGTTTTAGGCTTTTAACTATTCCGCTGATTCTTTTTATTGCTTCTTTATCAATCTTGTTTATGTTTTGGATATTCTCAAGAATCATTTTGTCATCAGGAGATTGCTCAAGCTTTGAAATCATTTTGTTCAAAATATCGTTGTTAGCATTTATTGACCCGAGAGGAGTGTTTATTTCGTGTGCAACACCTGCGACCAGTTGACCCAAAGATGCCATTTTTTCGGAATTAATAAGTTGTAATTGAGTTTCTTTAAGCTCTTTTAGTGTGTTTTCTAGCTCAAGATTTTTTTGTTTTACCTCTAAAAATAACGAAGCCTGAACAATAGCAGATGCAAGCTGAGTTGCAATAGATTGCATAACATCGTTTTGGGAATCTTCAAAATATTTTTGCCCAGTATAAATCATCAACAACCCAAGAATCTCATGCATTCTGTAAACAGGAACTATTATTCTGTTAACAGGTGCAGAATAAGTAACTTCGCTGTTTAAGTATTCTTTAATGCAAGAGTTAACTTTTATTTTTTTTGATTGGATATTTCTGTTTGTATCGGAAGAAAATTCTACTTTTTCTCCAATAATTGACTCAAATTTTTCAGGATAAACAGAGTTTATAAAAAAATTTTTGTCCTTATATTGCACATAATAAACCTTGATTGCGCCAAGAAGGTTAAAAAGTTCTTTTAACGTTGAGTTGATGATTTTATTAATATCAATTGATTCTCTTATAACGTTAGACACTCTGTGCATAAGAGCAAGTTTTATCGTTTGAGTTTGTGCTTGAGATTGAAGATTTGCATATTGCTTGTTTTCTTCAACAAGATTTAGATACTGTTGTCTTATGAATGCGTATTTTTTCTCAGTTTCTTCATACAAAATATCATTTGTAATATTTTTAAAAACAAGAACCTTATTATCTTTATCGTTAAACGATGTTATCTGAAAATACACAAGCTGTTCTTTTGTTTTTTGGTAAGCAGAAATAGCCGTAAAACTTTCTTTAGAATAAACAGCAAAGTTTACTGGGTTTGATGAGAGCAACTTGTCAGAATCTAAAACGCACACATCGAAAGAAAAATAGTTCGCAAACTTTTCAAGGTTTTTTACGTTACCAAAAGTCTTTACAAAAGCAGGGTTTTTAAAAAGAATTCTCTGTTTTGAATCGAGAATCAAAATTGCCGTGCAAAAATTGTTGTAAAGACTAAAATCAACGCCGCTCATAACTACATATTAGCATTTTATTGAAGAATCAAAAAATGTATTACATAAGATACAAAGATACCCAAAAGCGCACCCATAAAAACTTCTAAAGGAGTGTGCCCCAAGAGTTCTTTGAGTTTTTCGCCTGCTGCAGAAGGTCTGTGAGCATAAAACTCTTCCATTACTCTGTTCATAGTTGCAGCAATTTTACCGGCAGAGCGTCTGATACCTGCAGCGTCATACATTACAACAAATGCATAACCCAATGCCACCGCAAAAATGACAGAGTTAAGCCCCTCGTTATAGCCAACTGTCATAGAAAGTGCTATTACGCCTGCACTGTGAGAGCTTGGCATACCGCCCGTAGTTGTAAAAATCTTAAAATTAACTTTTTTATGAACAATTACAAAATAAATAAATTTCAACATTTGTGCAATAAATGCAGCAATAAAACCATTACCCAAAACCTCAATAGCAGTACCAGTATCGTACATTAACAAACCCTTTCTGAGATACTCTTCACAACCCCTGTCAAAACTTCTGACTTTATGTTGTTCTCTTCTAATATATCACAAGCAGCCTTACAAAGGGAAGCCACTTGTTTTTTGGATTCTTCAAGCCCGTAAAAGCTTATATAAGTAACCTTTTGCTCTTTTGCATCTTTACCGGGGGTTTTGCCAAGCTCTTCAAGAGTAGATGTAACATCAAGAATGTCGTCCATAATCTGGAACGCAAGCCCCATTTTTTCGGCAAACATAGTTAATGCATTAATTGTCTTTTCGTCAGCATTACCCAAAATTGCACCTGTTCTCACAGAAAGTTTAAACAATGCACCTGTTTTATTTTCGTGGATAAAGTTTAGAGTTTCTTTATCGATTTGTTTGCCTTCAGAATCTATATCAACCACCTGACCAGCAATAAGTTTTTCTGCACCTGCGCTGATTAAAAATTCTTCTAAAACTTTTAAAACCTTGTCTTTAGAAACGCTATCAGGAGTTTTTTGAATAATAATCTGCGGAGCAAAAGACAACAAAGCATCCCCTGCTAACACGGCAGTAGATTCGCTAAACTTTTTGTGGTTTGTAAGTTTGCCTCTACGGTAGTCGTCATTATCCATACAAGGCAAGTCGTCGTGAATAAGGCTTTGAGTATGCAGCATTTCTATAGCACAAGCAGTTGGTATTGCCTGTTCATAAGAACCTGAAAGAACTTTGCAGGTTTCCAAACACAACATAGGACGCAATCTTTTTCCACCAGCAAGCACTGAGTATCTCATAGATTCCCATATCTCTTGCGGATATTTTACGGGTAAAAACTCATCAAGTTTTTGTTCAATAAGTTTTATGTAATCTTCAAACTGTTTTTTTACGGATTGTTCCATTATTCGTGTATTTCCTTATCTATTTCCTGATTGCTTTTGCGTCTTGATATTTGACGTTTTTTGCTGCTTATTTTAGTAATTTCTTTGTTATGAACTATTTTGGAGCGTGATTCTGTTTTCTTTCCGCCGTAAGTTACCTGTTTTTTGTATTCTTTAGCTTCTTTTACAAACTGCAAATAACTTTCATATCTTGTTTTATCTATCAACTCCGGATGTTCTATTATTTGACAACCTGTTTCGTGCTCGTGAATACAATCAGAGAACTTGCACGCGCCGTATTCATTTTGGATTTTTACTATCTCTCTAAACAAAAGCCCAACTTGAGCAGGCATTAAAAAATCAAACTTTAATTGGCTAAACCCAGGGGTGTCAACGATACGAGATTCGTTTTCAAGAGTGATAATCTCGCAGTGTCTTGTTGTGTGAGTGCCTCGTTCGGTTTTTTCTGATACTTGTTTTGTTTTTAAGTTCAAATCAGGGCGAATTGCGTTTATCAAAGATGATTTGCCTACCCCTGACGAACCGCATAGCACTGTTATTTTGTTTTGCAAAAGCTTTTTAAATTCATCAATACCGTTGCCTTCAAGCGCTGAAGTGAAAATAATATTGTAATTGAGCGGAACATAAATATCTTTTATTTTTGCAATAATTTCTTCTTCGCCTTCAAGGTCATTTTTGTTAAAACACAACACGGGGTGCAGGTCGTAATACTCACAAAAAGCGAGGTATCTGTTTAATTGTTCAAAGTCCAAATCGGGTTCTTTTATTGCAGAAACTATAATAACCTGATTTATGTTTGCAACTTTAGGGCGCGGGATGTAGCTTTCTCTTGGCAAAACTTTTGAAACAAATGCTTGTTTAGAATTTTCGTTAAGTTGTTCAAGCTCGACAAAATCACCAACGACGATGGCGTCTTTTCTTTTTTTTAAAACATCACGAATTTTACACTCATACTCGCCTTGTGCAGTATTAACGTAATAAAAATCAGAATGTATTTTAAAAATTTGCCCTTTCATTCTTTGATTATAGGTTAAATAATACTTGGCAGTTTGCGTTATTTAAATGTATATTAACAATTCTTAAAAAAATAGCAAAAATTTTTATTATAAGCTTTAAAATAAAATAAATAACAAGTAAGGAGAATATATGGTAGGCAATGTATCATTTGGTTCAAAAGTTTCACTTCCAATCAGTCACGGTGTTTCTGTAAACGATTGTTGTTCAGAAAAAGACATGGAGCTTATTCATAAAGAAATTAAACGTTTGGAAAATGACGGTAGAGATGACAAAGTTTCTATCTACGTTGTGGACCCTAACTACTTTATCGAAATGCCAAGCCTTGCTATGAGAGTATATCGCAAAGAAGACGGCGTTATGAAAATGGGCAAATCTGACAGCTCTGTTATTTTGGAAGATTTACCTAAAAGATATGAAGAAGCGGTAAAAGACCTCAAACCGATGAAAAACACAAGATTAACAGACTATATTGTTTAGCTTTATTATCTTAAATAATCGGTATTAAAAATATCCAGATATTTTTTAAAAGTGTAGGTTTTGTTGCGTTTTTTGTTGTTAACTTCTAAAATACCTAGTTTTACAAAAGACTTTAACAAATTGTTTGCGTTTTGATAGTCGGTTTTCAGCATATCAGCAACGTCTTTGGCACTGACATAAGGATACTTATACAAATTTTTCAATAATGAGTTTGCATTGATGTGCGAACGAATTAGTCTTTGAATTTTTTCTTCGCACTCATTATTCAAATCATCAATATTTTTTAAGAGTACAACGGAATATTTTGCAGTATCGCAAACCCCTTCAAGAAAATATCTTATCCATTGGTTGATATCATTATTTTCTCTTACAAGACTTAAAGCGTCGTAGTATTGTTTTCTGTTTCTTTCAAAATATTTTGATAAATATAACGTCGGAAGCTCGAGCAATCCACTGTCAACCAGCTGTAGCATCAATATCAAGCGTCCTATTCTCCCATTTCCATCAAGAAACGGGTGGATAGTTTCAAATTGATAGTGACAAATTGCAATTTTTATTAAATCAGGGACATAAATCTCATCATTATGCCAAAAACTTTCAAAATCAGATAAAAGTTCGTTTATCATGTCTGCAGGCGGTGGAACAAATGCTGCCGTAGAAGGCATATTGCCTCCTATCCAGTTTTGTGATTTTCTAAATTCTCCGGGTTGTTTATTTTGTCCGCGACCTTTAAACAGTAAATCACCGTGTGCCTCTTTAATTAAACGCGTGCAAAAAGGTAAAGTTTTGCAATCAATTTTTTCATAAGATTCCAGTATATTTTTTACACCGGTTAAACGTCTGTAAGAACGCATCAGAGAAAATAAATAATTTGTTACCTCTCTTTTTTCATCACGACGTTCTGGCAATATTTCTTCATCAGGGGCAACGGCTTCGTTAAGTGTAATTTTTGTTCCTTCTATTTTGTTAGAAAAAGTTGCCTCATCCATGGCAAGCATATATAAAAAGAAGAAAATATTTGGCAGGTTCTTGGAATAAGCGTTAAGTTCACCTATGTATCGGCTTGCTTTTTCCAGTAATGAAAGAATTTTAGGGTCATTGCAAATAAACTCTCTATTAATCTTTGACGGCACAAATGCCTTGTAACCGTCGCATTGAATATAATGTCCTTTTTCAAATTTATCCATAATATACCGATTGCCTTTTAACTAAAGAACACTGTTATTATAAGTATAACATATTAAATTATAACAACAACTGTTTTATTATAAATTGAAGGCGTTTATTTATAGTAAACAAATATTTGATATATATATATAGCTTATAAATTATATTAATCTATTTTTTATCAACAACAACTTTTTTATACATGTTGTTGTGTGGTGCGTTGTTGCCCATTTTGATAATTTTTTCTAACGCAAATTTTAAAAGATTTACTTTTTTTGAAGACTCAAAAATGGTCACTTTTGATTGTTTGTAATCATCAAAAGTTTTTGCCACTGCGACATTTGCTTTGGGAGAAAATCTTGTAAAGCTAACAAAAGGTAATCCTTTTGCTGTTTCTCCTATATCAACTCTGAGCCTTGTTTGCAAATATGCACTATCAATGTTTTTTCTTGCTTGATTTAGTTTGTCAAATTTTCCATGTTCAACAGCGTAGTCAGCAACAAGTTTTAATGACTCACTGTTTAAAAATTTTGCTTTAAAATTTTGTTTGCAATTGCTTTTGTAATTGTAATTGTTATTGTTATTTGTTATTTTCATATTTTTTATTTAATCTAGTGTCGCAGTTGTCGCCTCGAACCTTCGAGCCGCCACTGCTCACCTTTTCAAGGTGACACTCACCTA
>CALVEI010000077.1 GCA_944326515.1 Candidatus Gastranaerophilales bacterium | reverse complement strand
ATTTGAGGCAAACCTCTCATAGCCGGTGGAATACCGTCAAGTCTGAACATACCTAAAGATTTGTTATCTTTAGCCATAGGTCTTTCACCTTGTAAAACGTGTACATCTACGGCTGTTTGGTTGTTTTCAGCTGTTGAGAATGTTTGTGATTTAGAAACTGGAATAGTAGTGTTTCTAGGTACTAACGGAGTCATAACACCGCCTAAAGTTTCGATACCCAATGTCAATGGAGTAACATCAAGTAATACGATGTCTTTAACTTCACCAGCCAATACACCAGCTTGAACAGCAGCACCAACAGCAACTACTTCATCAGGGTTAACAGATTGGTTAGGTTCTTTGCCTGTGTATTCTTTAACCAAAGCTTGAACAGCAGGGATACGAGTAGATCCACCAACTAATACAACTTCGTTGATGTCACCCTTAGAAAGTCCTGCTTCTTGTAAAGCATCAGCTACAGGTTTTTTACATCTTTCTAACAAGTCATAAGATAATTCTTCAAATTTAGCTCTTGTTAATTGCATATCAAGGTGTTTTGGACCGTTAGCATCAGCTGTGATAAACGGAAGGTTGATGTTTGTTTCTACGACAGAAGACAATTCGCATTTTGCTTTTTCTGCTGCTTCTTTCAAACGTTGCATAGCTTGTTTATCGTTTCTAAGGTCAATGCCTTCTTGTTTTTTGAATTCGTCAATCAACCAATCAATAATTTTTTGGTCGAAATCGTCACCACCTAAGTGAGTATCACCTGAAGTAGAAAGTACTTCGTGAACGCCGTCACCGATTTCAAGAACTGAAACATCGAATGTACCACCACCAAGGTCGAATACAAGAACTTTTTCTGGTTTATCTTTTTCAAGACCATAAGCAAGCGCTGCTGCTGTAGGTTCGTTTACGATACGTAAAACATCTAAACCAGCAATACGACCTGCGTCTTTTGTTGCTTGTCTTTGAGCATCGTTAAAATAAGCAGGAACAGTGATTACTGCAGATGTAACTTTTTCTCCCAAGTATGCAGATGCATCGTCAGCAAGTTTTCTTAAAATCATTGCTGAGATTTCTTGCGGAGTATAGTCTTTTCCGTCTATGTTCTTTTTATAATCCGTACCCATTTCTCTTTTAATAGAAATGATTGTTTTATCAGGGTTTAAAATAGCCTGACGTTTTGCTAATTGACCAACAAGTTTTTCACCTGTTTTTGAAAATCCCACGATTGACGGAGTAGTTCTAGAACCTTCTGCGTTTGCAATAACGGTTGGTTTACCACCTTCCATAACTGCAACAACGGAGTTCGTAGTACCTAAGTCAATACCAATTGTTTTTGCCATAGTTTTTATCTCTCCTTTGTATAAATAATTAATTCAAACTATTTTACTCTAACTCTTTTATAACACCGTTTTTTTTGAAAAATTAAAAAATAAACAAAAAATTAATATTTCAGGCATGCAAAAGAGTCGGTTGAATATATCAGACCGACTCTTTGTTTGTTAATATTTTGTAATGGCTTATTTTCCGCCTTTGTACGCGTCAACAATAGTATGGATTTTGTTAGCCAATAATCCAATGCCTGCTAAAGCTGCGCCAATATACGCTGCTTTAGCACCGAGACCCAATTTAGCGCCAGTTTGTGTAGCTTTAGTAAAAGCGTTTATAAATACCATAGAAAGTCCCCCTGCTGTTGCATACAAGCCTACATCAGTAGCCATATCTACCAGACCGTCTTTTGTTCTGCCATCAAACAACTGTCCTAAGCCTGTTAAAAATGTTGAAGCGATAGCTTTACCCCAGTTTCCGCCTTTTTTATTTTCTTTTACAGGTTTGGAATCGTCTTCTTTAGTAGAAAATTCAACTGTATCTGTTGCTCTGTTATATTTTTGTCTCAACTCTTCTACGCCAGCTTTGTCTGTAACAAAAGCACCAAGATTGCCATTATTTAAAGCAACTGCGTATTTGTCATCACCCATTTTTCTTACATCAAACTGCCCGATTCTTTCAACACCCAACATAAGATCTTCCTTTCAACACTTTACACTTATGTTTTAATAAAGTAATTTTTTTTTAAATTATTGCTACTACAAAAATAGTTGTTTGCTGAAATATTTGTATAACAAGCTTTTTAAGAACTTTACATTTGTTCATACAAATATTGGGGTTGATTTTTATTTGTGAGTTTTACATATTTTTAAGATTCATCAATCTAATCTAGTGTCGGAACCTGCTGCAAACTGAACTAACCTCTCACAAAACGTGACATTTAGTCACTTTTTGTTCGGCAGAGTGTCAGTTTATTCACCTTTTCTGTGTGTTAGTCACCTACACTTAACTTAGTTAAGTTTCGGAGACAGGCTCACAAGCATCGCCACAGCTCTGCTGTTCACTTTGTCAAAAAATTTGCTCACTTTCTTATCGCAAATTTTTCTCGAACATTTTATGTTTCTTGTATAATATAAACACTTATTAAATACGAAAGGTTTTAGATGATAGAGCATTTACATTCGTTTTTAAGCTATTTTTCAAAGCTATTTGTAACTCTTGACGGTATCGGACTTGCTCCTGTATTCATTGCTTTAACAGCAAATTCAAAGAAAAAATGGCGTAACATAATGATGAATAAAGCTATTGTTATTGCGTTTTTTATATTGCTGTTTTTTGCTTATACAGGTTCTGTTGTTTTAGATTTGTTGGGAATTAGTCTTACCGCTTTAAAAATTGCAGGTGGTATTTTGCTTTTAATAATGGCTATTGATCTTGTTTTAGGCAATCCGGAACCGGCAATGAATAACGAAAATAAAGAGGAAAGAAAAGAATCTATGAAAAGAACTGATATATCTGTATTTCCTCTAGCTATACCTTTATTATCAGGTCCTGCAACAATTACAATGCTTACTATTTGCATGAAAAATGCCCAAGGAATGCCTCTTGAACGTTCGCTAATCATTGCTGCTCTTGCTGTAAACCTTATTGTGTGTTGGCTTATTTTGAAATTTTCTTCAAAAGTTAGTCAATTACTTGGAAAAACAGGTGTAAGTGTAATAAACAGAATTGTTGGTATTTTACTGGCTGCAATGTCTTGCGAGTTCTTGATGAACGGTATAATCGAAATTTTGAAAAACGCTAGGTAATAAAATGGAACATAAAGAATTAGTAGAAAAAATACAGGAATTAAAAAAAGAAAAAAATGCGATTGTTTTAGCTCATACTTATCAAAACGTTGAAATAGATGAAGTTGCTGATTTTTCTGGAGATTCCCTATATCTAAGTCAGCAAGCTGCTAAAACTAATGCTGATGTTATAGTTTTTGCAGGTGTATATTTTATGGCAGAAACTGCAAAAATTTTGTCACCTCAAAAAACAGTATTATTGCCAAACCTAAGTGCTGGTTGTGCTATGGCGGACAAAATTAATCTTGAGCAATTAAGAACTTTTAAAGCAAAATACCCTAATACACCTGTAGTTTGCTACGTAAATTCAACAGCAGAAGTTAAGTCAGAATCTGATATTTGCTGTACTAGTGCAAACGCAGTTAACGTTGTAAAATCTTTAAATGCAAAGGAAGTTCTCTTTGTACCTGACCAACACCTTGGTTCGTACGTAGAATCCCAACTTGAAGGTGTTAAGGTTATTACTTATCCAGGCTTCTGCCCAATACACCATTCAATTACAGTTGATGACGTAAAAGAGAAAAAAGCATTGTATCCCGATGCTCAAGTAATGGTACACCCAGAGTGCCCTAAAGAAGTTACACAAATGGCTGACTTTGTTGGTTCTACAACTGCAATTATAAAAGAAGTAAAAAGCAGCAATAAAAAAGAATTTATTATTGTTACAGAAAAGGGCGTTGTTGAAAGATTAGAAAGAGATTGTTCGGATAAGAAGTTTGTTTTAATCAATGAAAAAGCTATATGCGAAACAATGAAGCTTATTAAGCTGGAGGATATCTTAAACGCTCTTCAAAATAATGAATATGAAATAACTGTTGATGAATCTGTTTCTAAAAGAGCAATTAAAGCTATAGACAGAATGGTTAATATAAATGCTTAGATAAGAATATACTTAAATAAAAAACGCCTCTCTTTTTGAGAGACGTTTTTTATTGTAATGATTATATATCAATTTCTTCAAGCAAAACTACAGCATCAACAGCGAGACATTTGCCTTCTCCAATTGGTCCCATCATTTCCATCGTTTTAGCTTTTACAGAAACTTGTGAAAATTGAAGATTTAAAACTTTTGCAAGATTTGCTCTGATTTCGTCTATATATGGTGCAAGCCTTGGGTACTGTGTTTTTATTGTTGCGTCTATGTTATTTATTTTGTAACCTGCTTTTACAACATCATAGAGTGTTTGAGCCAATAATTCTGTACTATCACACCCAAAATATCTCGGATCTGTATCAGGGAAATGATGACCAATGTCTCCAAGAGCTAATGCTCCCAATAAAGCATCAATAATAGCATGGCAAAGTGCATCAGCATCAGAATGGCCTAAAAGACCTTTGTTATGATCAATTCTTACTCCCCCCAGGATAAAATCCCTATCAGGAGCAAATTGGTGTAAATCAAAGCCTTGTCCGATTCTAAAGTGCATATTTTTCTCCTATAATTTTTTCTACAGCTTTAACAACGCCATCGTTATCAACAGTATCAGTGATAAAATCAGCGATATTTTTTAATTCTTGTGTTGCATTACCCATTGCAACTTTTATGCCTGCAGCAAGTAACATCTCTATATCATTGTCTTGATCACCACAGGCCATAATTTCTTCTTTTTTTATACCCCACATGTTTGCAAGAAAACGAACAGCATTGCCTTTAGTGGCTTCGGGGTTAGAAAACTCACAAAAACGAGTCGTAGAACGCACAACATACAATTTATCTTTGTATTTTTCTGCCATTTCTTTTTGCAAATTTTCTATCAAAATGGGGTCATCATCTATAGCTAAAACTTTGTTTAACCCTGTTAAGTCCATTTTTTCGCAGTCACCAACAACTTTATAAGTTATGTTTCTTGCATCAACATATTCTCTTATTAGTCTGTCATCTTTTTCTACGATAAGATTGTCGTTTATGTATAAATTAAAAAATATGTTTCTCTCTTTTAATACAGAAATAACATCGCGAGCAAGCTCAACATCCATGTTTATTTCAAGAAGTGTTTTATCATCATTTACAAAATCTTTTATAATTCCACCCTGATAGCATATGACAGGTGTGTTTAGTCCAAGTTCTTGTGCAATAAATTTTGTTGCAGCATACATTCTGCCTGTGCATAAGACAACTTTGATGCCATCTTGCACTAAAGCCTTAAGGGTATTTTTTACCCTATCAGAAGCAGTATAGTCTTTTTTAAAGATTGTTCCATCTATATCCAGAACCAGCATTTTTATCATGTTGTTATTCCGTAAGCCTAAACACTCTCTATGTTGTATCTTGCAAGTGCGCAAATAGTCTTTGCATCATTAATTGTACCATTTTTTATGAGTTTGTGCACCTCGCTTAAAGGAAGTTCAAAATAATCGAGGATTTCTCCCTCATCTGGGTCTGGTTTATCAAATGTTAAATCTGTTGCCTTAAAAAGATAAAGCTTTTCGTCACAAATACCAAAGGTTGTGAAAATATAACCTAATGATTCCCAGTTTTTTGCAATATAGCCGGTTTCTTCTCTTAGCTCTCTTTTAGCAGCCAAAAGAGGATCTTCTCCTTTTTCTAAACGTCCTGCAGGAAGCTCAGTCTGAACTGATTTTACCGCGTAGCGGTTTTGTTTTACTAGAAGAATATTGTTGTCGTCTTTTATTGCAAGAATCACAACACCACCGGGGTGATGAATGATTTCTCTATTTCTTTTCAAGCCATCAGATAAAACTATCTCATCGCTCGTAATATCAAAAATCCGTCCTTTATAGACGGTTTTTGATGATAAAGTTTTTTCTTCAAATTTATCCATTATACTTTTGCTTCGTGTCTTACTGTTGATCTCAAATGTAATTCCATAAGCTGTTCTTCTGATGCATATGTTGGTGCATTTGTCATCAAGCACTTAGCCGCAGAGTTTTTAGGGAATGCAATTACTTCTCTGATAGAAGTATTGTGAGTTAACAATGCTACCAATCTGTCAAGACCGATTGCAAGACCTGCGTGAGGAGGTGTTCCGTATTGGAATGCTTGAAGCATAAATCCAAATTTTTGTTGAACATCTTCTTCAGAAAGTCCTAAAGCATCAAATACTTTTCTTTGAACTTCTGTAGAGTGAATTCTAACAGAACCGCCACCCAATTCAGTTCCGTTGTAAACAATATCATAAGCGATAGAACGAACATTCAACGGGTCTGTTTTCATCTTGTCAACATCTTCAAGGTTTGGAGATGTGAATGGATGGTGCATAGCCATAACTCTGTCAAATTCTTTGCTATATTCAAACATTGGGAAATCAACAACCCATAATAAAGCATGTTTGTCTTTATCAATGAGGTTAAGCTTTTCTCCAAAGAATAATCTAAATCTGCCCATAACGTCGTAAGTTGTTTTCTTATCGTCTGCAACAAAGAACACAACGTCACCGGGTTTTGCATCTGCTTTAACTTTTAGAGCTTCGATTTGTTCTTCTGTTAAGAATTTCAATATAGGAGACTTAACTGTTCCGTCTTCCATATATGTAATCCATGCGATACCTTTAGCACCGAAAGAAATTGCAGTAGAACGAACATCATCCATTTCTTTTCTTGAATATCCTGCAATACCAGGGATTTTAATAGCTTTAGCAATACCGCCATTTTTCAAAGTTTCTTTAACCGGCTCAAATGTAGACTCCATCATAATATCAGAAATATCAAAGAGTTCTAAGCCGAAACGAGCATCAGGCTTATCAGAACCAAATCTGTCCATAGCTTCTTGCCAGCTTATTCTTGTAAACGGAGCCTTAACTTCAACATTAGCAGCTTTAAATGCTTCTTCAATCAAACCTTCAGTTAATGCGATAACATCATCTTGAGTTGCAAATGACATTTCCATATCAACTTGTGTAAACTCAGGCTGTCTGTCAGCTCTTAAGTCTTCATCACGGAAGCATTTTGCTATTTGATAATATTTTTCGATGCCGCCAACCATTAACAATTGTTTAAATATTTGTGGTGATTGTGGCAATGCGTAGAATTTACCTTCTTGAACACGGCTTGGAACAAGGTAATCTCTTGCACCTTCCGGAGTTGTATTAATAAGGATAGGAGTTTCAACTTCCATAAATTCAGCATTATTAAGGTAATTTCTGATTGCTGTAACAATCTTATGTCTCAATCTCAAATTGCTAGCCATTTGAGGACGTCTGATATCTAAATATCTGTATTTTAAACGAATATCTTCTTTTGTATCGTCAGAAGAAAGTTCAAAAGGCAATAGTTTTGCTTCTGAAAAGATTTTAACTTCTGTAGGATACATTTCTATTTCACCTGTAGCTAGCTCAGGGTTATAAGTTTCAGGCGGTCTTTTTGATACTTTACCTGTAACTTGGATAACATATTCGTCTTTTAATTTAGAAAAAACTTCGTGTACAGACGGGTTAATTTGAGGATCTGCAACAACTTGGAAAAATCCTGTTTTATCTCTTAACTCAACAAATATAATACCACCAAGGTCACGAACAGCAGATACCCAACCTGCAAGAGTAACCTCTTTATCTATGTCGGCAATTGTTAAATCTTCATTGTAGTGTGTCTTCATAGAAGAAAACGTATGAGCAAATGTTGTCATTTTTATATTCCCTATCCTTAATAATATTGCGTAATACAAATTTATAACAAACAAAGCAGATAATCAAATCTACAACTCATAAGCTTCAAGAGAGTAGAGGGCTATAGCCGTAAATAATTACAAGGAAACTATCGTCATGTTGAGGCGAAGCCGAAACATCTCACAGGCTTGGCGTATCACATAAAGATTATGAGATTCTTCGGTCGTTCACTCCCTCAGAAAGACAGTAGAAATTTTATCGTACTTAGCCAAGATATTGGAGCCTTATGAAAAAAACAATTTCAGATGAACTTGTTGTCAATGATTGAAGTGTCTCACTATCATAGTTAGCCAAAAT
>CALVEI010000076.1 GCA_944326515.1 Candidatus Gastranaerophilales bacterium | reverse complement strand
GAAAACTATGCAATGTTGTTAGCAGGAATAGGAAACAAAACAGGATACAACTTTGAATTTAAAGATGGAAGAATAATATTACAACCAAACTTCCTCATAAGCTATACATTCGTAAATACATTTGATTACACAAACGGAGCAGGAGTCCGCATCAAGTCAGACCCACTTAACGCAATCCAACTTGCACCGGGATTAAAACTTATCGGAAACACAAAAAACGGATGGCAACCATATTTAAGTGTAGCAATGATATGGAACTTACTAGATGACAGTAAGGTAACAGCGAATGATGTAAGATTACCAGAGATGAGTATCGACCCATATGTACAATATGGAGCAGGTATTCAAAAGAGATTCAAAGACAGATTTATAGCTTTTGGTCAAGCAATGATACACAATGGTGGTCGTAACGGTATAGCCTTAACCGCTGGGCTTCGTTGGAAAGTCGGAAGATAAAAGTTTGGTTTTTACACAAATAACCTCAACTAAAACTTAATACCCAAGAACATAGTTTACTATGTTCTTTTTTATTATTCTTTTATGCTATAATTGCAACCATACTGTTATGTAAAAGCAAATCGTCATAGATATTGGCGGAGGGATATTTTTAATATGTTTGATAGTTTGTCGGATAAATTGCAAGAGATAATCAGAAAAACTTCCGGAACGGATAAATTAACAGAAGACAATATGCAAGATGCACTCAGGGAAATCAGACGTGCATTGCTTGAGGCTGATGTTAACCTTAGAGTTGTAAAAGCTTTTGTTGCTTCTATCAGAGAGCGTGCTGAAGGTGAGAACGTTGTACAAGGTGTAAATCCTGCTCAACAATTAATAAAAATAGTAAATGACGAACTAGTAAAATTGCTTGGTGAAAAAAATGAACCCTTAAACTTGAGCGGACATCCTTCAATCATAATGATGTTGGGGTTACAAGGTTCAGGTAAAACAACTTCAAGTGCTAAACTTGCTGTTAAGTTGAAAAAAGAAGGCAAAAACCCTCTACTTGTTGCTTGTGACGTGTATAGACCCGCAGCAATTGCTCAGTTAAAAACTTTAGGAGAGCAAATAGGAACTCATGTTTTTACTATTGAAGGCTGTAATGATGTACAAAAAATTGCATCTGATGCTTTAGAATATGCCAAGAATAATGGATTTAATGTTGTTATTTTAGATACTGCTGGTCGTTTGCAAATTGATACTCAAATGATGGCAGAGCTTTTGTTGTTAGATAGAGTTTTCCATCCGCAAGAAAAACTTTTGGTTATTGATGCAATGACAGGGCAAGAAGCTGTTAATGTTGCTGAAAACTTTAATGAACAGCTTGAAATTACAGGTTTGGTTCTAACTAAGCTAGATGGTGACTCAAGAGGTGGGGCTGCGCTTAGTGTCGTTTATTGTACACAGAAACCTATAAAACTTACAGGTGTTGGTGAAAAAATCGATGCATTACAAGATTTTCATCCTGACAGAATGGCGACAAGAATTCTTGGTATGGGCGATATTGTTTCACTTGTTGAAAAAGCACAGGAAAATTTTGATGCCAAAAAAGCAGAAGAACTTGAGAAAAAAATGAGAAAAGCTGAATTCTCATTTAATGATTTTTTAAATATGCAAAAAACTATGAAGAATTTTGGCTCATTAGATCAATTATTAGGAATGCTGCCAATTCCGGGGTTGAAAAAAGATGACCGACAGCTTATTGCAAACGAAGGCGAAAAACAGATGAAAAGAATAGAAGCTTTCATACAAAGTATGACTCCTGAAGAAAGAGATAATCCTTCTTTGATTAATACGAGCCGTAAAAAACGTATTGCAAAAGGTTGTGGTATGCAGCTTCAAGATATAAACCAATTTATTACGCAGTTTGAACAAATGCGAAAAATGATGCAAGGTTTTACTAAAATCTCTGACGGTGTTAAATCAGGTAAGATAAAAATACCTAAATTGCCTAAAGGATTTGGAAAACATTCTAAGTTACCTTTTTAGCTTTTTTATCTTTTTCAAAGCTTTCAATAGCTCGTTTAAAATTTATGTTTTTAAAGTCGATGGAGTCTATAGCATCGTCCCATTTGTTGTGGTATTTTTCTGCTACTTTTCTGCCCGCTAAAGAACCTACTGTTAATGCGACAAATAAAGCTGGATATTTTATATACCATTTTTTGTTATCGACTGCAAGTGATACTCCCGAAATTAAAACTGTGGGTACCAATGAGTTTGCAATAAGCTCTTTTGCTGTTCGTTTTATTTTGTTGTTATATCCTTCTGTTTTTGCTACGGACATTCCTGTTAATGCAAGCATAGGAGCAGCTGTTAAAAGGCTCATGTTTGGTAAAGATAATACTGTGAATGCGGTTTGTTTAAATTGTTGGTTTACGTAATTAAAATTTTGAAATACATTACTTTCTACTAGTACTTTATGTTCTATAACCTTTTTATCTTCTGCTTCTTTTTGTTTAAAGTATGGTTTATTTAAAATATATTTATGAGCTAATTCATTTGCTCCAATTGCACCTAAGATACCGCCAAGAGTTACAGCAACAGCTCCTGCTGTTTGTTTTAAAATGTATTCTGTTTGTTTTAGCACTACTTTGTTAAAAACATTCTTTTGGCATAATGCGTTTGCAATAGGGTTTGTAATTAAAAAACCAGCTAAAGAGCCTGTTAACATTGCAGTATCTTTAACAAGAACGGTTTTCTTTTTTGTAGGTCTTGCTTTGTCATAATCATGCATTGTTTTTCCTGTACTAACAGCAAGAAATACTGTTGGTGCCAGGAATCTTGGACTGGATAAAGCTTTTGATACCTGTTTTATGTTCATTTTATGACGTTTGATACCTGTAAACTCTTTTGGTAAATACTATTAAACACCTAAAAAGAAAATTTTGCGCTAATTTTTTAAATTGTAAAGAAATGTAACAGTATATACTCAAAAGTGAAATTTTGAACTTAGTATATACTTTATATATATGTAAGCATTAAATAAAAAAACGAGAAACCAATAAAAAAGATTTTAAATAAGACGAGACTTTCACACTAACACTAACCTACCTAACTTCCTAACCTTCCCTTCCTATTAAAAGTATTGCTCTAATGAAAATTAGAGCTTTTTTTTTGTTTGTAATTTTTAAAGTTTTGTAAAGTAAGGTGAATAAAAAGTCAATTTCGTTTGGTGAGAATACTTATATAGATGTGAAGTGAAGAAATAATTTTATAAGAATTATTTTGCAGCTTTATAGGTAAGTGTTAATAAGTGTGAGAATAGAATTATGCAACCAATTAATTACGGAGCCCCAATATATCCCAACTGTTTTGACCTTCTTACAACTCATGGTGTAGTTGCAGAAGATGTTGTGGGATACATAACAGATCAACCATCACCTTATCTACAAAATTATGTTGCACAAAGAGGCGGTGTTCCCTCCATCCCCGGTCAAATTTTACCTGACCCGTTACCTGGCTTGCCACCTCAGCCTCCGTTGCCAAGAACTGATGTATATCAAACAACAGCTTCTCAACAGAATACTATACCTAATCAACAAGCTATAAATAATTACGTCCAAAATCCTAAAAATGATTCTTGGAAAAAAGCTGCATTAGCTATACTATTAACCGGTATTGCTGGTTTTGGACTTTATAAATTCGGCTCTGCAATAAGAAGTTTTAGAAATGGTACAGCAGGTACAACTAACGGATTTTTACAAAATATTGGCAATGCTTTTAAATCTGTCGGTACCAAAATCGCAGATTTCTTTAAAAACTTGTGGGCTAAAATAAAACCTTAAGCTTTGAATTTTTCTGCAATAATTTGAGCCATTTTTATAGGTAAGACTCTGTTTAGAGCATCAGGGATGATGTTTTCTGTAGTGAGTTCATCTTCTTCTATCATAGATGCAATCATAATTGCACATTCAAGCTTGATATCGTTGTTTACTTTGTTTATTTTTCCGTCAATTAAACCTTTGAACAGCCCCGGAAATGATAAAAGGTTGTTAATTTGGTTTGGATAATCGCTTCTTCCTGTTGCAACAATGAATGCACCTGCTTTTTTTGCTTCATCAGGGGTTATTTCCGGTTCAGGGTTTGCCAATGCAAATATGATAGGTTGATATTCCATTTGTTCAACCATTTCTTTAGTCAGTATACCGCCCTTGGAAACGCCTATAAAAACATCGGCATTTTTAATGACGTCTTTTAGTGTACCTTTTTCATTATTAGGGTTGGTTTTTTGAGCGAGTTCTTCTAAATATTTATCGTTAGATTCTCTGCCTTTATAGACTACACCGTTTATGTCGGAGAGTATGATATTTTTTGCTCCTGCATGCAGCAAAAGTTTTGCTATAGCGTTGCCAGCTGCTCCTGCACCTGCAATTACTATTTTTGTATTTTCTAGCTTTTTCTCGGCTAGAGAAAGAGCGTTTAATAGCCCTGCAAGAACTATGATTGCTGTACAATGCTGGTCATCATGAATTACAGGAATATTTAATATCTCTGCTAATTCATTTTCTATATCAAAACAAGCTGGTGCTGCAATATCTTCTAAATGTATTGCTGCAAAAGAATCTTCAAAGATTTGTACTATTTTTATTATTTCTTCTTTGTTTTGAGTTTTTATACAAAAAGATATTGAATCGCCTCCGGTCATCTCTGAGTATAATGCGGCTTTCCCTTCCATAACAGGAATAGCTGCTAACGCTCCGATATTTCCAAATCCTAGTACTGCAGTTCCGTCAGAAACTACAGCAACAGGTTTGTTTCTTTCCTGCTCTGTTAATTCTGTTTCTATAACGCCACCAGCCAGTTCGTGCAATTGCAAAGAACGCTCTTTGGTTTCTCCTTTTAATTTTGAAATGTCTAACATAAAAACATTTCTTGCAATTGCGCCAAAAAAGCCTTTTAAATCGTTAACAGGTTCTGTTAAAACCGGAATATCAATGCTGAATTCTATATCGGATACAAATTCTTTCATCAAGGATAAATCAATTGCGCAAAAGTTTATTTCTATATTTTCAACAGCAAGTTTTAAATCCTGTTTTGATAAGTCTTTTTTTACAACAAGCGGATATGCATCAATTAGTAATGTGCTTTTTAAAAACATTGCTCGTTTTAAAGCTTCTTGATAGTCAAAAGCAATAACAGCAACAGAGTTGATTTTGTTTGTGTAAACTCTTGCTGCTTCCGGTGTGTCTGCTATCTTTAAACAAGATGCACCAACTCCTGGTGTGTATACTAATGCTAATGTTTCGGAATCCCTAACTGCTATTTTGGGAATAGTTTTTAAACCTTTGTATTGAGGCATATTATCCACCTTACTGTCTTACTTTATTTTCTTCACCTTTTATAAGTCTTTTGATATTTTCTCTATGTAGCCAAATGATATATATTGCGCCTACTGTTGCATAAGCGATGTAGCCAACAGGTTGTTTGAATGCCCACATAAGAATTGGCGATATAGCTAAAGCTATTATTGAGCCTAATGAAACATATTTAGATACCCAAGTAATTATGCTCCATATAATCGCAGTAATTAACCCTACTGGCCAGCATAATGCAAGAATTGTACCAACCCCTGATGCTACTGATTTTCCGCCTGTAAACTTTAAGAATATTGATTTGCTGTGACCCAATAAAACTGCTACTGCCGCTGCAACGGGTGTGATTCCGTATTTTGAAAATGCGTGTAAAAATAATGTTGCTAATACAACCGGTAACGCTCCTTTTATTGCATCAAGAAACATTACAATAAAAAACCATTTTTTACCTAGGACTCTTTTTACGTTAGTTGCTCCAGTTGAGCCGGAACCTACTTTTCTTATATCTTCACCTGTTTTAGCTTTTACTATTAAATACCCTGTAGGTATTGAACCGATTAAGTATCCCATAAGCAAAGCAAGTGCAATTTGTAGCATAATTTCTCCTCGTATTTGTGTTGAATTTTTAATTATTTTATCAAAAAATAGCAATTTTTTAAATTTAGCATTTTAAAATGTTATATGAAAATTACTTCTGGTTTTTACACTCAACAGAATAGTTCAAATAGATTTTCTGTGAAAAAGATAACATCTGCTTCTCCTGTTGTTTATCGTGACGCTTTGCGAGACGGTATGTTTGCGTGTGATTACAGAAGACCTGTAACTCTAAAAAAAGCTTTAATTGACATAAGAAACAGAGATGAATTAAATGAAGGTCTTCTTGCTGAGAAAGAAGTGATAGAAAGATTTATTAGGGATTTACAATCTGATAAAAAAATAAAAAAGATTTTACAAAGAAAAGTTGTAAAACTTGCAGGTTATGGTTCAAGTGCTGCTGCTTTTGAAACCGCTGACGGAAAAATTATTAAAATTACTGATGGCAATCACATCCCCTTGAACAGGCCTCTTTCTTGTTTTGATGTTCCTGTTTTTAAAAAGGGAAAAAGTGGCAGAACTCATTTTTATGTGGAAGAAAAACTTTTTCAACACGAAATGCCTCAGTATTGGGTTGATACAGTAAGAGATATGATTAAAAATCAGGGTTTTAAACCTTTTGATTTATACGATTGCGACACACACCAAATCGGCATATCTGCAAAAGGTCGTATTTACCTGTTAGACCCTGAGTGTGCAAGATACAAAACTTTATTTCATGCAATTTTCGATAAAGCAAAAAGATTTATCTTGAAAAGGATTTAGTTACCTTTTTCTTTTCTTTCTCTAAAAGACATTCTTATCGGTGTACCAAAGAACCCGAATGCTTCTCTCATTTTGTTTTCAAGATATCTTTTGTAGCTGTCTTGTACCAAATCTTCATCATTTACGAACAAAATAAATGTAGGTGGTGCTGTTCTTACTTGTGTTGCATAGTAAACTCTCAGCTTTTTACCTTTTTTGGTTGTTGGCGGGTTCATTGCCATTGCTTCTAACAATACTTTGTTTAAAATGCTTGTAGAAACACGCTTTGTACATTGTTCATAAACTTCATTAGCTTGTTTGTATATATTAACAAGTCTTTGTTTAGTTTTTGCGCTTATAAATATTTTTGGCGCAAAGTCCAAAAATGGAGCTTCGTGTAATAATTTTTGAGTGTATTTTGCAGTAGGGTCTTGTTTGTCTTTGTCTTCAACCAAATCCCACTTGTTAACGGCAACAATAAGCCCTTTTCCTGCCTCTACAACTATTTGTGATATCTTTTTGTCTTGATCTGTTAGTCCGTCAATAGCGTCAATCACAAGAACCGCTATATCGCAGTCTTTGATAGCTCTAATAGCTCTATCTACAGCGAATTTTTCTACGCCCCATTCTACTTTAGCTTTTTTTCTTATACCTGCAGTATCTACAAGTATAAATTCTTCGCCTTCGTATTTTACTTTTGAGTCTATGCTATCTCTTGTTGTACCTGATACATCGCTAACTATAACTCTTTCTTCGCCTAGAAGAGCGTTCACAATAGAAGATTTTCCTGCGTTAGGTTTGCCTACAATAGCTAGTTTTATTATGTCTGATTCTGTTTTGTTTTCATCAATTTCAAAATCTTCTGTTATTGCTTCTAGCAAATCACCTACACCGCCTGAACCGTGTAATGCTGAAATAGGGTATGGGTCGCCTACTGCCAGTGCATAAAAGTCTGCAATATTGTTGAAATGTTCAGGCGCGTCGATTTTATTTACTGCAAGGTATATTGGCTTTTTGCTTCTTCTTAAAACGTTTGCAATATCGTAATCAATAGGGTTTATGCCTTCTTTTCCGTCAACAAGAAAAATTATTTTGTCTGCTTCGTCACAGGCTACTTTTGCCTGTGTGAAAATATTTAGCATAATTTCATCTTCATCGCCTGGGATGATACCGCCTGTATCAATTAGGGTAAAATCTTTGTTTTGCCATTCGACATCAAAGTATATTCTATCTCGAGTTACCCCAGGTTGGTCATCAACAATAGATTGTCGAGAACCTACAATTCTGTTTACAAATGTGGATTTTCCTACGTTTGGTCTTCCTACTACGGCGACAATGGGTTTATTGCTCATAAATTGATTTCCTATTGAATTTACTTTATCTATTATAATATAAATTTGAAAAATTATAGCTAAAGTTATGCCCGGGGAGATTCGAACCCCCGACCTTCAGTTTCGGAAACTGACGCTCTATCCGACTGAGCTACGGGCACAAACAAAAGCTATTTTGAATAGATTCATTGTAGCTCAGTCGGAAAAAAATCAAAAGAGCTTGTTGAACTTTAACTTCGTTAAAGGTTCAACGGTGAGCTACGGGCACAAACAAAAGCTTTCTTGAATAGATTTATTGTAGCTCAGTCGGAAAAAAATCAAAAGAGCTTGTTGAACTTTAACTTCGTTAAAGGTTCAACGGTGAGCTACGG
>CALVEI010000075.1 GCA_944326515.1 Candidatus Gastranaerophilales bacterium | reverse complement strand
GGTAAAAAATTCAAAGAAGCTGTTAAGTAGTTTTAAAGATTTAAAAAGAGAGTCTTTGACAAATGCCAGAGACTCTCTTTTTTATTATATAAACATTATTCAAAAACAATTACATAATTTATATCGGCTAAAGAATTTTTATCTTTTGGTTTATTTTTCCACAACTTTATTGTAAAAGAAGCAGGAAAATCACTGAAACGGTAAGCCAATTCACTCTGATAAGGAGATGCATTGTTACAACCGTTTTTGTATCTGCAGGTACCACCAAGATGAATAAAGTCTCTAAATTGGTAAACAGCAGTCGAGATATTTGGTACACTTTTAAAGTTTACATTTTTAACGGCAGCGGCAAAAGCGTACTCATAGCCCAAATCTTTTGCATTTATACCAACCAACGCCATTGGACCTACATACTTCCAGCTATATTTTGCTGTTATCGTCTTTATCTTGGGATTATATGTAAAAGATGAAGGTAAGACCCAGTATTTTTCATCAAAACAACCTGCCGAATCAGGCTCAATATTTTGAGACCCAGAAATTACCCCAACTAACATATTAGGATTATTAACAAACCTACTTTCTTCAGATGGGCCTTGAGCCACCTTTTTAGTACCTATAACACGTGAAATACACCCACTGTAATCAAGCCCATACCAAGGAGCTTTATCAGCGATTTGGCCAAATACAGAGTCTGATGGTTCATAATCATTTTGATTAAACAAAGATTCTGCTACATATTTTTTCCTTAATTTATAAATATCTTGTTTAGTCATAGATTTATAATCTGTAACAGGATTCAAAACAAGGTTAATCAATCCTTTTTCAGAAGTAACATTATTATCTTTTTCCTCATAAACAGGTATATAAGATTCTTCATATTTAGTGACTAAAGGACTAGGAGAATGTTTTTTAAATATTAAACGCCAAACTGGAGAAGTCGTAAAAACAGCAATAATACACCACATAAAAAAAATAAAGAAGGCCTTTGAATTCATTAGAATAATCTCCTTGGTTTTAAATAATATTACAATTATTCTCATTATTTCGTATGATACGAATGAAGTATTATAATGTATAATTAAAGTACTATGTTACAAGAAGCTACAAAAATTATTCAGTCGGCATTTCACGACAGTTTTATTAAAAGATTAAGTTTATATTTACACGATTGCGTTAGAGAAGAAGTCCAAAGTTCAACATTTCGCAATCTTAAACAGGATAAAGATAACAAATGGCTCTTTATAAAAGGAGAAGAATCTCTTTTTACAAAGTTTGACCAACCGTTAAACCTAGACGGTTCTGACAGCGATTTGACGGAACTGATGATTCAAAGTGAAATGAGTCAAAAAGATAAGTACCTCATTTACGGTCATCTGTTCTTGGTTGGTAAAAATTCTAGAACTAAAAGAAGTAACGAGTTTTTGACTCCACTTTTGTATGCTCCTTGCAAGCTAGAACGTGAAGGAATGAATATAACTTGCACCCTACAAGATGATGTTTTGTCTTTAAACACAGGTGCTCTCACTGCTCTTATGAGAAAAAGTGACGACGAAGATGAAATGGAACACATGCTTGACGGTCTGCTAGAAGTTGTGCCTGAGTTACCTCTAACTCAAGAAAAACTAAACGTATTTTTAACGACTTTAAAATCAATATTGCCTGATGTAGAAGTTTCTTTAAATCACGAAGATGATGCCAACGAAAACTTTGTTAAAGATGAAGCTGAATCTTTCTATAATCAAAAAATAGACTCTGAAAATCTTGATGAATTTATAGAGGAAGCTCATTCATCAAGACCGGTAATGAAGTTAGACAAAGTTACAATAACAAACCAAAGCGCCGTTATATTAACCAAAAGACCATCAATTACGGCAGGTGTTTTACATGAACTAACACAAATTGCAGAAAAACCAAGCGGCGTTTTTAGAGAAACAGCCCTTTCTGTGGTAAATGACGAGTACTTAAGAGGTATAGGCAAATTATTTGATAAAGCAAACAAAGAAAAGAAAGACTCTGATGATTTTGCTGCAGTAACTCCACTTTCTTTAAGTGACTCACAAGAAGACGTTATTAAAAAAATTGAACAAAATACACTACTTGCAGTTTACGGACCTCCAGGAACAGGAAAGTCACAAACAATTGTAAACTTGGTAGCTCACCTAATTGCAAATGGGAAAACAGTCCTTGTTGCATCAAGAATGGACAAAGCAGTTGACGTTGTAGCTCAGCGTTTAAACGAACTGGGTGCACCATTTTTAGCTCTTAGGGCTGGTCGTTTGAACTATCAAAAACAATTAAGCTTTCAACTGCAAGATTTAATCGCTAATAAAATCGATATCGACACAGGCTATGAAGATTCAATTCTTGTTGATGTTGACGACATGTATGAGCTATTAAACGCTGTAAAAGAGCTTGAAAATAAGTGTGAAAAAATTATTGAACTTGAAAAAGAATGGCAAAGTATTATCGGTAAGAAACTGGCATTAGAAGCTGATTTAGGAGAAAAAGAATTCATCAACCATAAACTCAAAAAAGATGAAATTGATGAAATAAAAAAAGTTCTTTCAAGCATAGAAAAAAACCTTGAAAAATCAGGATTATTTACATCTATAGCGAACACCATGTCTGCGATGAAGCTGAAAAAGATATTAAATATAAACTCGTTACCGTCAGATCCTGAGTCTATAATGCGTTTATCTTTAGAACTTCAAGCGGAAGAAATGGATTGCAATGCAAGAATTACTGAAACAAGAATACATAAAATAGGTAACATTCACCAAATTCTTGCACAAATAAAAGAGCTTAAGAAAAAACAAAGAGGCCTTGCAGTAGATATATTAAAAAACAAAAGACGAGAATCTTTAAAAGGTCTTTTAAGGGATCAAATAAAACGTCAAAGACTTATTGTTCATACTAAAGCTATTGTTGAAAGAAAGAAAAATCTTCAAAACAGATTATTGGAAGAAGAAGATTTCACTCCACTTTTAGAAGCATTCCCTTGCTGGTGTTTAACAACATACGCAGTATCAGGCTCACTACCTATGAAGCCGGGTCTGTTTGACGTTGCTATTATAGATGAAGCTTCTCAATGCGATATAGCAAGTTGCTTTCCAATTTTATTTAGAGCGAAAAAAGCGGTAATAGTTGGTGATGACAAACAGCTTCCGCACCTTTCATTCTTAGAAAAAGCAAAGGAACAGTCGTTCTTAAGCCAGTACAACATACCTGACAAATATCAGTTAATGTGGCGTTTTAGAACAAACTCAATGTTTGACTTGGCTAATTACTATTCAACAAATCCAGTTCTGTTAGACGAACACTTTAGAAGCAGTTATCCGATTATTCAGTTCAGCAACAAAGAATTTTACGGAAACAGAATCCGTATCATGACAAAAGATGCAGGCTCTGATGATGTGTTGGAATTGCATATAGTAAAAGACGGAAAAGTTGATTCAGATGCAACAAGAAACATGCCTGAAGTCGAAGCTGTATTAAAAAGAGTACACGAACTTATACTTGCTGACGAAGGTAATGACGAACACCCTGTATCTATTGGTATAATTTCGCCTTTTAGAGGACAAGTTGATTTAATATCAAAAGCCTTAAGACAAGTATTAACAGAAACAACAATAAGAAAACATCAAATAGAAGTCGGTACAGCACATACTTTCCAAGGTGATGAAAGAGACGTTATGATACTTTCTTGGGCAGTTGCAGAAAATAGCTTTGTACAAAGTTTAACCTTCTTGCAAAAGCCGAATTTGTTTAACGTAGCAATTACAAGAGCAAGAAAAAAACTTATTTGTTTCATTTCAAGAGATCCAAAAGGTCTACCGGCAGGCTTATTAAAAGATTATCTTGAATACATACAACAATATATGGAATCAGCAAAAGATGACGAATTCCAAAAGAATAAATTCAAAAACTCTTTTGAACAAGAAATAGCACAAGCGCTAATGATGGAAGGCTTTGAAATAAAAGCAGGTGTTGAAGCTGCCGGTGTAATTCCTGATTTAATAGTTAAAGATGAACTCGGTAAAGAAATAATTATTGAAGTTGACGGCGTAGAAGACAACATAAAAACAAATATAAAAGATACTAAAAAACAAACAATACTCGAAAGAGCCGGCTACAAAGTCACAAGAATTTCTTTCCGTGAATGGCAGCACAGCTCTCAAGCTTGTATAGACAGAGTAAAAAGAATCATCACTGAGATTTAAGCGAGTTTGTTGAATTTCAAACCGACCTCATCTAATAAGTCTTCAAATTCAAAATTTCTACTGTCATCAATGTCAAATACGTAGTTGTTTTTGTCAATTTGATTCTTTGCGCTCATTTTACATAACAATTCCAATTCATTATCAGCCATAGCAATAGAATAGCCAAGCGAAATTAAATGATCGGGATTTTGCAAATCAATATCATTACCCTTTACAAGGTATTTGCTTCCAAATGAAATATTTTGTCTACCTATTTCCATACAAAAAACCTCTCTGTTATTGCACACAAGAGTAACGACGGTAAAGCTTATTTTTTGCTAGAAAGCACACAAAATTTACTTTATTTTACAATCAATTAAAAACCGATAAGCATTGAAAGCTCAGAATAAGGACGGCCGAGAGCTTTTGCAACATCTGCGTTTGTCAATTTACCTTGGAATGTATTAATACCCTTATACAACTCAGGAGTAGATTTAACAGCAGCAATAAATCCTTTTGTAGCAAGCTTCAATATATAAGGCATAGTATAGTTATTTAAAGATATAGCTGCAGTTCTTGCAACACAACTAGGCATATTAGGCACTGCATAGTGAACAACACCGTGTTTTTCAAACACTGGCGAATCAATAGTTGTCGGTTCATTTATCGTTTCCACAATACCACCTTCATCTATAGATACATCAACTATAACAGAACCCTTTTTCATAGACTTAACCATATCTTCTGTTATCAATATAGGTGTTCTTTGAGAAGGAACAAGCACTGCACCAACAACAATATCTGCTCTTTGAATGTATTTTTCAAGATTATAACGGTTAGAAATAACTGTACTTATTTTTCCGTTTAAAGTTCTTTCAATTTCAATCAATTTGGAAGGATCTACATCAGTCACGGTAACATTAGCTCCCATTCCAACAGCAATTTTAGCAGCATTAGTACCAACAATACCTGCACCAATGATTAAAATTCTGCAAGGATAAACCCCAGGCACGCCACCAAGCAATTTGCCGACCCCACCAAAATCATTATGCAAGTATCTTGCACCAATTTGCACAGACATTTTTCCAGCAATTTCACTCATAGGGAACAATGCTGGTCTTGAACCATCTTCTCTTTGTATAGTTTCATACGCAACAGAAGTTATTTTCTTTTTCAAAAGAACATCAACAAGCTCAGGTTCAACAGACAAGTGAAAATAAGTTACGACAGTCTGACCATTTTTAAGGAAATCATACTCTTCTTTTTGAAGCTCTTTAACTTTAACTACAATTTCTGACTTTTCATAAATTTCTTGTGCAGAGTCAACAACTTTAGCACCTACAGCAAGGTAATCTTCATCAGAAAAACCAATCATTTTACCAGCATCTTTTTGAACATAGACAACATTGTCATTGTCAATCAAAGTTTTTACGGAAGACGGTATTAACGACACCCTGTTTTCACAGCTCTTAATTTCCTTAGGAACACCAATAATCATTAATACCTCCTTATCAAAATGATTAATTAAACTTCCAACATTTTAGATGCTTCTTCAATTTCATCGATTATTAAATTTGCTGCAGCAATAGGGTCATCAGCAGAAGTAATAGGTCTTCCGACAACCATATAATCAACACCAGAGCGGATAGCGTCAGCAGGTGTAACAACTCTTATTTGATCATTAACAACAGACCAAGTAGGACGGATTGCAGGACACAAAATTATAAATTCATCAGAAAACTCTTTTCTTATCTTCTTAGCCTCAGATGCACTAGCAATAACCCCATCGATACCTGATTCTTTAGCTAAATAAGTTAAATGCGCAACATACTCATCTATATTCATTCTAACATTTAACTCCTCAGTTAAAGTACGTTGCCCAAAACTTGAAAGTAATGTTACACCTAAAATAGTAGGATTTGGTTGATCAAATTTTTTGGCGGTTTCTCTTGCAACTTTAACCGTTGTCTTTAACATCTTAGAACCACCGGCAAGATGTGCACTAAATGTAGTAACACCTCTTTTTACAAGGTTTGATGCAGCTTTAGCAACTGTTGAAGGAATATCGTGGAATTTTGCATCAAAATAAACATTACCACCGTTATTTTTAATCAATTCAACAGCCTGATAACCGCAAGAGAGATACAATTGCGGACCTATCTTAAAGCAACCTACATAATCTTTTAATAAAGTAACTAATCGTTCGACCTCTTCTAAAGAATCTGTATCAAGTGCCAAAACTATTCTGTCTTTTGCCGATAAATTTTTATTACTGAAACCCATACCCAATCCATAAAATACTATAGCTCTTCAAATATATCACTATAATCAGCTATTTGCAAGTATTATACATTATTTACAAAAAGTTTTGTACAACCCAAAAGACCTTCCTCTTGGTGGTCTGTAACTTAATGAAAAATATACCTCAGTTTTGATAATAAAACCAAATTGTCTTTCTTGTACATCATTAAAATCTTCACAATTCAAATCGAAAATTCCCATAACAAGACCGTTTGGTGATTTATAAACACCCATATGTCTGTTATACAAGATCCATAAAGATTTGGAATCATAATACCAACCATTAGGTAATTTTTTCCAAACAGCAGTATTTTCATTAAAATGCAACATATTGGCATCAATCAAGAAAGAAGCAACATTTTCCTTCATATCATCACTTCTTGATTGGCTATACTTTGCCATACTATTAGCTACAGTATAAAGCTGTCTGCCAATTTCTGCATTAGAACGAGCAAAAACAGGTAAGCCTGCAATAAGCAAAATTAGAAGAAAAACGCATTTTTTTAGCATCTTGAAAAAACTTCAATTTCCAACGAATCCATTGTATTAGCAAGAAAATATGCTGAACTTGCTATCATAGAAGCATTGTCGGTACAATATTTCATTGCAGGAGCAAAAATCTTGTACCCTTTATCTTCAAGAGAGAAAAATTTCTTTCTAATCTCAGAATTAGCAGCAACACCACCGCCAAGAACAATCTGTTTTATTCCGTATTTTTCCGCAGCCTTAACTGTCTTTTTAAACAAAGTTGAAGTTATGCACTCTTGAAAACTAGCTGCCACATCCTCTTTAGGAATTGCCCCAAGTTCTATTTCAAGTTTTCTTGTTAAATTCAAAACAGCCGTTTTCAAACCTGAAAAACTAAAATCAAATTCACCTTGAACTTTTGCCTCAGGAAGTTTGTATGCCTTCGGATTTCCGCTTGGAGCCATTCTATCCAAATTCAACCCACCAGGATATGGCAAACCTAACAATCTTGCGACTTTATCATAAGCTTCACCTGTTGCATCATCAATTGTCTCTCCTATTATTTGTTGATTTAAATAATCATCAACCTTAATAATTTGAGTATGACCACCACTGACCAATAATGCTATCATCGGAGGTTTTAAATCAGTATCTATATAGTTAGCACAAACGTGCGCATTAAGATGATTTACACCGATAAAAGGTTTGTCATAAGTTACAGCCAAAGCCTTAGCAGCATTAAGACCGACAAGTAAAGAACCGACTAAACCAGGGCCTACTGTTGCAGCTATAGCTGTAATATCAGCAGGTTTTAAACCTGATTGTTCAAAAGCTTCTTCTATAATCAAGTTAACAGCGTCAAGGTGTTCTCTTGCCGCAACTTCAGGAACAACACCGCCAAATTCGCGATGAGTCTTAATCTGAGAAGCTACAACGTTAGCTAAAACCTCTCTACCGTTTTTGACAATAGCACAAGCCGTTTCATCACAGCTGGACTCTAATGCCATTATGATAATATCTTCGTCAACATCAGGACCTATAAAAACAGATTCACCTGATATTGGCTTTTTGAATTCTTTTACAAGTTTATTTGTCATAAGTGCCTATACTTTATTTTTAATATCTTCTAACAGCATAGCTTCAAAATCATCAACAGATTTAGTTCCAACAGGACCTTCACCGCGTTTTCTTATTGCAACTGTACCATCTGCCATTTCTTTATCACCTACAACTACAACATAAGGGATTTTCTTATCTTGCAATGCTTCTCTTATCTTGTAATTCATACTTTCAGAACGATCATCAAGAGTTACTCTGATACCTGAATTTCTAAGTTGTTTATATACTTTCTCTGCATAATCAGTATGTTTATCGTTAGAAATAGGAACAACTGCAACCTGAGTTGGTGCTAACCATAATGGGAATGCACCAGCATAGTGTTCTATCAAAATACCGTGGAATCTTTCCATAGAACCAAAAACAACTCTGTGTAACATAACAGGAGTTTTCATTTGTCCGTCTTTATCTTGGTATTTAATTTCAAATCTTTCAGGAAGATTGAAGTCTAGCTGAATAGTGGCACATTGCCAAGTTCTGCCAATAGCGTCTTTCACCTTAAAGTCAATTTTAGGACCGTAGAAAGCACCATCGCCTTCATTGATTTCGTACTTCATACCACGTCTGTCCATAGCTTCTTTAAGGCCAGCTTCTGCTCTATTCCAGTTTTCTATTTCACCAACATAGCTTTCAGGACGAGTTGACAATTCAACTTCAAAGTCCATTTTAAAGATAGCCATTGTATCAGCTACAAAATCAATGATTTCATTAATTTCATCAACTAATTGTTCAGGTGTACAGAAGATGTGAGCATCGTCTTGAGTGAAGCCTTGTACACGAGTTAAACCGGCAAGAGCTCCTGAATGTTCTTTTCTGTAAACTGTACCCAACTCAGCCATTCTCAATGGTAAAGAACGATAAGAATGTCTATTTGCTTGATAAATCAAAATATGGAAAGGACAATTCATTGGTTTTAAGATAAATTGATCTTCTGAATCATCTTCTTTTTGAATAAAGAACATATTTTCTCTGTAGTGATCTGCGTGACCTGAAATTTCCCATAATTTAGATTTCGCAATATGTGG
>CALVEI010000074.1 GCA_944326515.1 Candidatus Gastranaerophilales bacterium | reverse complement strand
GTGCCGTATAAAAATAGAAGTTCGAATCCGCCCAATAAAAAAAGACCCCTCACGGAGTCTTTTAAATGGTGGGCAGGAAGAACTCTGTGTAAAAGGTGACTAAATGTCACGTTTTACATAGAGGTAGGCAAAGAGAGATACGAAGTATCTCCGTGCCGTATAAAAATAGAAGTTCGAATCCGCCCAATAAAAAAAGACCCCTCACGGAGTCTTTTAAATGGTGGGCAGGGGTGGATTCGAACCACCGTAGTCGTTAGACGGCAGATTTACAGTCTGCTCCCTTTAGCCACTCGGGCACCTACCCTCGATAGATTATTTAGTTTTCAAATTTTTGCTTTCATTCAACCGGATATGTGCTCCGACTGGCGGGATTGATGATTTATATCTCTATCGTCATAAAAAAGATACTTAATCTTTTTTATTCCGAACTGCCTTCGGTTTACTCGGGCACCTACCCATATTTTATTTTCAAGTTAAATTGCCTTTGACGGGATTTGAACCCGTGGCCTCTCCCTTACCAAGGGAGTGCGCTACCCCTGCGCCACAAAGGCTTTCGGTATAAGACCCCCTTCTAGGAGAAAATGCCGAAGATAGGAATCGAACCTACAACCTACGGTTTACAAAACCGTTGCTCTACCATTGAGCCACTTCGGCATAACGTGTAATTATCATATTAAGGACATGTTAATGTGTCAAGAGGTCAATTTAAATTTTTTAATTTATCATACAATCTTTCTACAACATCTTGCCATATCCAGTTTTCTGTTTGCTTGAAAATCGTTACGCTATCGTACCATGGAGTAGTCTCTGTATCATCAAACCATCTCCACTCGCTTGCATAAGGCAAAAGCAAGTATGTTTTTACACCTAATGCACCCGCAAGGTGTGCGATAGCAGAATCTATTGTCACAAGTATATCCAAATTCATAAGAGCTGCAGCTGTATATGAAAAATCTTTCAGGGCTGGTTTTAAATCTTTAATATGCGGATATGCTGATATTTGGTTTTCTACATCATCTATTTCAAAACTGTAAAAATCAATGTTTTCCAAAGCTAAAACTTTATCTAGTTCTTTCAATTTTATTGAACGATTTTTTAAAACGTTTGGATTGCCTTGCCAAAAAAGACCAATTTTGGGCTTATTGGTGGCAAAATGTTCTTCTTTGAATTTTTTAACAAGAGTTGCATCTGCTTTATAGTAGCCTTCTGAATACGGAATATGATCAAAATCCATTTTTAAGACATTGTATAGTTCCATAATGTTGGCACTATAATCATAGTCATCATCTTCTGTGTTTGTGACTTCAATACCTGGAAAATTGTCTCTAAATAAAGATTGTAGAGCTTCGGGCTCTGATACTTTGACCTTTTTAAAGAATTTTTTTAGAAATGGTAAATATCGGCTAAACATTATGTGGTCGCCGTATCCGACAAAATAATATACCAATAGAGTTTTATCAAGATGTTCTTTTCCGTCCCAGTAGTTTCTGTATTTTTTTCTTTCACTTTTGTGGAATATACTTGTTCTACTTTTTTCAAAATATTTATGACCGTTTTTTATGTCTTTTTTGTGTAAATATGTCATGCCAAGACTTTTTAACGTTTCATCATTATATGGTTGAAATTTTAGAGCTTCTTTTAAGCATCTTATTGATTCATCTAAATTTCTTTCATTTCTGTATAAAACACCAAGATTGTGAAATGCTTCATAGTTTGGTTTTATTTTGAGTGATTTTTTGTAGTATTCTTTAGCTGTTTCAGCATCATGCAATTTTTCGTAGAGGATTCCTACATTATTTAGACCAACGCAATCTTTTGGTTCTATGTTAAGGCTCTTTTTATAAAAATCAATTGCTTTTTGGTATTGCTTTGCTTCTTGAGCAAGTTTTGCAAATTTTCTGATAAAATTTACGTTTGTTGGTTCATATTCCATTGACTTTTCAAACAACAACATTGCTTGTTCAAATTGTTGTTGTTTATAGTATAAAAGTCCATAATTTTGATAATATTCTGCACAAGGAAATCCCTTTATTGCAAATTCAAAATATTTTTTAGCAAGATCAAACTTGTTTGTACACAAATAAATTAGACCTAAAAGATTTGACACATCAGGTTGTTTAGGCTCGTTTTTTAAAAATTCCAAATAAATTTTTTCTGCCTGTTCAAACTTTCCTTGAGATTGCAAGTTAATGGCTTCTTGTATGTCTACCATTTGACCTCTTCTTTATTGTCTCAATTCTTCGTGGTAAATACCGCCGCCACAAATTGTTTCTATTACTTTAAGCAGAAATTCTCTTGGAGCATCCATGTGATTTATATAAAATTCTTTGTTCCCAAGATGATTAATCTTGATTATGCAGTTTTGTCCTCTTTCAGCCGGAATAAATAAAGATGCAACTTCTTGCTCCAAAACTGCTTGAAGTTGGTTTTCTTCATCAACATTTTTAACTATTTCGTTAAAATTACCTTTAAGAGCAATGATTCTGTTCGATATCATCGGCATTTCAACCCCTCTGTATAGTGCTTGAGGCTGGTTATTCCATCTGGTTGTAAAACTTATTGTATGCCATAAGATATGCAAGATTAAGACAGTTTTTTGATCATCAGTTTCAAAATAGATGTTTTCTGTAGCTACTCCTCTTGCCGAAAACGATTGTTTTAAGTATTCAACTGTAGCTTGCATGTTGTCTGTTATTTTGACAAAAGTCTCCGCAGCATTCATTGTTGAACGTTGATATTCAAGAAACTGTTTATACATGTGTGTCGAAACAAGATTAATCCTCTCTTGAATAACAGAGGATTTTCTGATTGATGTTTCGAGGTTATCAAAGCTATTGAAATTGTTGTCCAAATCGTCTCTCTTATGGTTTTGTGTCTTTTGGGATTATATTGTTTTGACACTTGTAACAATATTGTATAAAAAAATTTACATTACAGGTACATAATTTTTCATTTTTTTTACAATACAATACACTTATACTATTTGTGATGTTTTTTTGTCAACTTTGTTGGATTCATCTGATAGTATGTTGCTTTTTTATTTTTAAGTTTAGATAATATGGGTAGAATGTTTTAAATGAAAGTTGGAAGTATGGCTAATGTGGCTAATTGTAAGAAATGTGGAGTTTTGTTTTTACAAACTTCAAATAAGATAGACGTTTGTGATAAGTGTTTTGAGAAACAAAACAAATTACTTGCTGATATTAATACATTTGTAACGATGTATCCGGATACTTATGTTTCTTTGGATATCGTTTTAGAAAAATTTAATCTCACAAGAGATGAGTTCGAGGCGTTTTATGCTGCAGGAAAATTTGTAAAAATTGCACAAAAAGTAACAATGAAGTGTGTTAAATGTGGCAAGGTAGTGCCTTTGGCTGGTAAAACAAATATGCTTTGTAATGCATGTACTAAAAAATTACAAAATGAAATCTGATATTAATGAGAATAGTAGTAGTTGGTTATGACAAAATGTTTTCCAATCTTATTTTAGGTTCTTTGGAGTCTAAAAATAAGGTAGTGGGTGTGTTTCGTCATGAACGTGTTACTATACATCCTTTCTTATTATTTTTTAAGGATATTTTTGCTCCCGGAAAGGATTATTCATTTATAAAAAGTTTGAAGCTAAGAGAAATTAAAGCTAGAAGTGTAAATTCTAAAACTTTTAAAAAGGAAGTTTTAAAATTAAATCCTGATATAATTCTTGTTGGCTCTTGGAGTGAAAAATTTAAAAAACAAATAATAGAATTGCCTAAAATTGGTACAATAAATTGTCATCCTTCGCTTTTGCCAAAATACAGAGGGCCTAACCCTTATATAAGGGTAATTATGAATGGTGAAACAGAAACAGGTATTACTTTTCACTTGATGGATGAAAATCTTGATACAGGTCCAATTTTATTGCAAAAAAAGGTGTCAATTTTACAAGGTTTTAATGGTGATACAGGAGAATCTTTGAAAAATAAATGTTGTAACCTTGCTAAAACAGGGGTTTTTGAACTCTTAACTTCTATGAATAATGAGGTAATTATACCAACAAATCAAAGCAGCAAAGATGCTTCTTATTACCCTCAAATAAGTGAAAAAGATATACTAATTAACTTTGATAAAACTGCCGATGAAATAAACAGATTCATAAGGGCTTTGACACCTTGGCAGCCTGCTTATATTGCTCATAAAAATGCTTTTTTACAAATAGGGAAAGCAAAATTTTTTGAGAATAAAACAAAATATAACAAGCCGGGTATGATATTAAAAAAGAATAAAAATACCTTATGGATATTAACCGGTGATAATAAAATAGCTAAAATTTCAGGCTTGAAATTATTTGGTGCATTTGGGCAAATTTTTACACCTTTGTATATGATGCTTTTTGTAAAAAGCGGAGATATGTGTCGTTAATCTCCGCCTTTAAGGTTTATTTGATTGTTTTCAAGCAGCTTTGCGGGGCTACAATTGTTGTTACATAGGGTTTTTCAAAGTATTTGTTTGCAACCCTTATTATGTCTGTTGCGGTTACGCTTTTTATTAGTTGTGGAAATTCATTAATGTAGTTGTATCCTCTGCCGGAGATTTCGAACCATCCGAGTGTTGAGGCTTTTTCCATATTTGTTTCTTGTGAAAGAATAAAGTTGCCGAGAATTTTGTCTTTGGCTTCTTTTAATTCTTTGTCAGAAACAAACTCTCTTTTTAAAATATTTATTTGTTTTAATAGCTCGTTTTTAGAATGTTGCGCTGTAGAAGGGTTTGTACCTATGTAAAGGGCAAAAACACCTTTGTTTACGTTTGCTGCAAAGCTTGAACCCACCTGATAAGCTAACCCTTGTTGAGCTCTTAGTTGTTTGAACAAGCGAGAACTCATTCCGGAGCCGAGAATTGAGTCTATTACCTGCAATGTTGCTACATCTTTTTTGTTTTCAACACCGTCTGTTAACCAGCCCATAACTATCCAAGCTGCTTCAACGTCTTTTTCTTTTTTGACAGTTTTTGTTGCAGTCAAAGGTTTAAAGACATTTTTGTATGAGTTGTAATCAAATTTTTGAGCATTGGATGTTTTGTCTACGCAAAAGATATTGGATAGTTTTTCGATTATTTCAGCGTCGTTTACGTTACCGTTTATTGAAATAACAAGGTTTTCAGGGTAAAAAACACTGTTGTAGTAATCTGTTACGTCGTTTTGGTTAATTGTTGGTATTGTTTTTTCAAGAATTTTGCCTGTTACGCCGTACGGAGTGCCTTGCCATATAGCTGTTTTAAATTCTTCCAAAGCAACATTTACAGGCAAATCTCTGTTTCTTTGAATTGCTTGGAGTTTTTCTTTTTTAACTCTTTCAAGCTCTTGTTCGTCAAGTGATGCGTTATTTACGATTTCATTTAAAAGTTCCAACGTTAATGGCAAATCATTTTTGGTAGTTTTAACAGAAATTGAAAACATATCAGAACCGCTTGATGGAGCTATGATTATTCCGTTTTGTTCCATTGTTTGTGACAAGTGGAGTTTGGAATATTTTTTAGTGCCTTTTAGCATAAGTGCGGCTGTTACTGTGCCAAGACCTGCTTTTTTCTCTGTATAATTGCCGCCTTTAGCGTATATTTCCATAGCTATTATGTCGTTAAGCTGGTTGTGGTTAATAATTAGATTTATATTGCAAGGCAGCTTGTATTGAGTGATTGTTTTGTCTTTTTTTACAACTTCAGGTTTTGTTGTGTGGTTGTGTTTTGATTGAACGTTGCTTATTGGTTTTGTATTTTCTTGGGATGATGCATCAGGCAACATTATTGAGATTGCAGCCTGATTTGGGTTTAAGTATTTTTTTGCCACTTTTATAATATCGTTTTTAGTTACTTTTTTGATGTTTTCTATGTATTCATCATAGTATTTTGAATCACCGTAAACCAGAGTTGTGTATCCCAGCTCGTTGGCTATGTTGGCTGTAGATTCTCTTGAGTAGAAGGTATCACGTTCTATTATATTTTTTGCTTTTTGAATTTCTTGTTCGTCAAAATTTCCGTTTCTGATTTTTTCTATTTCATCAAATATTGCTTTTTTGACTTTTTCTTTGTTGATTGGAGTAAAGTTTGCTCTAACATAAACAATGCTGTCATCTTTCATTGAAGAATGACCCGCAGATATGCTGTATGCAAGTTGTTGCTGTTCTTTTACTGATTGATAGAGTTTAGAAGAACGTCCGTCACCGAGTATTGTTGCAAGAACATCGAGTGCGTATGCGTCTGAGCGGTTTTCTTGCGGAACACCTCTAAATCCGATAATCATATAGCCTGTTTCAACCTTGTCATGCGCTGTTACTTCTTTTTGTTTAACAAGGTATTTATCAGATTTGTATTTTGGAAGTTTGAATTTTTTAGCTTCTTTTTTATTAAAGTTTTGTTTAATAAGACTTAAGGCTTCTTCAGTGTTTACGTCGCCTACGACTACGGTAATCATATTAGATGGATTGTACCAAGTGTCGTAGAAGTACATAATTTCTTCTCTTGGAATATTTTCTATTATTTCTTTTTTACCAATAACCTCTCTTTTGTAGGGGTGGTATTGATAAAAAGATTTTATAAGATTTTCATAAAGCTTGTTTTCAGGGTTGTCTTTTGTTTTTGCAATTTCTTCTATTACAACTTTTCTTTCTTTTTCAAGTTCTTTTCTTGGTATAAGAGGATTCATCAACATATCTGCGTGCAAATCAATTGCTGTTTTAAAATCTTCTGAAGGTATTGTGATGTAATAGTGGGTAAAATCTTTGCTGGTTGCAGCGTTTGTTATAGCACCTTTGGATTCTAATATTTTGTCAAACTCGCCTGTAGGGTGTTTGCTTGTGCCTTTAAAGAACAAATGCTCGAGGAAGTGTGCTACACCGTTATTTGTGTCATTTTCGTTAATTGAACCTGTTTTTATCCAGGTATCTATTGTTACGATTGGGTTATCGTGAACTTCTTTAATTATGACGGTTTGACCGTTATCGAGTTTGTATGTTGAATAATCAAGCGCAAAAACCGCTTGAGTAAGGCTTAAAAATGCCACAAAAACTAAAATTGCAAAATTTTTCATATTTTTCATATAGCTTTTACCCTTTTTATTAATGTTATTTGATAACAAATTATACTATATATTTTGTTTTGTACGCATAGTCTTAATAAGCTGTTATATAGATGATTGCTGAATAGCTCTTTTGGTTAATGGTTAAAGCTTATTCTTTGTTTAACATGCATTTATGTTTGATAGAGATTTTGAAATTAATTATGGTGACAGTATGTCTTATAACGATTGTGCAATTGACGGATATTGCAGTATAGATCCGATAGTTTATTCTTTGATGGAGGTTTTGCTTTATGAGTTAAAGCAACTTACTTACTATTACATCAAAATGCAAGAACTCGGGTATGAAAACAAAGAGCTTAAAAGCCAAATTATAAACTATTTGTCTGTGGTTTTAATAGGTTATGAGTTCAATCGTAAAGAGTTTGAAGAGCTCATTTATCGAGTGCATACAGAAAAAGAAAATGTAAAAGAGTCTTATTCTTCAATTTGTGAAAAGGAAAATATAGACTGCCAAATTTTAAAATCAAATATTAAATTTGAAAAGTTCAACCTTTCTTCTATTGTGAATCAAGGCGAACAGCAGGCTATTTTAAGAAATAAAATTTTGAATTCGGACGTCAAAAATATCTATGAGATAATTTTAAATCTGATTAAAAGCGCAAGCATAAGACTTGTAGAACTTAAATCTTATACAGATGATTCTGTACCAGAAGAAGATGCGATTTTGAAATTGTTTAACAGTTTGAATTTTTCTTCTATGCAAGAGTCAAAATTGATCAGAAAAATCAATGATTTTGCAAAGATTAATTTTCAAATTCATCAAAAGATACATAAACTTAAAGAACAATATTATGGCAAAATTTCACTTAATGATGTTCAAATAGGTGTAGATTCAGGAAAGTCAGTTTTAGTTTCGGGGCAAAATTTAAAAGATTTAGAAAATCTTTTAGAGCAAGTAAAAGATACTGATATCAATGTATATACACATAATGGGCTTGTTGTTGCTCATGCTTATCCAAAGTTTGAAAAATATAAAAATTTAAAAGGACATTATCAAATGTCTTTGGATAATGTTCAGTACGATTTTTCTTCTTTCAAAGGACCTGTGCTTGTTATAAGAAACTTTCAATACCTTTTAGACAGACTGTATAGAGGACGAATTTATACAACAAATCTTATTGCCGGCAAAGGTATGACAAGGGTCGAAAACAATGACTTTTCGGCTCTTATAAAAACTGCCGAAGAATCTCAAGGTTATTCAAGTGATCATAGAATAACCAAGGTTAAGGTTGGCTATGACGAAAATATCGTTATGCAAAAAGTTGATAAGATTATTGAAAAAATTAAAAATAAAGACATAAAACACTTGATAATTGTTGGGCTTTTAAACCACGCAGCAATGCATTCCGAGTATTTTGGCGAGATGGAAAAACATTTGCCAGATGATTATTATGTCATTAGTACGGCGATTGCGTCTAAAAAAGACAATGTTCTTTGTTTTGACTCGTTTTTTAATTCTTCTTTGATTTATAAAGTGCTGACTCATATTAAAGAACACGTTGACTTTGATAAATTCCCCGTGAGTGTTTTTATAACGACTTGTAACCTGCATACAATGTCGCATCTGTTTAATTTGAGGTATTTAGGAGTGAAAAACATCTATCTTCCTGTTTGTACCTCAAATGTTTTGACACCTAATATGCTTGAGTTTTTGAAAGAAAAATTTGATGTAAAACAAGTGACCTCAGATGCTTTAAAAGATTTGAAAAAGTTGTAGTTAAATAATAAAAAATAGAGAAAAAGAAGCTTTATAAAAGCTTCTTTTTTTTGCTGTTTCATAAATGTAAAAAAATCCTGTAAAGAAATGATAAATTTTATACTAATTTCGTTTAAAAATGAAGAAAAATGGGAATTAAAAATATAGGTGTGAAAGTACGAGGACCAAAAGATATGAAAAAGAGCTCAAAAGATAAAGAAAGATTAAAAGCCTTGTCCCACAACGATTTTAAAATCGGGGGGGGGGCGTTGAAAGCCTAATAAAACAACTCTCTAACGTTATTCTGAACGAATGCGACACTTTGGACCGTCATT
>CALVEI010000073.1 GCA_944326515.1 Candidatus Gastranaerophilales bacterium | reverse complement strand
GAAAGATGCGGATGCACTTCTTTTATTAACAGAGTGGAACGAATTCAGACGTCCTGACTTTGACAGAATCAAAGATTTATTGAAAACACCAATTATCTTTGACGGAAGAAACCAATACGATGAAAAAAGACTTGTTCAAAGAGGTTTTGAATATGCTTGTGTTGGTAAAGATACAAAAATGAAATCATTTTGCTAATACTTTTATTTTCTGCTCAATTAAACAGAATTTATCAAACAATAGCTAAAATTTCATAAAAAATATTTGAACTGGCAAAAAAAATGTTGATTCTGTTTTATAATAAACAGGTGTAAAGTTAGAGGTGTTGAAATGTCTGACGAAATGAATGTAGATGCGTATATTACGTCCCCTTTTTCAAAAGATTTGCAAAAACAACGTGATGCGGCTTGGGATAGTGCAAGAAATATCCGTAAGGTTACGGAAACTCCGGAAGAATACAGAATAAGACTTGCTCAACAAGAGGAAGCTCATCGTCAACAGCTAAAAAATGAAAACACTGATGTTTTACAACAACGTTTGGCTAATTTAGATATATCTAACATTGGAACAAAAAACAGAGCAGCTATAGAGGCCATGATTGCAGAAGCTGAGTCTATAAAATATTACGCTTTGTACAATAATTACGATATGTCTGCTGTGAATTTCACAACCTTAGATAGGGCTATAAAGGCTGCACAATTGCGTTTGCAATGCCTTAAAAGAGGTGATGACAAAAGAGATATCGGCACAGGAATTTTTGCAGATACATACAGACCTTCTAAAAAAGAAGGCGATGATTTGTTGAGCAAACTTTTAGGCAGCAATACAAATTCTTCAATTAACACTAACAAAAGACTTTAAAATTATCTTGCATAGATGTCTTCTTTTTTTATTGCGTTGTCTTCCGGCATGTAATTCTTTAAATAATTTACCGCATCTTGAGGCGTTTGAGCAACAAAATACAAGTTGCGGGCTTTTGTGTTTGCAAATTTTTGGTTAATTATTTCTTCAAAAAAGTCTAAAAGCTTGTCATAAAAACCTTTTGTATTAAGTATAACAATTGCCTTTTGATTGTATCCCAGTTGCTTTTGAACAATCATTTCACTTAATTCTTCAAGAGTTCCAAATCCACCTGGCAGAGCTATTAAAGCTTGAGAAAGTTCATCCATTTTTGCTTTTCTGCTTCTCATACAAGGTGTTAAGAAAAATTCATCGCAATAATCTGAAAAAACATCCATATCGTGCAGCTTTTGCGGCATAACGCCTGTAATTCGTCCTCCGTTTTTCTTTACTTGTTCAGCACAAGCCCACATAAGCCCAAGACAGCTGCCGCCATATACAATATCGATATCAGCTTTTGCTAAAAGTTCTCCAAGCTCTTTTGCTGCTTGGTAGTAAGATTCTTCAAGATAGTTACACGATGAAGCAAATATACAAACGTTATTTATCATTATTTTTCTTTCTATTAAATGTTTGCTGATAAATCTATCATAGCATATAATCAATCTATGCTTGAAAAAAACAAAAATATAGTGTTTTATTTGGTTTTGATGTTAATTCTAATATGCGGTATTGCTTTAAGGATTTTGTTCTACTCTTACGCACGACCATTTTGGAATGATGAATCAGCATTAGCAATAAATTTGACAGACAGGTCGTTTTTAGAGCTTTTTTTGCCACTCTCCCATGAACAGGTAACCCCACCTTTGTATGCCGTTTTATGTACGTTGATTGGTGATTTTATACCTGTTCCAGAATTAGCTTTTAGGCTTCCTGCATTAATATTGGGCATTGGTTCTATACCTTTATTCTTTTTGCTTTCAAAAAAGCTTTTACAAAATCCTTTGGGTATAGTTTTAGCTAATACTTTGTTTGCTTTAAATTATCAACTTATATATTATTCGCAGGAGCTAAAACAGTATTCTTGCGATGTTTTTTGTTTTTTAGCAATTTTACTTGCTTATTTTTATATCGATTTTGACAAGCCTGACAAAAAACAGTTGTTATTAATTAGTATTATTTGTGCTTTTTCAGTATGGTTTTCTTATACTTCTGTATTCGCAATATTTATCTTGTTTGTTCTTGCATTGATTAAAAATAAAAAAACTTGTTTGTATATTGCTACTGCTCCTGTAGTTTCATCAATGGCGCTTGGCGTTCTTGTTTTGAAGTATGCAAGTGATAAAAATCTACATAGCTTTTGGCAAGACGGTTTTATTGCTAAGAATTTTTCAAACTTTTTTAATCTTATTTTTAATAATATGGTATTTTATTTTCCAGATCTGTCTTGGAAGTTAGTCGTTGTTTTAATGTTTTTGGCAGGAATGATTTATCTTTTTAAAACATTTAAGACTGATAAATCATTGATACTTCTTTTGCCGATAGTGCTTGCTTTAGCATTGTCATATTTTAATATTTACCCTCTTTACACAAGAACAGCTCTTTATCTTCTTCCTATAGTGTTTCTTGTTATGTCAAAAGTTTTTGATTTTGAAAAGTTTTGCAAAAACTTTATTGGCATCGCTTTTGGGGTTTTATTGATTGTTGTATTTGCGTATTCTTCTTTTAAAACGGATTTTGAGCAGGTTATTCAAAAAAAATATTATAGAGAAACAACGCCGCAGTTGCTTTCTTTGTTCCAAAAAATAGAACAGCCATCATATATTTTAGTTATTCCTCATTTGAGCGCAATCAATTATGAGTATTATTCTCGTGATTTTAAGATTGACTCAAAAAAAATTATAGTTATGAAATATGAACTATATGAATATGAAAAAATCAGAACTGTTTTTGATATGTTACCTTCCGGCTACACGTACAACATTTTAATTACCCACTCCGGTGATAAAAATTTAGAGTTAGGAAATCTAAAAAAATACGTACAAACACAAAAAGATTATAGTATTGTATCTGATGATTATGATAACGCATTACTCAGCTTCAAAAAATAACTTGCCTATTGTGTTAAAAGAAGTATAGAATAGTTAAAGTGAGGCCTTGCCTGATAAGAAAAACACTTATATGAGATTAAAACGTTTATTAAAAAAAATATTTTCTAAAACAGTAACTGCAACGATGGTTGTGTTGTTCCTTTTGTCTGTGTTTGTCTTTTGGGGTTGGTATGTTAAACAGGTAAACAAAGTTCAAGGGCTTTATTATGTTTACAAAGGTGACAAGGCATATAAAGAACATAAACTTGAAAAAGCTATTAAACTATACAAAACAGGGCTTGAACTTTATCCTGAACATTCTCAAGCAAGATGCAATCTAGGTAATATTTACGTAAAATATGAGGATTATTTCTCGGCAGTAGAACAATATGAAGAAGCTCTAAAACACGACCCTAAATTTATGGTTTGTCGTATTAACTTGGGTATTGTGTCGGCAGAAAAACTTTCTGATTTTGATAAAGCGATAAGAGAATATCAAATAGCTTATGAAACAAAACGAGCAACCTTTCACATTCCATTGATTTTTGACAGTGTAAAAAGTACAAAAGAAAATAGAACAATAGCTCTGTACAATATGGGAGTTGCTTATAGAGGCAAATCCATAATGGCCGGTGAAAGAACACACGCTGCTAATGATTATTTGGAAAAAGCTTCAGATTGCTATAAAAAAGCGCTTAAACGCAAGAAAAAAAGTTATAACATACTTTATAATTATGCTTTAACAAATCATTTGCTTGGGAATTATAAAGAAGCAGGTTTGAACTATTGCAATGCAATAGAGACTGAACCAATGGCTTTTGATGCTCATTATAACCTTGCTATATTATTGCGCAGACTAAATCATCCTAGAGAGGCACAAGAAGAACTAGAAAAAGCGCTTTTAATTGTAAACTCACAGCAAGACCCGTTCATTGCCAAGTATATTTTTGACATATACGCAGAAGCTGTTGAAAAATCTACTGCTCAAAAAGAATATAAAACAACGCAAAGAGCTACTGCTCCTGAAACTCAAGTAAAAGAAGGTATGAGAACACCTCACATTGTGTCTGACGAGATATACAATGAGGATGACCCACTTGGTATTACTCATATAACTTATGTAAACGGAAAAGTTGTTACAGATTCAGAAGAAGCTGATAAATATATGAAAAAAACTTTCAGCAAGTGCACTGCTAAAAAAATATTTGAAGACTTTGAAGAAGAGGATTTGCTCTATAATGGCAGATATGATAAAAGTTTCTAAACAAGGCAATTTTGATGAATTAAGATTTTTAAAAGAACTCTCAGATACGTTGGCTTCTTCTATTAGTGATTCTCAGTTGTTGATTAATAACTTGAAAAATATATTTGAAAAATACTTAATGGTAAATGATTTTCGTATTTTTGTAAAAGATGAATCAACATCTACGCTTAGAGATTTTGTCAAAAATTGGATTGTTATTACCAATAACAGACATCAAGAATCTGTCGAAAATATTTTTAACAAGCTTAAAAATCTAAAAGATAAAGGTTTTGTTTTAAATAACAAGCTTATAAAATATAACGAAAGATTTTTGTCAGCTACTTTCGATAACTTAAAAAGTAATGATAACCTGATTTACTTTCCTGTGTTTAATGAAAATAAGATTATTGGGGTTATTGAAATAAGCTTTGAAAATGTAGAAAATGAACTACGCTCGTCAAAGTTTTTGACAACTTTGAGAATTGCAGTTTCGCTGATAAGTACGGCTATTGTTAATAAAATACTTAATCAAAAACTGTTTGTTCAAATTAAATTCCAAAACGTAATGAGAAGCATTGCAAAACTCATAGAAAATCAATTTGAACTCAACTACATTCTGCCCATTATTGGTGAATTAATAGACGGTTTTGTTACAGATCATTTGATTTATATTTTTACAAAAGATGAAAATAACAAGTTTAAGCTTTTTTGGCCGTTGGATTGTCAGGATGAAAAGGTTTTGTCTTTGTTACCTAAAATAACCAAAAACAAATCTCATGTGATTTCAAAAGATGGAAAAACAGGTCTTTTTGTTTTAAGAAACGAAGAAAAAATAACAGGTGTAATTGCTGCAAGCAGCAATATTGATAAATTGTCAAAAACAGACATAGAATACCTTATTCAACTAAGCGCGCAGGCCTCTGTTACGGTTCAAAGAGCTGATTCTTATGCCCAAGTTTTGAGATATGCTACATTGGACGCTTTAACAGGGCTAAATAACAGACGTCAGTTTGAAGTCCGTCTTAAACAAGAAGTTGCTAATGCAAAAAGAAACAATAAGCCGTTGTGTTGCATAATGCTTGATATAGACTATTTTAAACACGTTAACGACACTTGGGGCCATTCTGCGGGTGATTGTATCTTAAAAAATGTGGCAAAAATTGTCTCAAAAGAACTGCGTGAATACGATATAGCTTCACGCTACGGTGGAGAAGAGTTTTGTATCCTTTTACCTGACACAAAAATTAATGAGGCGGCTTTTGTTGCGCAAAGGTTAAGAAAAGCGGTAGAAAAAGCCGATATTTCTATTTCTGAAGATAATATATCCGGTTCTGACATATTGAATGTTACAATAAGTGTCGGGGTTAGCGAGTTTGAGAATACTTTTGAAACTCCTGAAAAACTTCACCAATGCGCAGATATTGCACTGTATGAGGCTAAACATCGCGGAAGAAATCGTGTTGTAGTTTATGACGAAAGCCTGATATAAAATACACATTGTAATAAATGGCTATATCCTTTATTATAAAAGAATAATTGAACGTGCGAGGTATTATGAAAGTTTTGATTCTTGCCGGTGGTTACGGCACCAGATTGAGTGAAGAAACTGATTTAAAACCTAAACCAATGGTTGAAATAGGTGGAAAACCAATCTTGTGGCATATTATGAAAACCTATTCATATTATGGATTTAACGATTTTATTGTGCTTACAGGATATAAATCGCACGTTATAAAAGATTATTTTATCAACTATTACAACAGATATTCCGATATAACTGTTGATATGGCAAACAATTCTGTTGAGGTACATAAAACTCATAATGAGCCTTGGAAGGTAACTATGTTATACACTGGGCAGCATACCCAAACAGGAGGTAGAATTAAAAAAGCTGAGCATTATGTTGGTAATGAACAGTTTTTGTTAACTTACGGAGATGGCGTTGCCGATGTTAATATAAATGAGGTTATAAATGCTCACAATGAGTCTGGAAAAATTGTTACAGTAACAGCTGTGCAGCCTTCTGGCAGGTTTGGGGCATTAGATATCAATGAAGACAATACAGTTAATTCTTTTAGAGAAAAACTTAAAGGTGATGGCTCTTGGATTAACGGTGGCTATTTTGTTTGTAACCCTGAGGTGTTTGAGTATATAGATGATTCTGAAGATAGAATTTTTGAACAGGAACCTCTTGAAAACTTGGCAAAAGATGGACAGCTAAATGCCTACAAACACAAAGGTTTTTGGCAGCCAATGGATACAATCAGAGATAAAAAATTACTTACAGATTTGTGGCAAAATGATAAAGCTCCTTGGGCATTGTGGCTAAAGGATACGGCTAATGTTTAATGATGTATATAAGAATAAAAGAGTTTTAGTTACAGGCAGCACCGGTTTTAAAGGTACTTGGCTTTCTTTGTGGCTAAAAAGTCTTGGCGCTGATGTTTTAGGTTATGCGCTTGCTCCTGATACTGAGCCCTCTATGTTTAATATTCTAGATGTTAAACATAAGATAAAAACTGTATTTGCTGATATTTTAGACAGAGATACTCTACAAAAAACATTTGATGAGTTTAAGCCGGAGATTGTATTTCATTTAGCTGCTCAACCTTTGGTTTTGCGCTCATACAAAGAACCTGTTTTAACATACGAAACTAACGTTATTGGCTCTTTAAATGTTCTTATGGCTGCCCAAAAATGTGGCACTGTAAGAGCATTTGTGAATGTTACAACTGATAAATGTTATGAAAATAAAGAAGTTGAAAAAGGCTATAAAGAAGATCACCCTATGGGTGGATATGATATGTATTCATCTTCAAAAGCTTGTGTAGAAATATTGTCATCTTCTTTTAGACGCAGTTTTTTATCAAACAATGACGGATATGCTTTAGCTACGGCCAGAGCCGGTAATGTAATTGGTGGTGGCGATTGGGCTTTGAATAGACTTGTTCCTGATTGCATAAGATCTATCAACAGTGATATTCCTGTTGAAATAAGAAATCCCTTAGCCGTACGCCCTTGGCAACACGTCCTTGAGCCTTTAAGCGGATATTTGTTGCTTGGTCAACGATTGATACAAGAAGGAAAAGACTATGCTCAAGGTTTTAACTTTGGCCCTGAGCAAGAAAGTGTTTTAACAGTTGCAGATGTAGCAAAAAAAATTGTTGAAATGTATGGTCGAGGTTCTGTTATTGTGGGTGAAAAAAATCCTTTGCACGAGGCCGGTCTTTTGATGCTTGATATAACAAAGGCTAAAGAGGTCTTGGGGTGGAAACCTTCTTTAAATGCAGATAAAGCAATAAAAAATACCATTGAATGGTACAAACGTTTTTATAATAGTGAAAATATGTATGATTTTACAATGATGCAAATTGAAGAATATCAGGAAATTTGCAAAGGAAAATATTAATGAGCGAAAAAGAAATACAGTTAAGAAATAAGGTAAAAGAAGCTGCAAGAGAATATTTTCAAGAAATTTTTGGAGAAAAGAAAAACATTGATTATATTCCACCTTCAGGCAAATTGCTAGGAGTTGAAGAGCTTGAAAATATGATCGATGCTTCTCTTGATATGTGGTTAACTTCTGGCAGATTTAATAAAGAGTTTGAAACTAAATTTGCCAATTACTTAGGTGCCCAATATGCATTATCTGTTAATTCGGGTTCAAGCGCAAATTTACTTGCTCTATCAGCACTAACTTCATATAAGCTTGGAGAAAAAGCTTTAAAAAAAGGTGACGAAGTTATAACCGTTGCGGCGGGATTCCCTACGACCGTTAACCCGATTATACAAAATGGTTTAGTACCTGTTTTTGTTGATTGCAAAATCGGTACGTATAATATTGATACTGATAAGCTGGAAGATGCAATCAAACCTAAGACAAAGGCAATATTTATTGCTCATACGCTTGGCAATATGTTTGATATGGCTAAAATAAAAGCCATTTGTGAAAAATATAACTTGTGGCTTATAGAAGACTCTTGTGATGCTTTGGGTGCTGAATATAACGGACAAAAAGCAGGTACAATCGGACATATTGGCACATACAGCTTTTACCCTGCTCATCACTTAACAATGGGTGAGGGTGGGGCTGTTGTTACTAACGATGCACAATTGCACAAGATTTTGATGTCATTTAGAGATTGGGGCCGTGATTGTTGCTGTCCTCCAGGAAAAGATGGGATTTGCGGCAAAAGATTTTCTCAACAGTTAGGCAATTTGCCTTTTGGATATGATCACAAATATACTTATTCTCATATAGGGTATAATCTTAAAATTACCGATTGGCAAGCTGCTATTGGTTGTTCTCAAATTGACAAGCTCGATAGTTTCTTAAAAATCAGGGAGAAAAATGCAAAATATTTATCGGACAAACTTTCTGATTTAACAAAGTATCTTATTCTGCCTGAAGTCGAAAACAATTGCAAACCATCATGGTTTGGGTATTTGATTTCTGTTAGAAATGATGCTCCGTTTAGTAAACAAGAGCTTGTTGAGTATTTGGAGAAAAATAACATTGGAACACGACAGCTCTTTGCAGGTAATATTCTTCGTCAACCGATGATTGTAGAAAACGATGTACCTTTAAGAATAGGGGACAGCAAGTTGTTTTCTTCAAAAGAACTTACAAATGAGCATTATGCACTTTTGCCAAATACAGAGTTTATTATGAACAATACTTTTTGGGTCGGTGTTTTTCCTGCTCTAAGTGAAAAAGAATTGGATAGGACAAGTGCGGTTATTCATGATTTTGTAAATAAAAAAGCTCTCTAAAATAGAGAGCTTTTTTATATCGTGTTTTTTATTAACAACAAGCGGTTTCTTTATTTTGAGTGTTTTTGCCAACACAAGTATATTCAAAACCTCTTTGGATAAGTCTTTTTGCATCGTATTGGTTTCTTCCGTCAAAGATAACAGGTGTTTTTAACAGGTCTTTGATTCGGTCAAAGTCAGGACGTCTGAATTCGTTCCATTCTGTTAATAAAAGAAGTGCATCTGCATCTTTA
>CALVEI010000072.1 GCA_944326515.1 Candidatus Gastranaerophilales bacterium | reverse complement strand
TTAAATCCATATAAAGCAAAATCTATTGTATTATTTGCACTTTGAATAATATTCAATAATGCTTTACAGTTAGGAGATGTGCATTCATTTTTAGAAAATTCATTTTTTGTGGGGTCAACAAAATACAGAGAGATATCTCTATTTAATTTAATGTCTTTATGTGGATAATTATGTTGTTTTCTTTGTGGAATATTAAAGCAACAAGACGAAGGAATATACTTTGAAGTCTTTTTAATTAACTCTTGTTGACTCGCTAAGAAAGCATATTCGCAAGAAGTTTTGTGATACTTGCCTGTTTTTTTATTTAATACAACCAAATTGAGCCTGTGTGATTTTTTTGCACAGGCTTTTATTTTATCTATATTCTCGTAAGGCTTTAATTGGTCAGCAATATTTGATTGTTGGTAAACAGTTGCAAAACCTGCTTTCAAAACCTCTTGCTCATAGTTTTTACATTTGCCATTTTTGTTGCAGTCATAATAAATCGACATCAAATGCCTGTTATTTTTATCAAACCTTTCTTTTGCAGTATATTCTGCTTTTACGTATTTATTCAATAATTCTTTTTTAGCGAACTCTTTCCCATAATACCCAAGCCCTAAAGCTTCATCTTGAGTCAGGTTATAGTTTTTAATTTGATAATCTAAAAAAGCACCTGTTTTAGTTTCAAACGTATCAATACCGTTGATTCTTACTTTTTCGTTTTGCTCGGCAATTCCGTTATCATTAAAATCAACATATACCGTATCGCCGTCTATAATTTTGATTACCTTATGAGAAAGCGTTTGTGCATTTGAATGATTAAAACACAGTATAGTTGCAAATATTAAAAAAATAACGATTTTGTTTTTCATCAGCTTTATTATATATAAAAAGCAAACTGCTTACTACGCTTTTAAAAGCGGTGTTCTTGCGTTCCATTCCAAACTTGTTTTTAGAATTTCCCTTGATTTTAAAGGTTTTTGAGTACATTAATCGCTCTTTTTTTGAGAAAAATCAAGTTACAAAAAAGGTCGTTCATTTAATATAAAGCAATTTTTTATAAAGTCTAAAAATGCCTAAAAAATATTCATAATATTTTTCGGGGGGTATAAAACGTTTTCTTTATATTAAAAAAAGAGGAATTTTTTGGGTAGTAGTTAGGCCTCTTTGGGAGAAAAATCGTGAATAACACTAACACCCCTCAAATCCAGATCTCAAGCAGAGTTGTACGTATGGTTGAGATTAGAATGCTTAAGCCTTATGCACAAAATCCACGTGTGCATAGCGTAAAACAAATTGAAAAAATCAAAAAAAGCATTCAGCAATTTGGCTTTACCGCACCAATTCTTGTTGACAACGAACTGAATATTGTTGCTGGTCACGCTAGGTATGAAGCGATGAAACAGCTAAACGCTGTTCAGATTCCGACAATACAGCTTGAAAATCTCACGCCTGAGCAGATCAAAGCATATAGGCTTGCCGATAACAGAATAGCAGAAGACAGTGAGTGGGACAAAAACCTTTTAAAAATCGAATTTAAAGAGCTGTTAGACCTAAACTTTGATGTTATCGATACAGGTTTTGAAATACCGGAAATAGACAGTCTTACGTTTGAATTAATAAGCGATGAAAATAAAGAAGATGAAGACAAAGAAGTCTGCTCACTTTTGGATTCAATACCGCAACGGGTACAAAAGGGCGATATATGGGCACTTGGAGAACACAAGCTTATTTGCTCAGATGCTTTGAATCAAGAATCTTTCGATAGTTTGCTACAAGGCGAAAAAGCAGAAATTGTCATTACAGATCCGCCTTATAACGTAAAAATAAAAGGTCACGTATGCGGCAATGGAAAAATAAAGCATAAAGATTTTACAATGGCTTCAGGTGAAATGACAGACAAAGAATTCTTTGAGTTTTCTAAAACTTTTATGACAAGGCTAATTGAAAACTCGACTGACGGGAGTCTGCACTATATCTTTATTGACTGGAGAGGCATAAAAACTTTTCTAAACGCAGGTGAACAATACAAAGCATTAAAAAACATTTGCGTTTGGGACAAAACGACTGGTGGAATGGGCTCCCTTTACAGGAGCCAACACGAGTTTGTCTGCGTTTAAAAAAATGGCAAAAGTCCGCACATAAACAATATTCAGCTTGGAAGTAAAGGCAGATACAGGACAAACGTATGGTCTGTTAAAGGAATGAATGTACAAAACAAGCAAGCCAAGGAACTGTTCAAACTTCATCCGACAGTAAAACCCGTAGGACTTTTAAGTGATATTTTACTTGATGCGTCATCTCCGGGTGGTATTGTCTTAAACACATTTGGCGGAAGCGGTTCAACTTTAATAGCTTGTGAAAAAACAAAACGGAAAGCCAGAATCATAAAAATTGATGAAAGATATTGCGACGCCATCATATATAGATGGGAAAAATTTACAGGAGAAAAAGCAAATTTGGTTGTGAAAGGAGGTGATAACAATGAAGAAAGATAATTACGATGTTGGTTACAAAAAACCGCCTAAACACACTCAGTTTAAGCCAGGTCAATCAGGCAATCCTAAAGGTCGTCCTAAAAAACCGACTAACATGCACGAGGCAATAATCGACAATCTGGGTAAAAAAATAAAAATAAAAAATCCCAACGGAAAAGTGGAAAATGTGTATGTTTTTGTAGCACTTGCGCGTATGCTTATAAAATCAGCAATTGATGGTAATAAATTTGCAATGCAATTTTTATTAGAAAAAGCATACTATTTGCAAATTATAGAGCCTATAGCAGAAAAAGAAGAACCTGAAGTCGACCAGGATAAAAAAGAAGAGCTTGAAAAATTCGTAAAAGAACTGTTGTACGAACGTACAGTAGGGAAAAACGAACCAAGTCAATCAAACGATTAGCCACGCATAATAGATGCAACCGTCACAAAAAGCACTATAACACGCCCCAAAAAGTTAAAACCAGCCAAAAAAGTTACAACACACCAAAAACGCAATAAAAGACAATAAAAGTTGCATAGAGATAGCAGGGGCAGTTTGTCCCTGCTATTTAAAATAATTTTGCACAACTAAAAATAACCGTCTTGACTTAGTGTTATAACAGAGCGTCAATACAACACAACGTCCGTTTTTGACATATTGATTTGCTAATTTAAAAAAGAAAGGATACACTATGAGCGGTTTTGATTTAATAAAGAATGAAATCTCTAATGTTTACGATTCTATAGAAAAAAGTTACTACAACAAAGGTAAAATAACGGGGCTTCATACAGGTTTTTATTATATAGACACCCTTTTATGTGGTCTGCAAAAAAGCAATCTTGTTGTTATAAGCGGACGTCCATCTATGGGAAAAACATCGTTTGCTCTCAACATAATTGAAAATGCTGCCTCAAAATACCATACAACAGCGGCAATATTTTCTTTCGAAATGTCAAAAGAAATACTAATAAAACGTTTGCTATGTTCTCAAACCAAAGTTAACAGCATAAAGCTGCGCTGTGGGGATTTAGAATACTATGACTGGAAAGTAATTGCTGAAACGCTGGACAAGTTACCAGATGCGCCTATATACATCAATGATTCAGTGAGCTTATCAGTTTTGGAATTGTTTGAGGAGTGCAGAAAGTTAAAAAAAGAAATGCCTGCTTTGAGCGTAGTTTTAATTGATGGTTTTGAACAGGTAGCACAATATGCCCCAACAACGGATATAAAATTTTACTGTTCACCTGCTTACATTTTAAAAGAACTGGCAAAAGAGCTTGATATCGTTATCATTGTGACGTGTCAATTATCTCGAGGCCTGGAACAAAGACGAGATAAACAGCCAAGGCTTTCTGATATAAAAAATCCAATTCTTGAGCAAGTTGCGAACGTTGTAATGCTGATTTATCGAGAAAGTTATTATTACAAAGATGAAGATGTTGACAAAAACAAAGCTGAAATAATCATTACAAAGCACAGAAACGGACCAACTGGCTGTGTTGAGTTAAACTTTGATGCATCACAAGCCAGATTTCAAGACAAATCTATAGACAATAAAGCTTGAGCAAAATTATTTATAACTGCCGACTTTTCTGCCGTATTCATCATACCTTGTAACTCGGCCTGATGAATCTTTTTTGAAAGAGCCGACCTTTCTTCCATATCTGTCATATTGTGTAGTTACGCCGTTAGAATTTGTTTTGTAGCTACCTGTTTTTTGACCATACTTGTCATATGTGTTATATCCAGAAAACGTCTTTTTATAGCTTCCGGTCTTTTGTCCATATTTGTCGTACTTATTGTACCCGCTGTTTGTCTTTTTGTATGAGCCTGTTTTTGAACCATACTTGTCATAAGAATTGTAACCAGAAGTTGTTTGTCTGTATGAGCCAGTCTTTTGACCGTAACGGTCGTAAGAATTAACTGCAAAAGCTACATTTGCAAAAGATAATGTTAAACATAAAATTAAAAACTTTTTCATGATTGTTCCTCTTATAAAATGAAACGATTTTAAGATGTAAAAGTTCTTGATAGAACTAACATTACTCTTTTTTTATGAAAATAACAACTGTCAACACAATGTAAATTTTGCAATGAGTTTTGAACAGGCAAATATCTCAAGCTCCGTTTTGTGATATTATAAGTAAGGCATAAAACTGTCTTGTTATTGATTTAATTGAGCTCGTCTTAATGCTATATAAAAACTATTTCCATCTTTATAACGTTTAAGTTTATTATGAGAAAGAGCTTTATAAATAGGAGGGAATAACCAATCAGGTCCTATCCAATCTTTTTTAGTCAAAATGCCCGTTGGGTGTTTATGATTTACAACAAACCAGAAAATTGATGCGAGTTGATATACATCTGAAGATTTATTAATTTCATCTTCAACGGAAATAGCCTTATTAATTGCCTCTGGTGTCATCCATAAAACAGGCCCAACTCGCTCAGTATCTCTAGTTATTTTGTCACCTTGTAACAATGTGCACAAGCCATAATCTGCCAAAACCCAGTCTCTATCACCTAACAAAATATTAGCAGGTTTAATATCTCTATGGACAGAATATTTGTGAAAAGCGGCAAGCCCATGCGATAAATTTAAAAATTGAGCGATATATTCTTCTGGTTTAAATTCTTTTTTTTCAAAACATAATTTATCTTCAAGATTTCCATTTTCATATAAATCCATTATTAAATAATAGATTTTTTTATTACAAGTTTCTATATACCCACTATCAACATACCTTAATAAATTATTATGCTTTAGTTTTTTTAAAACTTCTATAGAGTTAATAAATCTTTTTATAGCTTTTGCTGAAAAATTTAATTGGAATTTTATCGCATATTCTATCCCTGATGTATTTTCAATACACTTATAAACAGCAGCATGACCACCTTCACCTAATCGTTCATCTTCAAGAATAGAATAAGCCAAGTCTGAAGATGCAATAATTGTATTTGGAATAGAATATACTTTGTTTTTTTTATGTAAATCTTTTGTGTGTAGATATATTGTTGCCATCGTTTATTTTAATTTTTTTAATCTTTTATTTTATAAAAAATATATTCGCTTTCATTTGGTTCTATATCAAAAAAACACAAATTTGAATATTGAAAAACGTTATCACTTTTCTTCCAGCCCATATATTTTACATCTTCAAAATAAAACTCTCTATCAGTATATTCATCATAGAAAAGTGTCATTGGACAACCATACTGGGATTGTTCTAATTCCCAATCATTTCTCATAGAATATAAAAGATTCGCATAGTCTTTTGTTAAAGGCTCTACCTTAGTTGTGCCGTTTAGTAAACTATATAATAATTCTGCTCTGAATCGTCTAGAAGATGCTGAATTCCCCTGAGAAATACATTTTACTGCATATTCTTTTAAAATACTAATAAAAGACTCTGGCGCAATCTCTAATTCTAAAAAAACAAAATCTTCAATTAATTTTTCAATATTTTTATTTTTGAGAGAAACACCTTTTTGCGATAACTTTTGCATTGCATACAAAAGGGAATAAAAATCCGCAAGTTGTGTAAATCTACTTTTCTTAATAACTGGATTTTCTGGTTTATGTATTTCTAATAATTCGCCATCATAATTCAGTATACCATCAAGTAATATTTTTATTTCTTCAATAAGGCTGAAATATGTATCTTTTATTTTTTGCTTTGTATTTCCCATTTTCATATATTTGCAATAGTAGTCATCAAGCATTGTTTTTTTATCTTGAATGCCGCCTATTAATAATATTATTGTTTCTGAAATGAATTCTACATCTAAATTTCTTCTAATTGCGCCAGGGGTAAAAAACCTATAGTTATCCCAAAATTCATTTGCGGCAATTTCTCTTGCTAAAGTCAAAAAATCGCCAGGGAATTCTGCCTGCCTCAATTCTTGCTGGTTTAAAGGTATTGTGTATTTATTAATTCTTGAATAAACTTCTCTTTCTTGTTCATCCGTAGGATTCGTTATTTCGTTAATATCAATATTATATTGTAATATTTTGTCTTGAATTTCAAAAGGTAAATTACTAAAAGAAAATCCTTCAAAGTCTCCGCTATATGGCTTTTGTAACTTAAATTCATTGTTTAGAAATTCTAGAATTGAAGTTATTCTTTGTTGACCATCAATAATTCTTCTTATTGGTTTTTGCTCTTTGTTCAAAGTTTTAGCGATAAAGACTTTAGGTATAGGTATATCTGAAATAATGCTATCTATTAGCATTACCTTTGCTGCAATATTCCATACAGTATTCCTTTGATAAGCAGGTTGAATCACTAGTTTGTTTTCATTTGACCATTCAAGTATATCTGCTATAGTATGCGAAGTAGAAGTCCACTTACTCATATTATTCTCCTTGTTCTTAATATTACTACAAATCAGTAAAATTTGTTCATTTTATTATTTTTTTATGGTATATTGAAATAGGTTTTGGAGAAAGAACGTTAAATTTCCTTCCGCCAAAGAGGTATGTGTTTTGTGGTGCAAATCTTGTAATAGAAAGACAGATAATAAAATATGTGAAGTATGTGGGGAGGTTACAATTGAAGACATTCCGGTAGAAATATACTGGTGTAATTCTTGTAATGTGCCTATTATTCATTTAGGTAACAAGAACTCAAATACATGCCCACATTGTAAAAGCAAAACAAAATATTTAAGTACAGATTTAAGACCGGTTTTCCCTGAAGAAAGATTATTATTAGAAATTATAAAAAATACACCTCTTAAGTATAAGAATGATTCTGTGTGGTGTGTTAATAACCGGTATTATGTGAATGGGGAGAAAATTTCTGTTTCTTTTTCAAAATATTTAGAACTAGATATTGATTCTATACGATTAGAACTTGATAAGTACAGAGAAGCAAATAAAGACAATAGTTTTGCTGAATATGCAGATAAATTTATTCTTGCAAATAAAGAAAGACTTGCTTATTTAAAAGACGAGGCTTTTCAATTTGTGCAAGATTCTGTTAAAAATTATCCACCTGAAAATATTGTTATATCGTTTTCTGGTGGAAAAGACTCAACTGTTGTTGCTGATTTAGTTGTAAGAGCATTGAGTAATCCTGGTTTGGTTCATATTTTTGGCGATACAACTTTAGAATTTCCATTAACTTATCAGTATATTGAACGTTTTAGAAAAAACAATCCTAAAATTATTTTAAAAACATCAAAAAATAGAGACCAAGAATTTTATAATGTTTGTGAGGATATTGGACCACCTTCTAGAGTTATGCGTTGGTGTTGTACAATGTTTAAAACAGGCCCTATTACAAGGATCTTAACTAATCTTTATAGAGATAAAAAATTATTAACTTTTTACGGAATAAGAAAATGCGAATCAGTAAGTAGAAGCAAATATAATCGTATTGAGGATAACGCAGAAGCTATTAAGATTAAAAAGCAAGTTGTAGCATCGCCTATATTTTATTGGAAAGATATTGATATTTGGCTTTATATATTAGGAGAGAATGTTGATTTTAACGATGCTTATAAACTTGGGTATGACAGAGTTGGTTGTTGGTGTTGTCCTAATAATAATGATAGAGCAGCTTTTTTATCAAAAATCTATATGTCTGATGAGGCTAAAAAGTGGAGAGATTTTTTAGTGCATTTTGCAGAAAAAATTGGAAAGCCTGATGCTGAAGTTTATGTTGATTCTGGAAAATGGAAAGCGAGACAAGGAGGGAATGGCTTAAAATCTGCCGAAGATGTAAAAATAAGGTATAGTAATTGTACAGCAGAAGAAAATGCAAAAATTTATCAATTAAACAAACCTATAAAAGACGATTTTTATTCTTTATTTACCCCTTTTGGTAAGGTTTCAAAAGATCTGGGCCGAAAATTATTAAAAGAAGTTATTGTTTTAGATTTAGCAACTAATGTGCCCATTATATCTTTACAACCTTTTCAACAACAGAATTATGAATATGCAATCAAGATCAAAACAATGAATGTTGAAAAACATGAGGACTTGCAGCGTATGATTAGTTACCAAATAAGGAAATATAATAGTTGTAGAAAATGTTTAAAATGTGAATCAGTATGTAGTTTTGGAGCAATAACTATCAATCAAAATACATATAAAATAAGTTCAGAAAAATGTAAACGATGTAAAATGTGCGTTACAGCAAAATATCTTGACGGAGGTTGCTTAATGGCAGGATATTTAGTAACAAAGACTAAAAATATAGGAGAGCAATGATGAAATTTAGGGCCCATGATACTTTTGCAATAAGAAAAGGGTGGTTACATAAAGGCATGAAACATATATTGAAGAATCCGAGATTATTTGTTGATAAAAATATTAATCCAATGGATGAACTTGGAATTGGCTCAAACATGGTCAAAGCTCTTCGTTTTTGGTTGCAGGCTTTTGGTCTTACTATTGAAACCGCTTCGACATCAAAAAAACAAGAATTTACTGAGTTAGGAAAATTAATTTGGGATAATGATTTATTTATAGAAGAAGATGGAACATACTGTATTCTTCACTATTTATTAGCATCTAACTTTGAGCAAGCAACTGCTTGGTATTACTTTTTTAACATCTATAATATGAATGAAATAACAAAAGAATCTTTTATAAAAGATATTAAATCATACCTTAACATACAAAACCCTGATTACCAAGTTTCTGATAGATTATTAGAAGATGACTTCGATTGTATCATAAAAACATATTTTAGAGTTCCTAACGCAAATACTAACCCTGAAAGTAATATTGAATCACCACTAACTGAATTGGGATTACTAAAGTTAATTGATAAAAAAAATAAAATTTATTTAAAAGTGGCTCCAAGCTTTGCAACAATAAACCCATTAATAGCATTGGCAATTATTATTAATGAAAACGAAAAAAACAAAGCGACAGATATTAAAATTTCAAAAATAGAAAAGGATCCTTGTAATTTAGGCAGAATCTTTAACTTAAATAATATTCAGGTTGCAGAACATTTAGATAATTTACAAAAACTAGGTTATATAAAAGTTGTAAGAGCTGCAGGACTTGATATCATAAAATTACAAACACAGATGACATTTATAGATTGTATTGAACGATATTATAAAAATTTGAATAATTAAAGGACAAAAGAGATGGATTTAACTAAAAATATAGATATAATGCAAGATTTTCAATATGCAATAAATATCGGTTTTGATTTGTACAGTGACGATAAAATCAAAAATTATATTCCAACACCAAGTGCGATAGAAATTATTGAAGATGTGATGTTGAGTACATCAAATACTACAAATGATAGAGCAAAAATATTTGTTGGTGCTTATGGTAAGGGGAAATCTCATTTGGCATTAATTATTGCATCTTTGTTGTTTAGAAAAGACCCAGGGCTATTTTCAAATCTTTTATCGGTAATATGCCAAAATTCACAAAATTCAAAAGGAGAATCTGATCTTTGCGCTTATACAAAAAATTATATTGAAAGCTCCAAAAAAATGTTACCTGTGATTATTCAGGGTAGCAGTATGGGAATTAGGCAAGCGTTAATGTCTGGATTATATGTAGCACTAAAAAATGCTAATTTAGACTATGTAATGCCAGATACTTATTTTCAATCAGCGGTTACAACAATATTAAAAAAAAAAAAAAATTATACTGATACGTT
>CALVEI010000071.1 GCA_944326515.1 Candidatus Gastranaerophilales bacterium | reverse complement strand
TCTTTTTACTTAGCGTGTTTCTTTCTTTTGGTTCGTTTTCTTTCTTTGCATTGCAACAAAGAAAGAAAATGAACATACAAATTTTCATAAGGTTTCAATATTTTGGCGGGCTATGCCAAATAGACAGCCCATTTATAAAGTACCAAGTCCACTCACAATTGTTTTTTTTATAAGGCTTCAGTATCTCGGCTAACTATGACAATTGAACACCTCAATCTGTAAACGACAAGTCCAATTACAATTGTTCAGGGGCATAGCCCTAAGCACTAGTTTATGCTCTTTTGGATGAGGTTTTAATATCCTTGACGGATTATTATGACTTTTTATTGTGTAATAGGCAATGTTTTGTATTTGATTTAATGATAATATATTTTTATGCAAAACAAGTTTAAGATAGTTTCTAAATATAAACCAGCCGGAGATCAGCCAAAAGCCATTGATGCTTTGGTTGAAGGAGTTAATGCTGGATGTGATGCTCAGACTTTGTTGGGTATTACTGGATCCGGTAAAACCTTTACTATTGCAAATGTTATCGAACGAGTTCAAAAACCGACACTTGTTATTGCTCATAATAAAACTTTGGCAGCGCAGTTATACAATGAATTTAGGGAACTTTTTCCTAATAATGCAGTAGAGTATTTTATTAGTTATTATGATTATTATCAGCCTGAGGCTTATATACCAAGAACAGACACTTTTATTGAAAAATCTGCGACTATTAATGAAGAAATTGATAGGCTCAGACATAATACAACCAGAAGTCTATATACGCGTAATGATGTTATTGTAATTGCTTCCGTAAGCTGTATTTATGGTTTAGGCTCTCCAGAAAGTTACTACAAGGGCTCTGTAACTTTAAAAGTCGGTCAACAAATGGATAGGGATGAATTATTACATCACCTTGTGGCTGCTCAATATACACGTAATGATATAGAACTTGATAGGGCAAACTTTAGAGCAAGAGGTGATTTTGTTGAGGTTATGCCTTCTTATGAAAAAATTATTACTCGTGTAAGCTTTTTTGGTGATGAAATAGAAAGAATTACCCGTATTGACAATGTTACAGGTGAAATTATTGAAGCGCCTAATGAGGTCGTGCTGTTCCCTGCTGTTCATTATCTGTCAGACGATGATGATAAAGAAGAAACTATTCGCTTAATTAGAGCAGAGTTAAAGCAACGATTGGGTGAATTATATGCTCAAAATAAGCTTGTTGAAGCACAAAGGCTTGAACAACGTGTTAAATATGATATAGAAATGATAAAAGAAATGGGCTATTGCTCAGGTATTGAAAATTATTCTCGTATTATAGAACGTCGTGCACCAGGCTCTGCACCAAAAACTTTAATTGATTATTTTAAAGATGACTTTTTGCTTGTAATTGACGAATCACACGTAACAATTCCTCAACTAAAAGGTATGTACAGAGGTGATGCTGCAAGAAAAGATGTTTTGATTGACTATGGATTTAGACTTCCTTGTGCCAAAGATAACAGGCCTCTAACTGATGATGAGTTTTGGGCTAGAGTTCATCAAAAAATATTTATATCTGCTACTCCTGCTGCTTTTGAACGTAGTATTTCTGATCAGATGGTTGAACAAATTATTCGTCCGACAGGGTTGGTTGATCCAGAGATTATTGTTAAACCGACTGAACATCAGGTAGATGATTTGATTGAAGAAATTCAAAAAATTACAGATAAAAAAGAGAGAGTTTTGATAACCACTCTTACTAAACGTATGGCAGAAGATTTAACTGAATATATGACTCAGCTAGGCGTTAAGGTTAGATATTTGCATAGTGAGATTCAATCACTAGAACGTGTCGAAATCTTGCGTGATTTGAGACTTGGAACTTTTGATGTTCTTGTGGGTGTTAATCTTTTAAGAGAAGGTCTTGATATTCCTGAAGTATCACTTGTTGCTATTATGGATGCGGATAAGGAAGGGTTTTTACGTTCTGAGACAAGTTTGATTCAAACTATAGGTCGTGCTGCCAGAAATGCTTGTGGTAAGGTTATTATGTATGCTGATAAAATGACAGACAGTATGGAGGCTGCAATAACAGAGACACAACGTCGTCGTAAGATACAAATGGATTACAACAAGGAACATAATATTATTCCAAAAACTATTAAAAAGCCTGTTGAAAATAACCTATTGCAGCTTGTTTCCAGTTATAGAAATCTTGAAGATATTGTTGCAGAAGAAATGGTAGAGATGAATCTTGGTGTTTCTGACATACCAAAACTTATTCAAAAACTTGAAAAAGACATGCACAAAGCTGCCAAAGTCCTTGATTTTGAAAGGGCTGCTGAAATTCGTGATCAATTAAAAAAATTAAGGGAAATGGCTAAGGCCAAGTAGTTGTTTTAATAGTAATTATTCCTGCTTTCTATGTCAAAATGTAACTGTCCCCAGTAATCTGACAAAAATGCCAAATTCAAGGTTACAAAAAATACTGCTGCATACTTAAACAAAGCTCCAAATTCAAAGAAGTTGTATATCAAAAATAGAACAGGAGCGACTATAAAAATAGAGTATATTAGAAGCATTATTAGGCAAACTACCGTATATACAAGTACATCTGCAACTCCATTAAGGATTTTTGAAATGTTAAAGCCATCAGATAATTGATATTTTTCGGCAAAATTGATATATGCTGTTATCATTATTACAAATACAAAAAAACGGATAATCCATATTGCTATCATTTGTGGAATACTTTCAAAATTAAATAAACTAACGACAAAGTTGCCGAGAAAATATCCTATTAATAGCGATGGTATAGAAATAATAAACGCTTTAGTTGATACGTTCGCGTATTGCACCAGGTTTAATGTTGGAAGTGTTTGGATGTTTTGCTTTATACGGTTTCCGATTATTATGCAACAAAAACCTCCATAAAAGTAAAACAGCGTTAAAAATATTATAAAGTTCATTATGTTAAATGAATTTGATGTAAACGACATCATGCTATACAACATAAACATTATATAGCTAAATGCTCCAAGCTTAAGCAAGGAATAGTTGTCTTGGTATACTGATCTTATAGAATCAACTATTGATGCCATTAAATTTCCCTTTGGGTCCTATTATAATATTTATCTAAATAAGAAACAACTACTGTATTTATTTGATTTTTTTAGCAAAAGTGCCGTTATCTCAGTCTTATTGACCACATGGTCTATAAAGATTAATCCATTGATTGTAGTAAATAGATTTAACTTAATCATAATATTATTATGAGGAGATGAGTTTATGTTACACAGACTATCTGGGCAGGATTTAGTTAATCAGACTATCGTTCAACAAAACAATAATGTTGAAAAATTAAGTCTGAAAAATAATAATCCATATGCAAATATAGACAAAAATCTTCTAATTGATGAAACAAATATCTCTAATGAGGCTTTTAACTTGTATCAAAGAGATTTAGATATAAGGAAATTCGCTTCATTGGTATTGTCAGATCCAGAAGATTTGAGCCACAACAATTTGGTTGCTGAAAAAGTATTTGGTAGTGGTGATGAAAATTTTGACAATAAAGTTATAGAGGGTATATTTAATAAACGTACATTCTTAAACGATTTGTTTGGTTAATTAGATTAGGTGATAATGAACAATATCGATTATGAAAATATGAGTGGACTGTCTGGCGTTAACATTGACAGTCCAGTTGATGTTACTTCGGATAGAGTGGTTAGAGCCTATGAACTATACGAAGCTAAAAGGTATAGTGAGTCTATATCTTTGATTGAAAGTGATACTCAAATTGTTGCATCTTCTTATGGTCAGGTTTTGCTTGGAAATTGCTATAAGTCTTTAAACGACAAAGATAAAGCTCTTATGCATTGGAAAAGAGCAATTGATATATCTCCTCTTGAACATTTTGCTTATATAAATATTGCAAATGAATACTATTCTGATGGCAGATTATCAGAAGCAATTTTGAATTGGACGATAGCGTCAACTCTCGTTCCTGAAAATCCAAGAGTAAATTTGAACCTTGCTTGTGCTTATAATAAAAAAGGTTTTAGAATAAAATCTACTAAATATTTTGAAAAATATTTACGTTATGAGACTAAGGCAACAACTCGTGACTATCTTCAGGTTAAACATGTTTTTGCTAATTTAACTGCAAAAGTTGATTTTTTTACCAAAAAGGTTAATGAATATAAGGTAAAGAAAGATATAAAAACTATAGCTGCCTTGTATTTGAAAATGATTGCTACGTACGCAAATTTACCTAATATTTATGCTAATATCGCTGAAATCTGCTACTTTGATAAGAATTATGAAAAAGCATTAGAGTTCTTTCTTACTGTTTATTTAAACTATCCGCATACTCCTAAAATATTGTTGGATGTTGCTAATTTATGTTACATTCTTAATAAGCCTTCGTATGCGTATTGTTATTATTCAAAAGCTCTCAATTGTTTATTAGAATCAACTTCTTACTATGTTAAGTCTCAAGAGAAGACAAGACTTTTATCGTATGTACTAAAAGATCATGAATTGATTGATAGTCATTTACAAGCAGCAAGAGATGCTGAAGCTAATAATGATTACGAAAGAGCAATAGATGAATATGAAAATTATGTTATTTTAACTGGTTCTGAAAACCCTGATATTCAACAAATTATAGACAAATATAAAATTTTTGTTAATCCAGAGCCATTTGTAGTAAATGTCCTTTACTCCCAAATACCAGAGTTGATGAACAGAAAAAAATTGAAAAAATGTGTGGATGTTTGTGACAGAATTATAAAATTATCTTCAGCTAATACAAAAGAGGTTGTGTACGCAATGAAGTGTAAAGCTGATTGCAGGCGTATTCTTATTGCAAAGGAACAATTTGGTGTTTGATAATCTTAGAAAAGTTTTTTATAAAAAATTTTTAAAGCGTACATATTTTCGTACTGGGAAATGTATTGGTTGTGGTGAGTGTTGTAGACAAATTTATGTAAGACATATTAGAAATGTTGTACAAACAGAAGAAGAATTTGAAAAATTAAAGTTACTTCATCCTTTTTATACATATCTCAAAGTGACAGGGAAAGACGATATTGGGTTAATTTTTGAATGTCAAAAATTAGATAAAAGCACTAACCGCTGTACAATCCATAAAAAACGCCCTGGGATTTGTAGACGGTATCCTGTAGAAGCAATTTTTATGATGGGGGGCGAGCTTGGTAAAAATTGTGGTTATAAATTTATTCCTATTGAGTCCTTCGAGGAAGTTTTTAACAACTTAAAAAAGTGACTTACATAGTTTTTTTGCTATATTGCTTGATTCTATATTATGGACTCTAATTATATTCACTTTTTTGCCAATAAGTTTTTCAGTTAGTATTGCAGTTGCTGTATCAAGTATGTCTGTTTTGTCACTACATACAGTTTCTTTAATGAAGCTTTTACGAGAATGTCCTACAAGAATCGCACAACCTAATGTTTTTAGTTCGTGTATTCTTTTTATTATTTCAAAGTTTTGCTCTGATGTTTTTCCAAAGCCTATTCCTGGATCAATAATGATTTTTTGTTTAGCAATTCCATTATCAGTGAGAAATTTTATTTTTTTATAAAAATATTCAAATATTTCTTCTACTACATCATTGTAATCTGTTTTTGTTTGCATAATGTCAGGTGTTGCGCTGGCATGTGTTATTATAATTGGACAACCGCTATCTATAATAACATTGGACATTCCATTATCCCATTCCATTGAAGAAATGTCATTGACAATATCTATTCCTTTTTGCAGTGCTACTTTTGCTGTTTGCGCATTTCTTGTATCTATGCTTAATATTGTTTGTTTGTCTATTTTTCTTATTGCTTCAATGATTGGTATAACTCTGCTTTGTTCTTCTTCTTCTGAAATTGGATTGCTGAAGGGTCTTGTTGACTCTCCGCCTATGTCTATAATATCAGCTCCGTTTTTTACGAGTTCTTTATAGTGTTCAATAGCTTTGTCTATATTATTGAATTTTCCTCCGTCAGAGAAAGAATCGGGAGTTATGTTTAAAATTCCCATTAAATATGGCTCTTTCCAATTCAAAATAATATCTCTAATTGGAAGTGACTGTGGCTCAGCTTTTACAATTTCTTTTAGTTGAGATGACAAATTTGATAATTTAAGTGGTTGATATTTTAGTTTTTCTGCAATTTTGAGAATTTCGTCAACACTACCGCTTAAAATGCAATCAGACTTATCTATTTTACCCGTTATCACTTCTCTATGAACAGCACAATCTGTTCCGCAACTTAGGGCAGTTTGCTTTAGTATATTGGCTTGTGCACAAGTTACGTTATATATTTTTATTGTTTTAAAAAGGTGTTTTTCAATTGCTTTTTTGGTATATGTTCTATCAAGACCTATTGATTTTAGGTCTTTTTCTTCGCACTGTAAAAATTTTATTTTAAATTCATTCTCCATAACTATAAATTAGCACAAATTGTACTAAAATATGAAGAACTAAATTCCGCAGCTGTCCAATGCACAGTCAATCAACGCAGCTGTAACCTGTTCTGTTGCTTTTTTATGAGCATCTTTCTTTTGAACAACATCTGGGATGCCGTCATGATTTTCATCAGTTGCAGCTTCTTTGAACGTTCCAAAAGCTGTTGTACCTCCAACAAGAGTTTTTGTACCTTTTTTCATAAGGTTAGCACCAATTGCTTCTTCTTGTTCTTTTTTGATAATTTTTTTGACTTCTGCATTAATGTCTTTTACTGTTAATTTTATACCCTTTTTCTCTGCAGCTGTTTTTATTTGTTTTTTTAGTGCTGCAAGTTCTTTTGCATCTTTATGTGCAATTTCTGATAATTCTTTTTTGATACCGTTTTTACCAAGATCTTGAAGCCAAACAAGTGCTTTGTTTCCTGAATTTATTAACACAGCTTTTACACCTTTTTGTTTTTTTGATACGTGCTGTGCTAATTCTTGCTGAGCTGTACTTATACCTGTTAAAACTTTTCTTCCAACTTTTCCAAACAAAGGAGTTGCTTGATTTAGAAAACTATACAATCTGCCTGAAACAGCTGATGCTGTCAATCCGCTCGCTAAACCCAGTGCGCCAACAATTGCGAATGATTTTAATGCGCTTGGGGTATGATTGTTTTCTCTAATTGCATCTGCCAATTTTTCAAGTTTTTCTGCTTTAAACTCGTCATCACTTTTGCCAGAGTTGTTTTCTTCTGTCAAAATTTGAGTGATTCTAGATATTTCACTTTCTCTTTGACCGAAGTTTGTTCGATGAGAACCATATGCAGATGAAATGTTTGGATTAATTTGTAACATATTTGTGATGCCTACCGTAAACTGTTATTAATGTTTCGCTTTGTAATTAGTAAATTTTATTATGCAGCGGAGTGTTGTCCGATATCTGCGATACCGTCTCCGTCTTTATCTTTATTTGCTGCTACTGCAGCAGTAGTACCAGCAGAGATACCAGCTGTTGTAGATGATACCTTTTTGATTAAGTTGTCAGTTGCAACTAAATCTCTTTGTTCGAGCAATTGTTTGTAGTGTTCTGCTTGTTTTGATTTTCCTGCAAGTTTCTTTTTAACTTCTGCTGCAATTTGGTTAGCAGTTAATTTTTTACCGTCTTTTTCCGCTGCTTTTTTAACTGCGTTTTCTGCAGATTTTTTAATGTTATCAATTTTTTGAGTTAATGTTTCTTTTATTGCTTCTGTACCTTTTTGAGCATAGTCATCAAGAGCTTCTAATCCTTTTTTTGCATTTGTCATAATAAAGCCTTTGATACTCTTTTTACCTACAGAAGGGCTTTCATTTACAAATTTTGTCAACTTTTGCAAACTTTTATTAACAAAACGTGTCATTGGCTGCATAACGTGAGTTCTTACAGCTTCGTTGTTTGAAGCTTTTGTAATTGCTTTTTGTAAACCTGCTTTACCGGCAATACCTGCCGCAGCCGCAATCGCTGCAATTTTAGTAAATGTTTTAAATGGACCGTCTGACATTTTATCAGCAACATCTTCTAGGCTATGGAAGCTGTCTTCGTCATAACCTCTTGCACCTGCGTTTTCTAACCAGTCTGCTGCTGCATTAAGAACATCGGTATTTCCCTTAAAAGATGGTTTTATCGGTGAACAACCTACCTGATGAATAGATGTCATTTCTAACACTCCAATTGTTTAATCTTACTTTCACTTATATTTAATAAAAGCCTATAATACAGAAAATTGCTAGTTGAAAATATTTTTATTAAAAAATTGTAACATTGAAATATTATCAACTAGAACTTAGATATTATACAATAAATTTTCATAAAAAAAAAGCTGCCTTGCAGCTTATACTTCATAATCTTGGGAGGAGATTTGGGGATTTGTTACATGTATATTAATTCATTCTTCAAAAAATGTTTATCTTTTTAATTGTAAATTTAATAAAAATTTACAATCTCTTTAAAAGCATGTAGTTTTTATGATATGTCACTTTTTCTTTTTAGGCATGGTTTGTTGACTGTTTTGGCTTTTTGATGTGCCTTGTATTCTTTTTACAGAAATAACTTCGGGGATTGATTGTAGCTTTGTAACAACAGTTTTTAATCTGTTAATGTTATCAACTTCTATGCCCATTTCTATAATGCCAATTTTTTTTGCGGGATTAGATTTGATGTTTGCATATGCAATATTTGTGTTACATTCTGTTAATTCTATCATCACATCTTTTAATATACCTATTTTGTCTTGTACATCTATCCTTATAGATGCGACGTAAGTTTTGTTTAATCCTTTGTCAGCCCATTTTATATCTATTAATCTTTCTTCCGGAACGTTATCTAAAGATGCACAATCAACTCTATGGATTGATACCCCCTTGCTTCTTGTTACAACGCCTACAATAGGTTCACCGGGAACAGGGGTGCAACATTTTGCAAAATAATACAACATTCCTTCAAGACCAACAATGTCATTTTTAGATTTTTTAGTTTTGGTTTGTGATATAACAGGCTGTTCATCATCCGTTGGTTTTTTTATTCTATTTGTTATCTTATTGACTGTTGTTTCTCCGTAACCAAGTGCGGCAAGTAAATCATCAACGCAAGAGTAGTTCATTGATTCTGCAATTTGTCTAAGCTCTTGTGTTTTAACTAGTTCATCAAATTTAGCTTTGCCGATTTCAGCCTCAAGCATATTGTGCCCAAGAGTGATATGTTCTTCTCTTTTGTTTTTCTTGTACCACTGTTTAATTTTTGATTGTGCAAGCTTTGTCACAACAAAGTTTAACCAATCAAGTCTTGGTGCAGGTGTTTTTGATGTCATAATTTCTACAATGTCACCGTTGTGAAGCTTTGTAGAAAGTGGACATATTCTTCCGTTTACAAGCGCGCCAGTTATTCTAAATCCGACATCAGTGTGAATTCTAAAAGCAAAATCAACAGGTGTTGCGTCTTTAGGCAAATCTATAACATCTCCCATAGGGGTAAATGCAAATACTTGATCAGAGAAAAGGTCTAGTTTTACGCTTTCAACATACTCACTAGCTGAAGAAACATCTTTTTCCATTTCTGCGAGTTTTCTCATCCAAGAAAATTGGATATCTGTTTCGGCGTTAGCTTTTTGAGATCCTTTTTCTTTATATTTCCAGTGTGCAGCAACACCATATTCTGCTACTTGGTGCATTTCATGCGTTCTTATTTGTACTTCAATAGGTTTTGATTTTGGTCCAAGAACAGAAGTGTGTAAAGAACGATACATGTTGCTTTTTGGCATTGCTATGTAATCTTTAAATCTTCCTGGGATAGGTTTAAATTGTGAGTGGATTATCCCTAAAACCTCGTAGCATTCGTTTATTGAGTCAACGATTACTCTTACTGCAGAGATATCGTATAATTCGTGGAATGCTACATTTTGTCGTTTCATTTTTGCGTATATAGAATAATAATGCTTAGAACGACCGGATATAGTTGCCTTTATTTTATGTTGTTTTAGAATTTGTTCTATTTTTTCAACGAGAACTTGTATTGTTGCATCTCTTTCTGCTTTTTTAAGAGCAACTAGTTGTGCGATTTCAAAATATTTTTCTGGATTTAAATACCTTAATGACAAATCTTCAAGTTCTGCTTTGATTTTTCCGATACCAAGACGATTAGCAAGTGGGGCAAAAATATCCAATGTTTCTCTTGCAATTTTTTGTTGCTTTGCTGCTGCCATATAGTTGAGGGTTCTCATATTGTGTAGTCTGTCAGCAAGCTTTAAAAATATAACTCTAACATCGTTAGCCATTGCTATAAACATTCTTCTGAAATTTTCTGCCTGGCGTTCTTCTTTGGATTTAAATTGATATTTGCCTAATTTTGTTACACCTTGAACTAGATTAAGAACATCTTCGCCAAACTGTTCTTTAATTGTTTCGGGCTTTGTTCCTGTGTCTTCTATAATG
>CALVEI010000070.1 GCA_944326515.1 Candidatus Gastranaerophilales bacterium | reverse complement strand
GCCAGATCTTCTAACCGCATCAACTTCTTATTTACGTTGTTCCTTTTACTTAAGCACCCACTCATGGGTGCTTTTTTCGTGTGCCTTATTTAGTTTGGAAAAACAATCTTACGCTTTTTTATAATATTTTATAATTTCACTTTCTTAAAATCATAAAATAATAAGGAATAGCAATTAATTTTAATATCAGAGAGGCAAAAATTGCCCAATAAGCAGAAGTATATTGAGCTACAAGGCTAATCAATAACACGGTTATTCCAGCAAAAATATTTGAACTCATAGAATAGATGGATTCCATAGTTGCGCGTTGAGTGTCTGTAAATTCATTCTGTATTAATTTTGGTAATGCTTGTGTATTTGATGCCATGCAGAAAGAAATCAGCAAGAAAAACAATCGGTGTTGTGATATTATTTAATATCAAGCCAAATAAAATTGATGCCGGAGCAGAAATAACCGACCATATATAGCATTTTTTGAAACCAAATCTATTGATAAAGAACTGAACAAACCAAGAGCTACAAAAATTTACACTTCTTCCGATAAATCTCCAAAGTCCCATTGCCCAAAATGGGATTAATGTTTGTAAGTAAATCGGCATGGTATCAGCTTGTCCGCGGCTTCCGGCACTATTTAGAACTTCTGCAATAAATAATGCGTTGAGTTTGCCATTTTTCCAAATATATAGGCAAGATTCCCAAAATTGCTGAAAATTTTTGCGTGATGAAGGTGTAAAACCGGTTTCTATAAGCCGCCAACTAAAATATAAATGTAAAAATGTTCCAAATAAAGATAGCCACATAACAGCGTACATTGAAAATATTGAGGCGACCAAACCACCAAGTAATGATGAAAGAGCTAATCCTAAAATATGACAGGCTTTTATTTTTCCGTAATAGTCTTCAAAATTATCTAAGGCTTTTAATTTTTTTACATTTTCATAAACAACGGCATTATTTGTTCCACTACTTAAACTCTCTGCCAAACCATAAAAAATACTTGAAATAATAAGAAAAACGAACGGATAGCAGAAGAATGCCAAAATATAACTGATTTTTACAAAAGAATAACACAAGGCACTAAAAATCAAACTCAAACGCCGACCATACTTATCTGATATAATACCGGTAGGAATTTCAAAAAAAGAAATGAAGAAATAACGCAACAAAAGAACGACACCGGACAATGCGTAAGAATTAAGCAATTCTCCAAAATATATAATTAAAATGACATTTTCAGGCAACCATCCCCAAAAGAGAAATTGGTAGCGTAAAAATTTTAAGTTTTGCTGTGCTATTTGAGATTGTTCCATTGTAATATCATGCTAATTTTATTTGTTATAATAAAATAAACATATTAAAAATGTGATAATTTATTTTTTTAATCGGAATGGTGGCGGATATGACAAGTCCGTTTGACGCGATGTTATGGGCCTATGTTTTGGCTTTATTGAGTAATAGTATCTTTTTCTTCGCATTGAAAAATACGAGAGAATAAAAAATTACAACAAAACCATATTAATGCCGATGATAATGGCAATAAATGAGATGAGCTTTTTGATAACTTCTTGTCTGGTTAAGTTTTCTTTGAAGCTGTTTCCGAAGATTTTATAAAGCACAAACCCTAACAAAAGCGTAAAAATACTCTGTGATGAGCCTATTGATTTTACGGCTAATACAGGTAAATGAGCTAAAGCTATTGTTCCAGCTAAAGTTCCGCCTTGGTTTAGAATTTCATTAGATAAAAAGAGTTTTATTCTCTTTTTATATTGCGGAAATGAGCTTATAATATCTGTTCTATATTGAGGTAAAAATAAAAGAGATAAACTTATTGATGTTGCAAAAAGTGAACCCCAGAATAAAACGGTTACAAAGTCAACACTCTGCAGAGAATATTTGGATAATACCGAAGACAGGGATAATAAAAGAGAGACGACCAACATCAAGAAAAATGCGATATTAATTTTTAATTTCTTGATGTCAAAATTGAGCAAAAAAGTGGAAAGTAAAATAATTCCGAAACCGCAATATTGAGTAAAGTTCAGTTTTTCGTTTACAATAAAATAAGCCAATACCGGAATGGTGATTTTACCTAAAGAGAATAATGCCACAACAATAGAGGTATCAATATTACGGAGCGCATGATAATAAGGAATTTGATAGCAAACTTCAATCAAAGCGATGATAAATAATACCGCCAAAATCTCTAAAGGGGGAATAATCGGGGTTCCAAAGAAAAATAAAAACGGAATGATAATGATGTTGCTGATTGTGGCGTAAAATACGAGTGAAGGCACTTTCTTAAAAATATTATTAGAAAAATGCGCATCCACAATACAAGACAAAGCGTGTAAAATCGGCGTTAAAAAGGCTATCAGAACGTACATATCAAATCCTTGATGAAATTCTTATAATGAGAAAATAGTTACTCATAATCGGTTAAAATATGGTTTAACTCTTGAATATGGAGGAGTTGATAAGACTTGAAAAGGGGGGAAAACTTCGGCATAATGTTCTTATGAGGTAGGGAGAAAATGATGTCGGTTTATGATAAGTTTGAAAAATATTTGCCGGAAATGGCCGAGGTGCGCGCAAGATATAATACTTATCTGGCCAACAATCATTTGGTGAAAAATACGGAAGAAAAATTATCGGACTATTTGGCTTTAGTTGCAGCATCTTACGAAAAACAAAAGTTTGATTATGTTTTTGTGCAAAAAGATGTGCCAAGTGTTGTTGCCAAACCTTTAAGCAGAGAAGGTTTATCTTTGGCCTTGGTGGTATTGAGCCGGCGCTTGAGGCAACAGCCGATGAAGGATAAAATTAATGGCTTTTTGCAACAAGTGCGTGATGAATTATGGTCAGTTCCGCCAGAAAAAGAGTGTGATAGAGAGTTTGGAGCTTATTGGTTTTATAAGATGTTTCCTTACAATAAATATAGAGGAATGGGTGGAGCGGAAGAAAAGAATGTTGTTCGCTATGCGCTCAATGTAAAGCCTGGGATTGGTTTGTTTAAAAAGCTCGATGATATTTGCCTGAAATATGATGTGTTTAACTACAAAGTTGCGGCCGAAGATGATTATAACAACCGACAAGATCCGATTATTATTTATGCCGGAAATAGGCAGCAAAAGGAAATGCAGCAAGATTTGTTAGGACTGGCTAAAAAGTATCGCCGTAAAGATGACTATGAAATGATAGGGTATCAAAATTTGGGTGATGGGCTGTATGGTGCCGATGAGGTTAAGGCTCAGGAGGTGATGGCCTTGCGGATGAAGTTGTTGAAACCAGATGAAAGGCTGGTTTTTACGCAACCGCTTGATGATGAGTGGGAGCAGATGGACAGAGAATATGATTTGAAAGCAAAACTCAGAAAAGAAAAGAGTTTGCGGGGTTTGTTGTATGGGGCTTTGTGCTCAGTGTCGTATGATAATATGTTATCAAATGGGGAGTTTCAGGTTTATCAAATGATGGTGAATGCTTACCTGAAAGCGGAAAGTTCTTATCAGCTTGGGGTATGTGCCAAGAATGTTTTTGAGCGATAAGTGCTATTGAGATACAAAAAAGAGTGGGCCTTGTGCACACTCTTTTTTAGGAATTTAGAAGTTAAGACCATCCCCAGACGGCATCATAGATGGCGCCATAGGTTATGGTTGTTCTTTTTGCTTTGATTCTGCGCCTCATTTTTGAAAATATGAAGTGTTGTTTCAATATTTTCTTTGCCGTAAATCTTTCTCCAAGTGCTTCCAGGTTGTGATAAAGCCAAACTTCCAATGCGTTTTGAGAACGCTTTGTTTTACCGTAGATTAGCTTATGGTTAATCATTAAGCCTACGGTATATCTTAAAAGGTCGGCATTTATTTGCCCTTGTTGTTCTTGACAAATGGCAATATTTGCAAAAGTCTCAAAGCAAGTTTGTGCACTGATTTGTTTTTCTTTGTACAGATAATCAATCTGTTTCCATAAATTATCTGATGCAAACGCCGTATATTCCTTTTCTGTTATCAAGAAAATGTAGGGATTAAAGTAGCCGCGAGCTTTTTGCCGCAATTGTTTGCTATTTTTTACTATCACATTTTTATGATTGGAATGATAGAGCAGTTCATAGCATTTTTGCGCGCCGTAAAGCATATCTTCATAGTGCTCATACCGGAACAAAATTTCAGCCTCGTCATAATAGGCTAGAGTTTTCCAATCTTGGTTTTTGACCAAGATGTCAATATGCTTTGCATTATAGAGCTCGCAATTATGGCTTCCCCTTGCTTTTTTGCAAAGGCAGATTTCATCGAGAAATAAGCCTTTTTTAATGAGCAGGTTTTCTTTCCCTTGAGAGACAACCCAGTCGATGTGTCCCGTTTGCGCTAGTAAAATAGCAGCATCTTCTTCCGAGCACTGCGTTTGCAGTGCCGCGAAGATTTCTGAGCGAGATGTTGAGGTTGTTATTTTGGCTGCCTTCAGCAATTCACTCAAAGCCTCTTTGGAGGGGAGATACTTCATCAAGAGCTTTAACGCCTCACCATTGAGGTAGAAATTTTGATTAAAGTTTTTAACAAAATCCTCAGCTGTCTGCTCCAGCAATATCTGCATGGTGGCAGAATCAAATTTTAATTCTTTCATAATGATAAAATAATTTAATTGGTTATATGGTAGGGATAATAGCCTATTTTGGAGATTATGTAAATAGACAAAATTTGTTTTTTTTGTCTTTTATGCTAAAGGAGTAGAGGAATTTTTGAGTTTACGCGTGGCGTGGAGTTCTTCAACTAAATTCCAAGTTTGGCCGCCGTCGTGTGTGGCCTCGCAACACCAATAAAAAGAGTGTAACTCTATATCTTTAATTGTCCAGCGGAGGCGGAAGTCTTGCGCTGTGTCATCCCAGATGATTATTTTATCTTCAGCGCATTGTGTGCGGAGGCGGTTGAAATTGTCATCATCGCCGTCATAGGTGTTCCACTCATTGTTTTTTTGATTATACAATCGTTTGGATGTGCGCGGGCGAACGCAAATTCCGCTTTTTTCGGCTTCTTGGCGCGAAGGGCAGATAAAAACATCATAAATCCCATGATATTGCGGTAGGCGGCTGAAAAGCCATTCTCCTTTGACTTCGTGGGCTATTTTTCCTTGTGCAAAATTATGCCACGTAAAGTCCCATTCCCCAATGAGGAGGCCGAATAAATTGCTGCATTGCGTATTTTGGTTCGTTTCGTTCATAAGAGCTAAGTTAATAGAGATTATTTAATATTTAGTAAAATATAAATTTCAACGAATAATATAATATATACAAAGTGTACTAATTTTTAGTTATCACAATTATAAATTTAGGTTATTTGGATTTGGCCATCTATGATGTATTGTTAATATGCAATATATAAAAATATAAATTTTTAGTTGTTATTGCGCGAATATTTTTCTAAAACTGATTTAAGGAAACTAAAGTTATGCATAAAGGTATTGTTAAGTGGTTTAACACTAAAAAAGGTTATGGTTTTATTCAATCTGATGCGGCTGCAAAAGATATTTTTGTTCACGTTACGGCTTTGCAACAATCCGGTATCAGAAAATTGACAGACGGGCAGGAAGTGTCTTTTGATATTTTTGATGATAAAGGGCGTCCGGCGGCTAATCATATTTCTATTTTGTAAATTCGCTTAATTTGAGACTAAAAAACTCCGGAGCGTGACAACTCCGGAGCTTTTTTAGTGTGCTGAGAAAGAGAAATTGACAAGAATCATATTTATAGAAATAATTAGGGCAAAATTTGAAAATTGGGAGCAAATGAAAATGAGAATGTTTTGGTTGGTGTTATGCGGGGTGGTGGTGGCTTGTACTAATGGTTATGACGCAACTCATCAGCCCTTAGCAAAGGCGGAGTTGAGCTCTGTGCAACAGGTAGCCGGGATTGTACGGATAGGGCATGAAGTGCGCTCTTTTCAAGATAATAGAGATTGTAAAGAATATTGGTTGGTCGATAAGTCTGGAAATTTAGAAAAAGAGTATCAAACCGTGATTGGTAATGAAACGCAACGTTATCAGCCGGTGTTTGCCCGTCTGAAAGTAAAAAATATCGGCAAAATGAGTGAGGGGGTTGGTGCTGAATATGACGGCGCTTATGAAGTGATAGAAATTGAGGAGATGTCAAAAAATTTAGCCGATAGACATAGCCCTTGTGGTAATGCGTTGAGGTGATATAATTTCTAGTTTTGGGTTATCTTTTCTTCTAGGGCGAAAAACTTAAAATAGTGGAAAATGTTTTTCTTGGGTGGCTTTGGATGGACGGTGTTTCCCATCATTACAACATAAATACGTCATGTTCTGCAGTTGCACCGATTTTCTGCGCTTCAAAGCCACTCTTTTTATATAAGATTTGTCCTTATATAAAAACATATCAGGTTGACAAATAACCTTAATGATATGTTATTTATGAATGACACAACTATTCATAAATGTCAATAAGTGAAACTGTGGGATTATCGTGGGATTGTATGAGGGCAAAAACAAAAAACCGCCCTTACGGACGGCTTTTTCTTTTTGGTTGCTTTGGATAGGATTTGTCTGCGACATTGCGTTCGCAATGCTTATTCCTTCGCGTTCATTCGCGGAGCTTGGCTCCGCTCACCGGCGTTCTTCGCCCGCCTTTCACTTGGCGTGAACCTACGTCCTTCAGGTTATGAGAAATCAGCATCCTTATAAAGGACAAGCAATAAAAACAAATAAGAACAACAAAATCAAAATGTTAGCAAATATCAATTTATTTTTATTTCTTCTCTATTTTTGCCATTTTTAAAAATCATTGTCCCATAATTGCCCCTCAAAATTATTCTTTATATACCTCATGATCAGGATCTAAATACACTAAATAAAAAATATTATCTAATACATACCCAAAACACCGAAATTCTGGTTTATTGGGAACTCCTTTTACTGGAAATTGAAAAATCTGATCAAACTCTAATGCCACGCACTCTTCTGTACCAAGTTCCTCATTAATTTTTTCAAAATGTTTTAATAATCGTTTGGCTGCAACTGATTTTTTCCTATTTAGATCCACGCACGCATGACATCTATTTAAGGCTTTAGCTTTTAATTGCTCCCAAGTATATTGCTTCTTATATTCATCAAGAGATCCAACTACATATCGGACAAAATCCTTAGTAGATAACTTATCCGCATGCCTATTCCTATTGGATAAGTAATTTTTGCTATCTATGCGCCAATCAAATTTCGTCATTTTTATTTTAATGATAAAATCGTTTGATCGAAGCTTTGGTTATTTTTTTACTACAGTTTTTACTCGCTTCTATACCATTCCGTGCATCTTTCCATGGATCTTCAGAATGTGTTTTTGCACTAAGCTCTGCACCTGAATACGCTCCATATGTCTCTATAGTTTCATTAATCACATTTTTCTCTTCAACAGATAAATTAGTTAATAGAGAATTAGGAATATCCTTCGCTTGCAGAGAAAATTTACCTTTATGAACATTAAATAAAGCTCTACAAACGGGACCATTAGCCCAAGCTTCAAAATCCTCTGCAAACAAAATTTTATCTTTTAATTTTAATGAGTTGACTTGAGAATAATAACATAACTTCTGAAGCTTCATTGTAGAAATTTCCCCAATTTCATTCAAAATATACTTCGCTACATCAAAAATGTTAGCCATATCGCCCTCCCTCATTTATATTTATACTATATCAAAAATTTTATTAAAAATCAACTAACACACTGTAAAATAATGAAATATTTTTATTTTTAGAGTCTTTTCAAGAAGTTAGGATCACAAAACTGTTAATAAATCTTATAAAAGTAGAGTTTTATTAGCTTATAAAATCAAAACAATCAAGTCTTATTTAATCGCAACAATAGAAAGATAATATCAAATCATGACAAAAAATGTCGCCTTTCAAGCGCCCTATTTAAAATATAATAATTGTAGGTTCATAAGGTAACATATTTTATAAATGATTCAAATTAGATCATTCTTCAAATGACCATTTTCCTCAAAACGCCATTTTTTTAACAAAGGTAAGTATATAAACTATCTTCTTAAAAAGCCATATTCATAAACTTTATAGGATATTTTTTTTGCCAATTCCTTTTGAGCATTTCTCAATTTGACAATCAATTCCATGTAAAAGTCATCGTTGCTGTCTTTCTTCATTTTGCCATTTTTATCACGACCTTGAAAATAAGCACGAATATCATAAAAACTTGCATTAGGATTGGCATTTTTCTGTTTATGATAATAACGCCACAATTCTCTACCTGCATCAAATACCATTTGAGCTTCTTTAGAAAAAACAATATTATTCTTTTTAAAATAGTCTGTCATAAAATGACTTTCAAAATTATTTAAAGGCTCTACTTCTTTTTCTGTAAAAGGGATCCAATAATTAACACCATCTTCTGATGTAATTCGGTTTTGTCCGTGAAACAAAGTAAAAGTCAAACAATCCGATTGAAACTCAAGGTCTGTTTTCCAGCCGTCATTTGGATATAAAAACTGATCTCGATCATTAAGCCAATTAGCTTCCATACAATGACGTACAGCAAGATAAATACACACATTAATTAAATTATCATCGCAAATTCCAAGGTATTTAAAATGCTCTGTACCTGCTACAATAGAGACATATAACTGACTACAATGCTGAAAGTCATTTGCAGGTGTACCAATATATCCAATAAAATTTTCACATGCATTATTTTTTGAGTATAACTTAATCCAATAATTGAGTGAGTTTTTCATCTCCTCTAATGCAAAAAAGGCTTTTTTTCCTAATTGAATAACATTTTTGTCATAAACGTCAGATTCTATTTTTTGAAAAACTTCCTTTTGGTTTGTATTCCAAATCATAAATCCAATTGGAAATGTTCCTTTAACATTATCAAAGGTGTCTGCGGGAACAACAAACATTTTTTCTAACTTTGCTTGAAAAATATTTCTAAATTCTGAAAAGTTTCCAGATTGCAAAATTTTTAATTTTGAAAATTCACCTAAAATACATCCTGATAGTTCTTTATAAATGCGAATGAAAAATTGAGCGAAGAGCTCATTACTTGCCTTACCAATAAGGCTTTTATATTTTGCATATGTAATATTAGAAATAGCAACATTTTCTTTATTTTTACCTGTTCCGGCAACTGTTGCAGCGGTTGTTGCTTCTGCATAAGGAGGATTTATATAAACTACTAATTTTTTACGTTTTTCTGGATCTTGAATAATATCCAACAAATCTGATGGACATTTATCAGCAAAATTATCATTAAGAAAATCCATTTGGAAAACATGCGCTTCTAACAAATTAGCACCATTCTTAATACGATCTTTCATAACATCGACATCAGCTTTATCCAAAGTGCTTGCCCAGATGTTATATTTATTGGTTAAACCGTTTAATAAATTTCCCGTGCCGGCACAACAATCCCAAATATAATATTCATCCTGCCAATTTTCACCTAAAACATCTTCTAAATACTTTTGGCTTAATTCTACCCATTTTTGCGGTGTAAAAAACGATCCTTTTCTTTCTCTGACATCCTGAGGAACTAACAAATCGCGTCGTTCTACAATATAGTTCCAAAACTCTTTACGTGGCGGACGATCATATACGCTCCAAAAGCCACGATGAGCCCGCTGTCCATCATTGAAAGAAACATCATAAGTAAGCTGTAAACCCAGTTCATTTTTATTTTCTTTAACAATCTCATACTTATTTCGAGACAATAAGACAAACAAACTATCTTTGATGGATGTATTGTCGCGCGACAATAGATCTGCCAAATAAAAATCTGCATCAATAATACCTTGTTTTTTGGCTTTTTCCCAATCAATATTAATAGTAGGTTTCACATCTTGTAACCACTTAAAATACACGGTTGTAAAATTGTTTTTTGTTATGGCAATATTAGAAACACCACTTCGTCCCAAAACAAAGTTTTTCTTAATAAATGTTCTCAATTCAGAGTCATTTTTATCATAATAAAAAATTTGAGATTTTCTCTCTAATTCATCTTTTACCAAAGAATAGAGTTGTTTAAATTCTTTGGTATCGTGATTAGATGGCGTAACCTTCCAGTCAAAATCATTTTGCGAAAAAATTTCAGAAACAACATTATATTTGATAAATGCCATTTTTTCAGCATCAAAGGCTCCCAAAAAAACCGGAGGTAAAAACGCTTCAAAAGTTCGACCTTTACCTATTGTCAAAATTAATTGTACAAAAGATTCATAAATATCGTGTTTGGTACCTTTTTTAGCCTCCGCCCACAAAAGAGATTGTGTTATTTCAGCGTCATTAAATAATAAACCTTGTCTTCCCTCAGATTTATCCGTAATTTTTGCAATACAAAAATCAATATTACCAATAATTTTTGTGCTATCATAAGACTTAAAATAATCAGCAGCAACTTTATTTTTTATCTCTTCTTCTCTTAAGGAGGTACTATATGCCATCAAAACACCATCAATATAAATTAAAAAAAGAAACGAACCTTATTATTTTAATATCTTCTTCCAGACATATTATCAAGTATAAAATCAATATGTTATGGTTACGGTCACTTTTTTCTGAATGTTTTTGTTGTTTTTGATTTTTTGAGATAAATGCCCCACCATTGTCCCATGAGGGCAAAAACAAAAAACCGCCCTTACGGACGGCTTTTTCTTTTTGGTTGCTTTGGATAGGATTTGTCTGCGACATTGCGTTCGCAATGCTTATTCCTTCGCGTTCATTCGCGGAGCTTGGCTCCGCTCACCGGCGTTCTTCGCCCGCCTTTCACTTGGCGTGAACCTACTTTTCGTAGTTTCAAATCAGCCGCGCCATGCAAAAACAAAAAACCGCCCTTACGGACGGCTTTTTCTTTTTGGTTGCGGGGGCAGGATTTGAACCTACGACCTTCAGGTTATGAGCCTGACGAGCTACCGGGCTGCT
>CALVEI010000069.1 GCA_944326515.1 Candidatus Gastranaerophilales bacterium | reverse complement strand
TTGAGACACTGTCTTGTTTTAGACATTGACGGACAGTAATCGGACTTTTTTGCCAGTTCAGGAATTTCATTTTTAGCAAATTCCGACTAAAAAAATCAAGATGCAATAAAAAAACACCCGAAGGTGTTTTTAAAAGTGGTGCCACGTCTCACTCTGCCGACGAGAAAGCAACTAAATGTTGCTTTAGAGGAGAGGGGAGAACCAAGATTCGATTATGAGTAATAAAAAAAACACCCGAAGGTGTTTTTAAAAGTGGTGCCACGTCTCGGAATCGAACCAAGGACACAGGGATTTTCAGTCCCTTGCTCTACCAACTGAGCTAACGTGGCATGCGTTATTAACTTTGTTATGTCCGTTACTTAATAATATCAAATGAATATTCAGAGTCAATATTTTTTTATTAATTTTATATATCTAGCCTATTAATTGACTTTTTGATAGAATTAATTTATACATTTAAGAATGTGGTTAAGGAGGAGATATTATGTCAAATGCATTAGATATTAATGATTCTACTTTTGAATCAGAAGTTATAAACTCAGAAGGTTTGACTATTGTAGATTTTTGGGCACCTTGGTGTGGCCCTTGCAGAAAATTAGGCCCTGTTCTTGATGAAGTTGCTCAAGAGTACGAAGGAAAACTTAAGGTAGTAAAACTTAATACAGATGAGAACTTAAAAACCGCTAAAGATTATTCTGTTAGCGGATTGCCAACTTTATTACTTTTCAAAGATGGTAAACCTGTAGAAAGACTTGTTGGGCTTGTTCCAAAGTCAACAATTTCACAAAATATCGAAAAACACGTATAAATTGTTTAATAAAAAAAGGGCCGTAAGTTATTCTTACGGCTCTTTTTTATTTAGATGCTTTATGAGGCTCTCTCTGTGATAGAACTTTCTTACCTGTCAACCTTGACATAAATCTGAAGAAGTCGCCTTTAATGCCTTTTTGAGTAACGTTTTTGTATTCTTTTTCTAAAATTTCATCTCTTGTTTGTGGTTTAACAGGCATGCCTATAGCTTTTCTGTTTATGTATTCACCAACAAGGGTTGAGGCAGTGTTTACCGTTTGAGCACCGAATAAGCTTGAATTGTAGAGGTTTCTGAACGTATTGTTAAACAATGAGATAAACATTACGTTGTAGAATTGTCTTGATGTCTCTTGGATAGCTCTTTCTTTAGCTTTTTGAACAGCAGCTGTTTTATTTTCACCGTTTGATTTTTGCATAACCATGTTGTGGTTGTCTGTCATAAGGAACCAAGCTGTTGCTGCAGTTGATGTATTTTTAGCTAATGCAGACAGGTCTGAGTTTGAAAGGCTTGACATTGTTGCTGTGTTAAAGCCTTTGTTGAACTGTAGGTTCATATATTTAGCAAAATCTTCTTTGCTGTAGTCTATTTTGGCTATACCTTGATGTTCTCCAAACATAGGTGGTAATTTGATTAATGGATGCTTGGTTATTCTTTTCACAGCTGCTGCAACCATATCACTTTCTTTTGGCCATTGTGGAAGTTTAACATCAGGGTTAATCAATTTTGAGAATGGTTTTGCAATATGTTTGTATGGGAGTGTTATTGTTCCCCAAATAAACTTGAATGGTTCTGTTATGAAGTCTGCGACTTCTTTTACTCCTGGGATACCTTTTTTACCAAGAGATAATATATCAGCATCCATAGCTTTTTCAACGATTGATTGATATTTTTGAGCATCTTCAGGAGCTTTGGCGCTCAACTCTTTAATTGCATTTTCAAAGAGTTTGATGTTTTCTGTTGCTTCATCAACTTTAAATCTGTTGTCGAATGTGAATGAATAATCTTTTGCTACTTCATTTATAAGTTTTTTCGCTTTGTTATAGTTTGCAGTAATAACTTTGCCTTTATTGTCTAAGATTATATCTTGTAATTGTTGAGCTTCATTTGCAAGGTTATCTTTCTTCATCGTTTCAATAAGATCTTGAAGGTTTCTTGAGATAACTTCTTTATTTCTTGCAGATATAAAGCCTTTAGCTTCATTATTTGCTGCAATATCTTTAAAGGAGCTGCTTAGTTTTGCGTTTGCCAGATGTTCAAATTTTTGAGCAAAATCTTTTAATCCTGCTTTATCTAATACTTGAGCAAATTCTCTGGAAATTGATTGAACTTTATTTGCTTTTTGTTGTCTTTGAATAACGTCTTCAAAGTAATTTGCAACTACGTTGTCATATTCTTTAAGTTTGTTGATTAGTTTTGTATAGTCTTGTTTAGTTATCTTATATTCCATTGTTGTGAAGGAATTATAGAATTTGTCATATTTTTTAGCTATGACATTGAAATAGTCGTTAACTTTAATATTTTTAGCTATTTTGATACCTTTTGCGTATTTTAAACCAAAACCTAGAGCGATTGTTCCCACAAACCATTTTGCGATTGTAGGCAATGTAAGCAATGGTTTTGATTCATTAACGGCTTTAAGTTTTTCATCTACTGACTTGCCTGTCATATTAACAGTGCTCATCTGAGCAAGTGGCATGTCTGTAAGCCCAAAGCCTCTGAATACTTTTGAACCTTTAAATGCTATATCTTTTACAGGTTGTTGTTTTTCTTCTGTTGGTTTGTAATCTTTTGGAAGAATGCCTTCTTTGATATTCATCTCTATGGCTTCTTCTTTATTAATCATATGAAGCTTTTTGCCATTAGATAATCTTGAAAACGCTTCTGTAATAAGAACACTTAGCGCTGTTACACCAACAAAAGTTGCTTTACTTTTGTTAATCCACTTAGAAAGTGCGCCTAAAGTAATTAATTGCAGATATGCGTTTGAAAGTACACGTTTTGTTTCTTGGTTGAAACGTAGTTTTCTTTCTTGTTCTGCTTTTTGCGGGTCATCATCACATATTCTTGATAAGTTATAAGCATCATTTGCTAAGAAGTAAGCAGGAATGAAGCCTGTCACAATTCTTGTAAGTGCTCTTTCATGAACAGCGTTGTAGTTGCCTGATTTCGCATCAAACATTTTTAATGCGTTTGACATCAAACCTGATGAACGAACTTTGTCTGTGTCATGTTTGTATTTTTGAGCTGATTCCATGTAACCAATGAAAGAGTTTACAATATCAGCATTATCAATGGTGTTAACCTTTTTTTGTATAAAATTTTGACTTTCTTCAGCAGCTTTTTTGGCATTTTTGCTGAAAAAAGATGTTTGTAATGACTTTATTACTCGAAATGGTAGCTCTGTAATTGGTGCACCCATTGCGTCTAAAAGCTGTCTTGTCCAATTTTTTTCTTTTATAACAACGGTAGAATCTTCATGCGATTTTATTATGTGTTTTTTTATTGCTTGCCATTTATCGGTATTCGACTCAAGTTCAATTGGTGCTTTACCAATGTATTTTTTTAGCAGCCTTAAATTTTCTTCTAGGTTGTATTGATGCTCATTAAAGAAGGCAAATGATTTTTTTACCTTGTCTGCATAAGAGCCTTTAAAAGAAACGCCTTTAAAGGATACATCATCTGACTCTCTCATTAAAGGCGTTTTCTGGTAATTATTTTTTGAAAGCTTTTCCTTCGTCACAATTGACTTGCGTTTGTGACTAAATCGCTCGCTTTGTATAATGTTCGGTTGTTGATTTATTAACATACTTTCCTGCCCATATGTACTGTCGCATAAGTACTAATCTTTTTCAATCCATTACAAAAATTTTTTAACGAATTTTAATAATATAGTTACTTGCAACAATTGCATAAAGTTTGTACAGTATTTTTTTTGCTATAAGTATGTCATAATGCAACATAATTTAACAAATGGTTTTATCTGTAGTTTTGGAATTGCAACGGTACGTCATAAGAATCTTCTTTTTCTTTTAAAAGTCTTATAACATCTTGAAGATCGTCTTTGCTTTTCCCTGATACTCTGACTTGATCGCCTTGGATTGAAGCTTGAACTTTCAATTTTGAGTTTTTAATGTCTGCTGTGATTTTTTTAGCAAGTTCTGTAGAAAGACCTTTCTTTAGATTAAACACTTGTCGCACATTTCCTCCCAACGCATTTTCAACAGGCTGAGGATCAAGTATTTTTATGTTGATATTTCTTTTTACAAGTTTTGTTTGTAAGATGTCTAAAATATTGCGGAGCTTCATGTCATCGCTTGTTGTAATAGTGATGCATTTGTCTGCTTCTAATTCTATGTCTGAATTAGTGTTTTTTAAATCAAATCTTGAAGTTAATTCTCTTTTTGCTTGGTCAACAGCATTCACAAGTTCTTGTTTGTCGAACTCGGATACTACGTCAAAACTGCATTCTTTAGCCATATTAATCTCCTGAATATACTCTCAGGTAGTAATTATATCAGATTTTTTATTATTAGTCTAAAATTCTCACACTAGAGCCTGTTCCATAGTTTCTGTTATCTAGATAGCTTCTTGTATTGCTTCTATACTCATTTCTTATGCCCATTCCAGGGTCAAAGTTGCTGTAAGGGTCATATATAGGAGGAGTAAATCCTGTCATAGTACCTCCACCGTACCCATTAAAAGCTGAACCGATTAAATTTCTGAAAAAGCTACCTATACCAGTTTGATTTGTTCTTGTGTTCCAGTATCCGTAGTTACTTGGCGAATAATATCCCATAGGTGCGCATTGATAATAATTTTGGCGAGGATATACTGTTTGGCTTTGTACAATTTCTGGATAAGAATTGTAGTGTTTTGATGCTTTTGTTATTGTTTCTAATCTTGTATTTAAGTCTCCATCTTGCATTGCTCCTAACATTTCTTTTTCCATTCTTGTTATTCTAGATTCTGTGTCATCTCCTTCGTATGTTTGGCCTAAAACTTTTTTTTCCAGTTTTATTAAGTCTTTATTTGAGATGTTACACATTACGCCACTGTCAATGTTTTTGGTAATATTATCCATTCTTGATGCTAACGGAAGATTATTGTAATTTCTTTTGAATAACTTTCTTTCAATTCTTGATAATCTTGTATAAATATTTTGCTTTTCGTAGCTTCTTTTGAATAATGCGTACTCTATTTGGGTTATTTTAGGGTAATTTTCATTAACTCCCGGGGTTAGATATGGATTATATGGCACAGCAAGTGGATTAATTGTTAATGGTTGAAAGGTTTTTACCTTATAAGCATGTGCTGGCGTTGTTCCAATTAATAGTGCTGCTAATAAAATTAATATAGACTTTCTATGCATGATAATCCCCTGTCTGATATGCGTTAACTTTATCAAGCTAAATTGAAATGAGATCGTTTACATCAGACAGTTAATTATGCGCATTGGCTATGTTGAATCTTTTAGAATTTTGATTGTGTTATCAAGTTCTTTTTCTAGCAGATCTATTTGTGTTTGGATACTCTCTTTGCTGTATATTTGTCCGTCTCCTTGTGTAGCAAGGTATTTTATATAAACTTGAGACTCGCATCTTAATGTTGCTACAGAACGTGCCTGTGCTGCTATATTTTGCAACTTTGCATATGATATATAGTATTTTTCTGGTTTGTCAGCGTATTTTTGAGATATGTAATCTGCGTGGTCTATTATTGAACTAGCTATTGCATTGAATTTTTGTATGCTTCCATTGTTTTGGATGCATTTTTGTAATTTTTCAAGCAAAGGTATAACATCATTGAGGTCATTAATGTATGGAGATGATTTATCTTTTTTTAGAATTATGTCTATGTAAGTTGGGTTTTCTCTTGGAATTTTTTTGAATTGTGCAGGATGGTCAAACTCGTCTATAGTGTTAAAGATTTTGTGTGATTCTCCAGTTGTATTTCTTTTGTATTCAAAAGGTGTGCTTATATCTGGCAGAGAGCCTTTGTAACCGCTACCTGAACAAATTATTGCACTTGTAAGAAAAAATATTATCGGTAATAATTTCTTTTTCATATTAACTATTATAACTAAATTTTTAGCTGTGTCATAATTTTGACTTTGATTTTCTTCCAATTTATCATGTATTTATGAATTTATTTGATACTTTAGAAAACACTAATAAGCAGATACCTCTTGCTGAAATATTACGTCCAAAAACGTTGGATGAATATCTAGGGCAGAACCAAATAGTTGGTAAAAATGCGGCATTTATTAATTTGCTACGTTCTGGACGTTTGTTTTCGTGTATTTTTTGGGGGCCGCCTGGTTGTGGGAAAACTACTCTGGCTAGATTGATTGCAACAAATACTAATAGTGAATTTATTGAACTTAGTGCAGTAAGTTCCGGTATAAAAGATATAAAGGATTGTGTTGAAAAGGCTAAGGAGAATTTACGATACAATAAAAAAACTATTCTTTTTATTGATGAAATACATCGTTATAGTAAAACTCAGCAAGATGCATTGCTTCCGTATTTAGAAAATGGGACCTTTTATCTTATTGGCTCAACGACAGAAAACCCTTCTTTTCAAGTTGTTCCAGCTTTGATATCTCGGGTTCAAGTTTTGATGCTACAACCGATAGATGCAGATAATTTGTATTCTATAGTAGAAAAAGGTTTTAAGTATCTTTCTGACAAGCATGGAGTTATTGTTTTAAAACAACAGGTTATTGATTTTATTGTTAAATATTCAGGCGGTGATGCCAGACTTGCTTTGAACCTTGTCGAAAATTCTTATTTTGCTGCTGAATATAAAGAGAATAAGAGATGTTTATCTATTGAAATTTTGGAAAGTTTAGCACAAGAAAAAACTATCAAATATTCAAGACAAGAACATTATGATATGGCATCGGCCTTTCAAAAAAGTATGAGGGGCTCAGATAAGAACGCTGCTATATATTGGTTAGCAAAAATGATAGCAGGGGGAGAAGACCCAAGATTTATTGCTCGTAGAATGATTGTATGTGCAGCAGAGGATGTGGGGCTAGCTGATCCTAATGCATTAAATATCGCAGTTAATGCGTATAAGTCTGTTGAATTATTAGGATTACCAGAGGGAAGAATTCCTTTGGCACTTGCTGTTGCATATATTTGTGATGCGCCTAAGTCTAATTCTGCAATTTGTGCTATAGATGAGGCTCTTTCCGACATAGTTTCAGGGCTTGATTATCCTCCACCAATGCATTTAAGGGATGCTCATTATAAAGATGCTAAGAATTATGGTTTTGGCAAAGGGTACGTTTATACACACGATAATCCTGATTATAAACAGCAATTTATGCCTGATGAGTTGGTTAATAAAAAATATTTTAAATAAAATTTCTTTAAAAAAGTAGAAAGCCAAATTCATTTTTAGTGAATTTGGCTTTATTTTTGGTGTATTTGTGATTATCAAAATTCTTATGCGAACTTCGGTGCAGCTCTGTCGATTGCTTTTTCTTCGGCTTTTTCGACGCTTTCCAGTTCTTTTTGCGCTGCTGCCAGTTGTGTTTCCAGAGACTTTCTTTCCAGTTCGATTTGGTTTTCCATTTCCTTTATTTGTCTCATCTTGCTTTCATTCATAGCCTCGATGGATTGATTCATTAATGTCAGACCGAGTCCCATTGGTGTGCTCATAAAGTTTGCACCACCATTGAGCATACTACCCATTGACGCAAGTGCATTTTGGACAGCTGTATTATTCATGTCTCCACCACTGTCTTGAATTGACTTCATAAGACTTGCGTTCATTGCTTGTTGCTGCATTGTAAGACCCATTTGGAACGCATTACCAATATTAGAAAAGAGGTTGCGCGTATTGGCCATAGCGCGTTCCAACCGTCCGGCATTGTCGGATAAGGTTTGTTGTTGTTGGCTCAACTGCATTATCCTCATTTGAATTTGGTTAACGCGGTTGGTCAACATCAATTTTCTTGCTGTGAAAATTGCATAACCCATTGTTGGTATCCTCTCGTGTTTAGTAATTAATTCCTCGTATCTAAATAAAAACATTTTACATTCAATAATTGCCTATTTTTTTCATGTTTTGTTAACTTTTTGTAACAATTAGTTTTTTTGCAGCTTTTATTATTGCCTACAATTACGGCAATTACTGTATGTTGGCATTTCTGTTGGAGATATTGTCCAGACTTGTATATTGTACTTTTCGGATATTGTTTTTAGTCTTTTTAGGTATTTTAAATCTTTTTGTTTATTTTCCATTATCAAAACTATGCCTGCTTTTTTGTCAGTGCAGGCGGCATAATAAAGTGACTGACCTATTGATTCTGCCCATTTGTTTGCAAAGTCAAATTCGATAGCGTAGTCTTTAGTTAGGCAGTCTATTCTTGTATTGTCTTGCAAAATTACTTCTGTTTGACCATTATTCAAGCTGCACCAGTGTTTTTGATACTCTTTTTCTTTATATAAATGAGCATCAGCTATTGAGGTTGTTATTAATAAACTAAATAATACATATATGATTCTTTTATTCATTAGTAGCAACCGCAAGATGGACTATAGCTACCATCACAGCATACAGCACGTCCGTGTGAACATCCGCACACTCCACCATGGTGTGAACAACAACCTCTTTGGTGTTTTATGTCGTGCATTAAAGTAAAACCGGCTCCTGCTGTAACTATCATTACAACTGTGATAACTAATAATTTTTTCATTACTTATATCCCTATTCTATTCTTAGAGATATTATATTTTCTTCATTGTTTTGACATATTACATAAATGTAAAGGTGTATGTTGTTTCAAATTATTAAAAAGATTTAAAATGTGGCAGCAGAGGGGAGACTTAGAAACTTAAATAATATAGAAAATAATGCAAAAAAAAGACGCTTGTGCGTCTCCATTTTAAATGGTGGGCGTTGATACTTAAGTCGTAGGCGAAGAAATGAGCCGTACGAATAAAGTAAGCGCAGATTATGTAGAAAAATCGGACGAAAGTCCTGATTTTTAAGTAAGCCAGCAGAGGCGCAGGCTCGAAACGCAATAAAAAAACCACTCGTTAGAGTGGTTTATATGGTGGGCGTTGAGAGGCTCGAACTCCCGACATCTTCCTTGTAAGGGAAGCGCTCTACCAACTGAGCTAAACGCCCGCATCATATATTCTGTTTTTGTTGCGCTTCCCAGAGGAAGCTTTATTTATAATTGTGAGGTAATTCCTCACCTAGTAACTGAGCTAAACGCCCTTCCGTTTGTATAATTTATTATACATGCGGAATTTTTTATTTCAAGCTTTTTTTTTATTTTTTAGAGAAAAATCCAAGGATTTTGTCTAAAAATCCCTCGTCTTGCCCCATTTCACCTGTTGCTAGTAGGTCAACTTTTTTCTTGATTTCCTCTTTTTCATCAGAATTTGGGGCAAATTTTAGATATTTTTGATAATATTCGATTGCTTCATCAATTCTTCTGTTTTTTTCGGCATGTTTAGCAAGCTGTAGGAATGTTGCATAGTCTTTAGTATTTATTTCTGCTAATGCAAATAGATATTCCATGACTTTGTCTTCGTAGCCTTGTTCTTCGTAGAATTTTATAAGTCTTTTTATTGTGGCAATGTCTTCTTTTTCGATTGCTACGAGTTTTTCACAAAATTCTGCGCAGGCAAATTTGTCGTCTAAAACGGAATATAAGTTTATTAACTCTTTTATTATTTCTGTGTTTTGAGGGTTTTCGTTGTAAGCGTTTAAATATTCATCAAGTGCTAAGTCGTATTGACCTTTTTTGATGTAATACTTACCCCAGTTAAAGTGAGCATTGAAATCATTGTTTGTCTTTTCAAAAACAAGAGCTCTCATTTGGCTTGGTAGTGGACTGTCTGGGTTTCTCTTTTCTAATGAATCGATCCAAATCAATGCATTGTCATTGTCATCAACGTTATAATAGTATTCTGCCATTAATGCCGGATAACTTATATCTTGTTTGTCTTTGTTTGAAAGACTTTCTAACAAATCAAATGCGGCTTCGTTTTTTTCTTGCATTAACATTGCTTTTATTCTGTTAAAAATGCTTACAGCGTAAGTTTCTGCTTTTTCATAATCCCCTAAAGCAAGGTAAATTTTACACAAAGATTCTTTTATTGCTTCACTGTCAGGGTAATCTTTTACTGCTTGTTGTAGGATATCTAATGCTGCTGATTTATCTTCTGCATAGTATAAGTTTGCAAGTGAAAGATAAACAGCTTCATTTTTATCGTGGTCAAGAATCTTTAAATATTCATCTATTGCCTGTAATGGCTTGTTTATTATTTCGTATGTTTGAGCCAAAAGATATCTTGATGCAATTATTTCCTTGTCTTCTGATGTGTTTGATATTGCTTTTTTGTAGTCATCAGTAGCTTGAGGAAGTCTTCCTTCTAATGTCTTTAACTTGGCTCTTGTCATGTAATATTCATACTTGTTGTCGTGAAAATACAAGTCTAAAAGCTGGTTATAAGATAGAGGATCTTCTGGTTTTAATTGCATATATTGGTTCCAATAGTTAACCGCATCTACATTGTTTTGTAACATTTGAGCCGCTGTCGCCGCTTTTTGTAAAACATCTGTATCGTTAGGGTTAATATTTAGAGCATATTTGTAGCACTCGTATGCTTGTTCAAATTTGTCTTCGTCTTCAAATTGTTGTGCTTTAATCAATGCTTCTGCAATAGTTTTGTTACTCATATCCTCATCCCTTGTTGTCTTTATTGTTTGATTATACATAAGATGTCGGCTCTAAACAACTACAAAAGCATAATAATTAGTAGTGTAGGTTATAGATTGAAAAAATCATGTAAAGAAATGATAAATTTTTACAAAATTTGGTTTAAAAATATAAAAAATGGGAATTAAGAATATAGGTGTGAAAGTACGAGGACCAAAAGATATGCCAAAGAAGATAAAAGATGTGAAATGGTTAAAAGCCTTGTCCCACAACGATTTCAAAATCGGGGGGGGGGGGCGTTGAAAGCCTAATAAAACAACTCTCTAACGTTATTCTGAGCGAAAGTGAAGAATCTCAAAAGTTAATTCATTATGCCAAAACTGCAGTAATAAGTTTAGCTTTGTCGTTTTTGGTTATCGCACCTGTGTTAGCAAACAATGCCCCTGTTCCTCAGGATAATCACGCCTATACACTTACAAAAGTTGACCAAGCTGGTGAAAACACAATCACA
>CALVEI010000068.1 GCA_944326515.1 Candidatus Gastranaerophilales bacterium | reverse complement strand
AATTACCATTGATCAAGAGTTGATGGAAGCCGCAAATCTTTTAGAAGGAATGAAAGTAGATATCCTTGATGTTAATAACGGAGAACGTTTTCAAACCTATGTTATAAAAGGTAAGCGAGGTAACCGAGATATATGTCTTAACGGTGCAGCAGCAAGAAAAGTTGCGGTCGGGGACAAGGTAATCATCGTAGCTTATGCGATGATGACGTTGGAAGAAAAAGCCAAGTTTAATCCTTCGATTGTAATGGTTGATGATAAAAATAATATTGTTAAGAAAGTTTGATAGATTACACAAAAAGCCGGCAAAAAATTTTTTGTTCGGTTTTTATTTTACCAACACAAAGTAAAGGAATTCAAAATTGCAAAACACAATTACACAAGAATTCATATCTTCTCCCCAAAAAACGCAATTGCCTTTGGCTCCAGTAGCGCAAAATAAAGTTCTTCTTCAATATATAGAAAAAAGACTCAATAAAATTTTCTTTGATGAAGTTAATTCATCTGATTCTATATTTAAAAAAGTAAGCAATAATGCCGTCTATAAGATGGCTTTGTTTTTATCGGGCTGTAAAACAAGAGCCTGCTCAATAGGTATTGCCGGTGAAACTGCAAGCGGTAAATCAACTATAGCCTATGACATAATTAATACAATTCAGGCCTTTGCTGATGAGTATTGTATTGATAATGTTATCACAAGATTAAATACTGATGACTATTATTACGACCGCTCAGAGATGGTTAAGGCAGCTGGTAGTTTTGCTGAATTTGCAAAACACTATGATTTAGATGTTCCTGAAGCTCTTGAGTTAGAATTGATGAAAAAACATATCAAACAGCTTTTATTTGGCGATACGGTCTATCTTCCTAAGTATGATATGTCTGGTACTGCAATAAGACGTGACAATGTTACAAAGGCAGAACCATCAAAGATCATAATTTCAGAAGGTCTTTTTACTTTAACAGAAAAAGTTGTTGATGCATTTGATTTTAAGATTTATGTTGATGTATCGCATGATGTACAAAAAACAAGATTCTATGAAAGAGCTCAGGCAAGAGGTTTGGGTGATTCTGCTGATGAAGTTTATGAAAATGCTTCATCAAAGGCCAAAATCCATATACATCCGACTGCTTCGAATGCAGATATTATTCTTTCCGGTGAGGCTGACAGAGCTGCCTATAAGGATTTTGTGAATAAAATTCTTTCTCTTGTTGAAGAAGTGCACTACAAAGATATTATTCCTTCAAGATAAATGGGAGTTTTTTATGAAGTTATGCCTTTTTCAAGGTACGTTTAATCCTATTCATAATGCGCATCTTAAGGTCTGTGAGTACGCAAAAAAACAGTTTAAGTTTGATAGGATTCTTGTGATTCCTGCTGCAAATCCTCCTCACAAAACTCTTGATAGAGATTTAGCATATCATCGTTTGCAGATGGCAGAATTGGCTGTTCAAGATAAAGAATACTTGGAAGTTTCTGATATTGAATATTTGCGTGGTGGAAAGTCTTATACTTATCTTACAGTTAAGGAGCTCTACGATATATATGATGTAGAGGGTAAAATAAATTTTATTATCGGAACTGATGCTTTTAAAAATATCGAAACTTGGTATGAGTCTGATAAATTAAAAGATATGCTTGAGTTTATACTCTTTGTAAGAGAGGATGAAAAGCAACTTGAGCAAGATAAAATCTGTTTGCAAAATCTTAAAGAAAAGGGATATAATTACAAAATGATGAATATGCCTTTTTATGACATTTCATCAACTCAGATTAGGAATAATATAACAAACAGTATTCCTATCAAAACACTGGTTCCGAAAGAGGTAGAAAAGTACATTGATAAATATGGTTTATACAGATATTAAAATTGAGGATATTCAAAACTGGCTGAAAGATAATCTTGTTGAAGAAAGATATATCCATTCTTTAGGTGTTATGGAAGCTGCTGTTGAGCTTGCGGAAATGTTTGATATGGACGTTGAAAAAGCAAGAATTGCAGGGCTTTTACATGATGCTGCAAAATGTTTTTCTAATGAAAAATTGCTTGAAATAATCAAAGAACATATTCCAGAAGTTCAAGAGTGTGAGTTGCTTAATTATAAAACTTTGCATGCTCCTGTAAGTGCTTACCTTGCCAAAACTCAGTTTAATGTTTCTGATTCTGAGATTTTAGATGCGATAAGATGGCACACACTTGGCAGATGTAAAATGTCTGATTTTGAAAAAGTTATTTTTCTTGCTGATAAAATTGAAGCAAGAACAAGAGAGTTAGCTTTTCGTAATGAGTGTCTTGAGTTGCTTAAGCAAGAAAATGGTCTTAATAAATCAATGTTTAAATGCTTTGAAGCTACAATTAAAAGCCTTGTTGACAGAAGACTTGCTATTTGTCATATAACTATTGATGTATATAATGAGCTTTTAGCTGATATTTTTGCATAAAAAAAAGACCCTATCGGGTCTTAAAATTTAAATAAGAAGAGAGAGCTTTCATACTTTAATAAAGTATTTTTCTCTTCCATAATTGCCTGTTCTTAACAAAAGTTTATAATTCGACAAGTTCAGGTTCTTCTTCTATTTGTAAAAACATCTGCGCATTGTGCTTAAAATGTTCAGGATCAGAGCTTGCGCAGTAATGAACAGAACTTTGTTCTTTTGTTGTTCTCATTTCATTTAATGTTAAGTCTTCTTTAATATACTCTGCAAATATTTTTGCAGGGTTTATGAAAAGTTCTCTTTTTGCGTATTTTGATATTGTATCAATCAAATATGGATAATGTGTGCATCCGAGTATAACTTTTTGCGGATTGAAAGCAATGATATTTTTTAAATAATCTGTCATAACTTGCTTTTCATCATATTGGGTAAGTGTTTTTTCTACTATTGGTACCCATAGCGGACAAGCTTGTTCTATGATTTTTATGTTTGGATTGTTTTTCTTAAATTCTTTAGAGTATGTTTGGGTTTTAACAGTAGCTTCTGTTGCCATAACTCCAAGTCGTTCTATGCTTTTATCTTTGGCAATACATTTTGCTACACTTTGTATGAGAGGGTAGATTTTAAATGAGTATTTGTCTTTTAATTCTTCATACGCTGTTGCAGAAGTAGTATTGCAAGCTAATACTACTGCTTTTACATTTTGAGTTTCAAAAAATTCAAAAATTTCTTTAACGATTTTTATAAGCTCGTCTTTTGATTTGCTTCCATATGGCAAATTTTGAGTATCTCCAAAATAGATATAGCTTTCTTCCGGCATAACGTTAAGAAGCTGCTTTAAAACGGTTAAACCTCCAACTCCGGAATCCATTACTCCAATAGCATAATCTCTATTTTTGTTTTCAAAACCTTCCATTAATCTTTACCCAAATATTTCTGTATTCCTTTAGCTATTGCTTCAGCTGTTTTTTGTCTTCTTTCTGAAGTCATAAGTTCCTGTCTTTCTTCAGGATTTGAGATGAACCCTGTTTCTACAAGGATAGAAGGGCAGGTTGTATTTTTAATAACATAAAATCTAGACTTAAACAATCCTCTATCTTTTGATTTTATTGCGTTTGCAAACTCTTTGTGTACAATTTGTGCAAATTCGTATGACTGTGGAGTGAAGTAATGCGTTTCCAAACCAACGCCTTCAGGAGTAACGCTTGAGTTAACGTGAATGCTGACGAATAAATCTCCACCGTTGTCTTCTGTGTATTTCACTCTGTCTTGTAGTGATACATATGTATCTTTATCTCTAATCATCAAGACATTGTAGCCTTTTTTATCCAGAATTTTTTCTAATCGTTTTGACATATCCAAAGTTATGTCTTTTTCATAGATACCTTCTCTTGTTGCACCTACATCTGTTCCACCGTGTCCGGCATCGATAACTATTGTTTTTACGTTAGGATTCCGTTTTATAAATAACGGCCCTGGCTTGTTTATAGCTGTGTCTTTTGGTGTTTCTATAACCAAAGCAAGTCGTTTGTTATCAAAGCTTTGTTTAAAATTAATTTGTGATGTTTTTCCAATAGGTATTATTAGCTTTATTCCATATGTTGGAAGAGCTTCTGTTCTTAACTTTGCTAACACTTCGGAATTAAGATTCTTTTTATAAGCTTCGTGATTAAAGCCTGAGCAGTTGTATAGATTTACTTCTACCCTGTTATCAAATTTTTTAATTGAGTGGATTATTGGCTCAGTGAATGTAAATTGCAAAGCATCTTTTGTGTCATCAATTTTTTTTGCGCTATATGTATATATTGCTGATGTTTTGTCATAAAGCTTGAGCCCTAGTATTCTTGCATCGTGGGCTAAAAATATACTTTGAGAATCATATGAATAGATAGGTCTGTATTTATCAGGTTCTGTTGTTGTGACTACAATTCTCGCCTTTGTTGGTTCGAATTGACCTATTTTTATTGTTTCGCTATCAGAAAGTACATATTCTTGGTTTCTAATTCCTTGTGCTACATATGTGTTTGGCAAATCAAAAACGAGTCTGTCTGGATTTGTCATAACAAAAGGCTTTTCTATCGAAATAGAGCCGATACCTCTTATAAGAGCGTTGCCACGTTTTACATCTATTCTATTTACATAAAATGCTGATTTTAACTTTGAGATTGGCTGTTCTTTTATTTCTATCTTTGAGGCATCCGGTTTTATCAGTTCTCCTTTTGAATTAAATGCTTTTTGTACAGCTATTGCTTCTGGCGTTCTAATATTACTATTTGCCGGTGCAGTTGGTGTATTTTTTTCATCTTCTATGAATGTTGTATATTCATAGTAATTTTCTGTAGATTTTTCGTCATTATAAACACTTCTCAGGTCACTTTGGGTGAAAAGATGTTTGTTGTATGAAATTATTATATTGTTATCTACCCGATGTAGTCTGAGTTTGTTAACATTAAAGTTTTTATTGTATGTTATAACAACTCTTACCACATTTGGATTTGTTGTAAATTGTGAAATTTTAAATTGTTTTATGTCACTGTTTTTAAAAGTCCAACTTGTGTTGGGCCTTGTTAATACTGCATTTTCGATATCAAAACAGATCCTGTCTGGATTTGACAGTTTCATTGATTTTACATTTATGTATTGAACATTTGATGAAGAACCAAGAAAAACGACATTGTCAGAGTTGTCAAAGTTAACTGAATTAATTTTGTAAACCTCTGTTGCTCCTGCCCAATTAAAAATGTTGATTATGAATATAAAAATTATTAGTAAAAATTTTTTAAACATACTTATATTTTACAATAAATCATAATTATGACTAATCTTTAACATTAGTTAATTGATTAGTATTTGTGGGGAGATTTTGTTTTCTTAATTTGAAATTACAAGAGTCATCCATCATGTCTGTTTTTTCGTCAAAATCATTATCAACTCCGTCATAGCAAGAATTGATAGAATTATGTGATTCTGCTCCAGGATTTTTGTGTAACCATTTTTCAGGGATAGAGGTCCAAAAATGTAAAAATTCTTTTTTGAATGATTGCGCTAGTTGATGATTTTCGATTATTAAAATGTTTTCATCGTTATATTGTTCTCCGCTTTTGGTAAAGTTCATAGAACCTATTATTGAATACTTATCATCAATTATTATTGATTTCATATGCATTTTGCCCGCTCGGTTTTCAACTTTTACAGGTATTTTATTTTCTCTCAAAAATTTTACAGACGAATATTTTTGACTGGCAGATGTTGCGTCAACTATGATTTTTATGTCGACGCCTCTGCTTTTTGCGTTAATTAGTGCCGTATTAAATCCTTTGTGTGTTATTACAAAAACAGGGATGTAAACATACTTATGTGCATCATTAATCAGGGATATAACTTGCTTTGTTATTATTTTATCTTGAGGTGAAAAGTATACTGATATTTTAGATTTCCCCAAAGTGGTTGTGTTCTCAGTAGTTTTGTTTTTATATGAATGGAATTTCCCGTTGTACATTTGCTCAAATTCTTTGAGAAATATTTTTGCTATAATTTCTGATTTTATTAGTACTGCAGAATTTGCATTAAACCCTGATAAATCCGTGTATGTAATGTTCGCAGAGCCAGTCCATACTTTTTTATTGTCAAATATAAAAAATTTGTTATGCATAATTGCGTCTTTGATTGATTTTGTTTCTTCTTGCAATATGGAGTCTGCGTAATCAATGTCTTTTTTATTGGTTTTGATTTTTTGTGCTAATTCGATTGTTTCTTTATAAATAGTTGATCCGTTTTTGTTTGTATCGTACACAAACCTGATTTTTACTCCTCTTTTTTGTGCATTCAAAATAGCTTTTGTTATTTCAGGTTGTCTGTCTATGCCATATATTGCAAAATCAATGGATTGTTCAGCGTTGTTTATTTCATTCAATAGTGATTTGCAAGCTGTGGTAAGGCATTTTGTTGATGGATAATAGTATTTTGTAAAATCAGTTATGTACAGTTCAATATAATTGTCTTTGTATATTGGGGCGTATTTTTCGTAAACTTCACGAGGGTATTTTGTTTTTTCTTTGTAATTTTGCGTTTTTATTGATGTATTTTCTTTGTCTTTAAAACAGTTTTTGCAGGGCTGTGCTGATTTTGGTAATTGTTTTTGTGGAATTATTTCTATATTTGGCGAGTTAGCTGCGTATTTGCAGTCGAGTTTGTGGTATTTGTTACTTTTTGAGTTATAGCTTACAAGGTTGAGTGTAGTTGCATATTTTATATTTTTAGAAACAGTTTTTTTATTTGCTTCTGTTACTACGTAACCTTCATTTTCCAAGAGTTTTGTATAATCTACGTTTGAATTTTCGATTAATACACTTGTTTTTTCGTTTTTGATTATTTCTACATTTTTATTTAGCAGTTTTTGATTAGCAAAATTTTTGCCAAGATAGTTGAGTTTTAATATATCTGCTTGGCTATAATTTTGTGGTTCTGTATCATATTGTTTAAGCTGAACAAGTTCGTTTGTGTCAGATATTTCGTTGTCGTTAAAGTCAACATAAAACTCTGTGCAGCTCAGCACTCTCAAAACTTTGTGTGTTTTGGGTTTGTTTAAAGAAAAGAATGCGACGACAAAAAATATAGCTAAAAGTATTGCTATTGTTAATGCTTTTTTCATGACAACATTATATTTTAAATTACATTGATGTAAAACTTGGTAAACTTTGTTTAATTTTTTTGCACAAATAAATATATACATTAATATTGGATTATGAAAAAGAAAGTTTTTGCGTACGTACATACACACTGGGATAGAGAGTGGTACAGAGAATTTGAAGAGTTTAGACTCAGATTAGTTGAGGTTTTTGATGATGTCATAAATAAGTTGCTTAGCAATGAACTTGAGACTTTTTATTTTGATGGTCAAACCGTGGCTTTGGAAGATTATTTGGAAATCAAACCACAATCTGAAAGTGTTGTAAGAAAATTAATAGCCGATAAAAAACTTTTTATTGGGCCGTATTTTTGTTCAACTGATAGTTTTCTTGTTGATGCTGAGTCATTAATTAAAAATTTACAGTTGGGTATAAAATATTCTAATGATTTTGGGTGCAATGATTTTATTGCTTATCACGCTGATACTTTTGGTCATAGTTGTTATATTCCTCAAATTGTTAAATATTTTGATATTAAATACGCTGTATTTTGGAGAGGACTAGGTGAGTTAGAATCTGAATTTTTATTTAGGGGGCTTAAATCAACTTATCTCATTGAAGGATATTTTCATGATTATTTTAGTGCTCCTGTTTCTTATGAAAAAAAGGCTGCAATGTTGAAAAGAACACTTGATAGAATTTCTAAGTATTCTTCTGACTTTATCTTGTTGCCATTGGGAGCTGATCATCTTGCTGCCGCTTCTGATATAAAAAATCAAATTAAAGAAGTTTCAAAATATTTGGATGATTATGAGATTATTCTGTCTACTCCTTTTGAATACTTAGAAAAAGTAAACAACAATTATAAGAAAAATATAAATACTGAGTTTAGAGATACAAAACGCAATTTTATCTTGCCTGGTGTATATTCTTCGAGAATTGATTTAAAACAACAAAATTCAATTTATCAGTGGCAATTATCTCGTTTTATTCAGCCTTTACAGGCTTTTTGTTCTTTATTGGATAAAAAGAATAATTATCAAAATGAGATTGATTATATTTATAAACTATTAATTAAAAATCATCCTCATGACAGTATTTATGGCTGTAGTGTTGATAATGTTCATAAAGAAAACAAAATGCGCTTTAAAAAGGTCTCAGAGGCCTCTAATGCTGTTTTGAATTCTATAAGAAGAAATTTGTATTCAAACAATTCTCTTTCAGTTATAAATCTTTCAAATTTTGCTTTTAGTGGTGCATTAAAAATTAAAACAGATAAAAAGTTAGATAAGTTTTATAATGCTCAACTTATAAGCACACAAAAAGGTTTTCCTTTGAATAAGGTTTACGACATCAATCAAATTCCTATAACTGAGGATTATACAAATTTATATGAATATTTAGTTGATTTAAAAGATATAAAACCTTTCTCTATTCAAAAAATTGATAATAATAATTTAAATAAAAAGTCTCAACTTGAAATTTCTAATAACCATATTGAAAATACTAAAATTTCTCTTGAGGTTCAAAATGGCGTATTGTGCTTAAAAGATAAGTTAAAAAATAAAACTTATAAGAATTTTATTAATTTTATTGATAGAGCTGATATCGGTGACAGTTATAATTTTGGTGCTTTAAAAAATGATAAGCCGATAAATTCAAAATTATTGTGTTCTAAGATTAAACAAAAAGGACATATACAATCAATTTTAGAGCTTACTTTTGAAATTTTTATACCAGAGTTTTCAAATGATACAGGACGTTCCAAAAAAGTTAAAAAACATATTTTAAATTTAGATGTTGTTCTACAAAATCAAAATGATTTTATTGAGTTTAATTTAAATTGGAATAACAAAAGCAAAGACCATATTTTGCAAGTTGAGTTTAATTTTGATAATCCTGTGACACAAACAGTTTCTGATGATTTAGCAGGATATGTAAAAAGAACTTTTGATGCGGATTATGATATTTATTCATTGATTCCTGCTCCAAGAGGTATTGAGCTGAAACATAATACAGCTCCGTTTCAAAAATTGTTATTTACTCAAAATGTCGGATTTATTACAGAAGGTTTGCAAGAATACGAAGTATTTAAAAACAAATTGAGACTTACATTGCTTCGTTCAACAGGTATTATTTCCAATCCACATAATCCAACAAGAGGAACTCCAGCAGGGCCTCCTTTGCCAACTCCTGATTTGCAATTAATTGGTGACAATTCTGCAAGGTTTGCTATTGGTTTTAAAAATGATATAAAAGATTTTGAGTCTGATGTCGAAAAATTCTATCAATCTTCTATTCTATTAGAAGCTGATTTACAAAGTTTTGATGATCGCATTTCTTCAGGTAATTCAAATATTTTTTTGAGTACAGCAAAATTATCACAAAATGGTGATTTGATAATAAGATTTTTAAACAAGTCAGATATTAAACAAAAGATTGAATTTAAAACATCTATAAAAAATAATGGAATTTATTATACTGATGCGATGGAAAATCAAACTAATAAATATGAGGATTCTTTTATAGATGCAAATTCCTTTGTAACATTGTTGATTAAAATAAATTAATTTATTAATTTAAAAAGGCTTCAATTTCTTGAAGCCTTTTTTCTAAATGGTCGGGATGACAAGATTCGAACTTGCGACCCCCGCGACCCGAACACGGTGCGCTACCAAACTGCGCTACATCCCGATAAATTATTTAGTTTTTCATAGGGTAGCGCACCTACGGTGCTACCTCTCATAAAAATAACATTTAGTTATTTTTATTTGGCAGAGTCAAACTGCGCTACATCCCGATATATTATTTAATTTTTTGTTTATGTCAGGCGCAGTTTGGTAATTCTAATACGGCTCACACAAAGCAAGCTTTCTGATTCGTCTACCTCCATTTGTAACGATACTTAATCGTTCCAAACGGAGTCCTTGCTACATCCCGATAAATTATTTAATTTTTTGTTTATGTCAGACGTAGTTTGGTAATTCCAATACGGCTCACACAAAGCAAGCTTTCTGATTCGTCTACCTCCATTTGTAACGATACTTAATCGTTCCAAACGGAGTCCTTGCTACATCCCGACAAATTATTCAATTATACTGCAATTTTAACATAAAATAATTTAACTATACTTTTTTTAATAGCAATTTTTATTATTTTTCTACTTTATTTTTGTAAAAGTTTTTGATTAAATGTTTTACCTAGAATGAATTTTATGAAAATTGGCTTTTTAAGAAAAAATATACCTGATTATTTGTATCATTTGACTACTACTGAAAATTATCGCTATATACTTCGTGATGGTGTCATTAAACAAAATCACGATAGAATTCTCAATAAACATGCTGTTTTTACTGTTGAAAAAAATAATTATATTAATCAATGGTCAAAAGCTTTTGTTAATAATGAAAATCTTAAAGACATGCTAATAGACCATATTAGTACAGGTAGTGATAATGTTGTTTTAAAAATTTCTACAAAAAATTTGGACTTGAAAAAATTATTTATAAGAAATCAAAATAAGTTTTTTATGTTTAAAAATGGTAACTACGATAAATTACCCAAGAACCCTATAAAGTTTTTAGAATATGTTATCGATGCTTTGCATTTAAGATACGGAACTCCTGCTGCATTAAAAAAGTTTTTTAACAAAAATAAACCCTATGAATACATATATAAAGACAAAATTGCTGCTCGAGAAATTGATTGCATAGTTTCATTAGATTAGTTTTTAGGTAAAAACTAATTCAGTAATAAATCATAGATGTTAAACTTTCTAACAAGCACAAAAAATCCGAAACGTAAAATCTGCGAACGAATACAAAAAAATATCGGAACGACAGGATTTGAACCTGCGACCCCTACCACCCCAAGGTAGTGCGCTACCAAGCTGCGCTACGTCCCGATATTTTTTGATTATTAAATTTTCAATCCTTTGGGACTAGCGCAGCTAAGCTGCTTCCTCTCTCAAAACATAACATTTAGT
>CALVEI010000067.1 GCA_944326515.1 Candidatus Gastranaerophilales bacterium | reverse complement strand
ATGATATTGGAGCATACTTTAAAAATACAAATAATTTATTTGCAACATTTTATCTCGATAAGCTTAGGCAATATATCAAACCTGAATTACCACAAGGTGCAAAAGAGATTAAGATATCTCATGTTTGTGATGCTACGAGAGTACTAGCTCAATATGAAACGTGGCTAAAAGAAGAAAAAGATACGGTATATAGGGACTGTGGTCATCACCAACAGATTTGCACTGAATGTTGGAATAAATTACAGGAGATTAAAGAAAGGATAACTAATGAAAAAGAAGAAGTATAAAGTAATTAGAAACAATAGGCATATTTATGCTATTAAAGAATTAGGGAATAAAGGTTATTTCAATAATAAAGTAAAAAGATTAATTAAAGCAAAAAAGAATAAGAGGTGAGCTGATGAAGAAATGCTTTGCTAAAAGGGAAGATGGAACTTGCAATGCTTTAGATAGAAATACATGTTTTAAATGTAAATTTTATAAGCCAAAGAGCGAAATTAAAAATAACATATTCTATCCGTATTCATTTACTTCAAAAAGATTATATCAAGAGATGATAGAAAGATACGAGAGAAAATTTAATGTTAAGTTTAAGGGGTGAGGCTAGTGTTACAAAAGTTAAGAGAAGAACTTGTGTTTTTGGAAAGCGAGTTAGATTTGCTTAAAAATAAAAAAAGTGAAATAGAGCAAGATATATCTTTCAAAGAAGAAAATCTTGAAAATTTAAAAAGCAAAATAGAAGAACTTCACAAAAGACTTGATAAGATAAATGCAAGAGATAAGGCTATTTATGTCGAGAAAGTACTACTAGGCTGGTCTAACAACAAAATATCTGCTAGACACTATGCCTTGACCAGACAACAAATATCACGAATAGTAAATAACGTTGAAAAACGTATAAGAATGTGACCAAATGTTACATTCTTTTTTTTATAATCGATATGAGGTGTAAAAATGGAATTTAAAATAAATACGGTTGATGAAGATACTTTCGAAGTAGAAAGTTTAACAAACAAAAATAAATTGACATTTAAAAAGAACGTAGAACTTGCAAAAAAGCTATCCAACGTTAACGCAGACGCAAGAATTAAAATGATTAAATATATGAAAGAAAACGGAATAACTAAGGATGATTTGATTACTAAAGTAGTTAAAAATGGCAAGACATACTATGATGAGTCTAGCTATCGTTTATTAGAACAAGGCTTTATTAACGATAATGCAAGAGACATAGCCATGAATATATTCGATATTTTATTTGGTTTATCTGCCGAAGAAGTAATCGTGAAGCTAGGAATAACAAATGATGATGAAGCTAGCCGATTGGGTAATGAAATAAGACAAATATTATTAGGCGAGAAGACGCCCAAAAAAAGCCAGTAAAACTTATTTCTGCCTAGCTTATCCAGAAGACTTGGATAGTGCTTATGCTTTTTTCTGTGCAAGGTATAGAGATATGCCATTCAAAGAATTTATGAACATGGGCATAAGTGAATTTAATCGTAAGTTAAGTAGTATTCCCAAAAATGAACCACTTTACGAGAAAATTCAATCAAGGGTAATTAACCCGGGGACTATCAAGGATAAGGAAGAACGTAAACACTGGCGAAGATTAAAAAAGATTAACAAAATACCGCAAATCTATTTATCAATAAGTGAAATAGATAATAATTTAAAGGAGGAATTAAAAAATGGAACTAAGAAAGTTTAACGAAAATGTAAAGCCAATTGAAAATAAATTGGCAAGATATGAAGATGAAGAGGGAAATATCTTAATATTACCTATATCAGGTTTAATTTGTAAATGTGAATACGTAAAGGTTGATGAAGCTAATCGTGTTCAAATGGAATTTAACAAGGATATTCCAAAAGACATGAAATTAAATAAGATTACAGTAACTACACAAGTGTTTAAAAATACAATAACAGGCAACAAAAGAGATAAGAACACGATCGTAGACCAAGACGTAGAAGTATACGAAATGTGGCGAGTAACAAACGGACTAGGCATGAAAGAAGTATTTAACAATAAAGATGAAGCGATAGCTTACTGCAATGAAATTAATGATAAATATTTGGAGATGATTTAATGAATTTATTAATGTTATTAAAAGTATATGCTAACAACATTCAAATACTTCATAGACATCTAATTGGAGCTAATTGGTTAAGCAATCACGAAAGATTACAAAGTTACTACGAGGAAGTTCAAAAATGCCTAGATGATTTAACAGAGTTATTCATGTCTGTAGGATATAGAGAGCCAAGCTTACAAGAGTCATTAAATTACGATGGAGAAATTGAAATAAGAAATCGTGATGCAGAAGAAAGTTTTACACTTGCACAACTATATTTCAGAAACCTAATTGCCGAAATGAACCGTTTAAAAAGCGAATTACCTGGCGATGTAGTAAGCAAAATGGAAGAATACCAAGAATGGTTTAGATTAGAAGCCGATTACAAATTAAAACAAGAATTAGGTGATTAAAATGTTAACGCCTAAACAAGAAAAGTTTGTTAGGAATATGGTTAGTGGTATGAGCCAATATGATGCTTATGTTAACTCTTATAATGCTTCAAACATGAAAGATAAGAGCATATACGAAAAAGCCTCAAAATTAATGGCTCAGTCCAATATAAGGTCAAGATACAATGAGCTTATCGAAAAAGCTAACGAAAAAGTAGAAGTAAAAGCCGAGGACATATTAAGAGAGCTAAAAGCTATAGCATTCTCAAATGGCTCTGATTATGCACATATTAAAAATGGAAAGCTTTACTTTAAAAACACCGGAGACTTGTCAGATGAAAAAAAGAAAGCCATATCTTGCATTAAAAAAACAAAAGATAGTAAATCTATTGAAACGTACGACAAGCTAAAGGCTATTGATATGCTTGTTAAGTACATGAAACTATTTGATAATGCAGGCAATGAAACATCAACACCTAGCTTAAAGATAGTTGTTACAGATAATTCAAATTTGGAAAAAGTTCTATATGAGGAGGAAGAAAAATGAGTTTTGGAAAAGCAATTGAATTACTTAAAGAAGGCAAAAAACTTCAAAGAGAAGGATGGAATGGAAAAGGTCAGTATATTGAATTGGCAACTAATATTAGTTATATAAATTCAAATAAGGAAGAAATAAATGTTAACCACGAGTCTATTGGCAATAAAGCAATAGCATTTATAGGAACAAGTGGAGTTCAATTAGGCTGGCTTGCTAGCCAATCTGATATGCTTGCAGATGATTGGAAAGTAGTAGGCGAGTAAAAATGAGCGATGTAGTAATTATTACATTAATTATTTGCTTGTCTTTAACAATAATGACAGTAGTTGATACATTCAAAGGAGGAAAGAAATAATGGAAGAAATTAAAAAAGAAGAAGAAACAAAAGAAGTAAAAAAAGTAACTAAAAAAGCCAAAAAAGAACCTAAAAAAGAAGAAGTTGAAGCACCAAGAGGCTTCACTAAAAAAACAAACCTTAATAAAAAAGAATACGGATATTACAATGGTAGAAAATATCAAGTATTAAAAAATGGATATGGTATGTGGGCAGACACAGGCACTGCATTTGTAATTAGTGAATTGAAATAGCACTTGGCATTCTGAAAAGATGTAAGTCCAAGAGCCCCTTTTCTAGTACGCGGTGGCATCACTTCCTTTTAACTTTAAAGTCACCGCATAGAACATCACGCGCTGTCTTTATAGGCAGTGTACTTATGATATATGATAGGTCTAATAAGTGGCTCATAGGATAGTTTGTTAGTTAATCTATTTAAAAGCACTTAAAAAAAATAAAACTAACATCACCGATATATCATAGGTACAGTGCTTATTAAAGCACAAGTCTGGTTTGAATTTTGGGTGACCAAGCACTACTTTATAGGTAGTGTACTTATGATAATCAACAGACAGAAATGAGCAAGACGTCAGCATTATAGATACAACTTTGGAAACTATAATGTGCCATACTATGTGAGAATATCATAGGTACAGTGCTTATAAGGAGGAATAATATGAGAAAGTTTATAAAATTAGGAAACGATCGTTATTTAGTGAAAGATAGTAATGGAATAATCGTTTCAAAAAAAGAAGTAGCAGAAGAAGACATCACATCAAATGATTGTGTAAAGGACATGGTAGAGAATGGAGATAACACTATCAAAAAAACAAAACAAACTAAGAGAACTAATAGTAAGTCCAAACGTACCGGAGATTGATGTTTTAGGTTCAACACAAAGCGGCAAGACATTTGTTGGTAATTTATCACTTGTAGAATATGCTAAAAATTTGTATGAATACGATCATACCAGGAAATTTAAAGGAGCAATAATTGGTTGGACTACCGACACTTTAAAGCGTAACATAGTCGATGATATGGTAGATATGTTAAAGTCAATGGGGTTAGTCCAAAGTACGCCCAGAAAAAAAGGTGATTTTACGATTAGTTGGGGGCAATCTGAAAAATATATTGAATTATACAATTTAAAGGTTTATTTTTTTGGATTTAATAATCAATTAGCGTTTAACCGTATTCTTGGAGGACCACTTATATTTGTTTGGGTAGATGAAGCTGCAAGAATATACACTCAAGCTAATTTACAAGAACAATTTGACCAAATATACGGACGTTTAATTAGTTATACTGGTCATCCATTTAAAAAATATATTCGTACATACAACGTAGAGGGTGGAGCAAATCATCCATATAAAGTTAAGTATATAGATAATAAAGAATGCGCAAGACTTGTGTTTTTCCCGTATGATAACCCTAAACTAGACACTGCAGAAAAGATTAGAGAAGTCGTTAATTCTTTTCCTACTAAAACACTCCGAGACCAAAAAATCTATAATAAATGGGTAGTTAGTGAGGGGAAAGTATTCAACAAGGTAAACGTTCTTAAAAGCCTTAATAACTGGAAAATAAGGGAAATAGGCATAGGAATAGACTACGGTTCAAGTAACCCAACTACTTTTGTTCCGTGGGCATTAGCTTATAACAAAGTGACTAATCGCTGGGGAGTAGTTAGACTACAAACTTATTATCATAGTCCAGCTAAACTGGGCACAAACCCAACGACAGAATACTTTAGCGAACAATTAAGAAGATTTATTGTATATTTGAAAATGAAGTATGGAAATATACCAATCTATGACGCAGTAGTGGACAGTGAAGCCTTACATTTTATCAACAGACTTGAAGCAGATAATTTACCGAATATACCAGCAGATAAGTACCCTGGTTCGGTTCGTGAGGGCGTTGAGTATATGCAGTCGTTATTCGAAAAAAATTTCATGTACATACTAGAAGAGCCAAGTATCACAAATATACACGAAGACTTTAGCGTAGACTTATCCGGCATAGATGAAAGCCTAGAAGAGTTTAGGTCTTATCAATACGATAAGATTAAATCAATTAAGACTGGTATTGACTCATTTGTTAAGGACATGGACCACTCTATTGATGGTTCAAGGTATTTATTTATAGATTGGAAAGACAAAGGCAAATTGCCTGTAATTTAGGAGGAATTTATGGAAATAAAATGTAAAGCTAGTAGAAGATTTTTATTAAAAATAGATACTGACAAATTTTACAAAACAATTGACGACTTATTAAAGACAAAAGTCGAAGTCCCAATCACAATAGAAATTCCTTGTAAAAAATGTGGCATGATTGAAGTATATGACATTTATAAAAGCCATTATGTACACAAAAAAAGCTATAAAAGACAGTAATGTTCCCAAATGTTACATTTAATAGTTTACTATGTATATATAAGGGCAAAAAAGCTTATTTAAAGTGAGAAGCTCGTAGGTCATTAATAGACTTATGGGCTTCTTTTTTTAGTGGAAAGGAGGGGAGAATATGAAGTTAAAAAAAGGATGGAAAGTCAAATTTTACTTAAACGGGCAGTATGTTTGTTCAAAACGAGTAGATGACATAGATACAGTGTTTGACAGTGTATATCCAGTGACAATCTTATTCAAATGGCAGTTCTTTAAAAGTCTATTTGTAAGAACGGTGATTAAGCCAGATAAGTTGCTTTTTAAAGACGTTATTAAAAACGAGCTTCATGTTGGTGCCTACCTATTTGAGGGGGTTAAAGCATGAGAATAAAGTCAAAATATAACGTTTTGCAAGCACCTTATATCAAAATAGACGCCGAAATCACACAAGCCGGTGTAACAAATGGCAAAAACAACATTCCGCAAGAAAAACAGTACTGTGTAGCGCCATCTGCCAAGAAAATTGCTCAATTTATTACCAATCAGTTATTCGGTAGTGAATTAGTAACGCAGTCTGAGGGACTAGACATCGGATGGTTAATGCCAAGTTTAAAAGAGGCTTTGGAATTAGCAGTTTATCAAGAAGAGTCATTTATCTATTTGAACATATTCGAGGGCAAGGTTTATCTTGAGTGCTTCAAAGAGTCAGATATTCACGACATTGTACAAGAATATGACAAATTTAGAAGCGGAACGATAGTTCAAGAATACGACAGTCCAAATCCAAAAGATGACAAGACTTACTTGTTAAAGAGAAACATCAAGATAGTCAATGGTAGTTCACTTATTACTTATAAAGCCTACGAAAAGGGCAAAGGCGAAGAACAAGAAATACCTTTAAGCAGATTTAATGCAATGTTTGATAAAAATTACGAGCCACGAGAAATTAAACCTTATGAGGTAATGATTAATGTGGATATCGGACAAAACTTCTTCAAAGATAGTCGTAAATTTTTATATGCCGAGATGGACGTATTCAACACGATCGTAGAGGAAGTTGAGAAGACAAAAACAAGAATTGCCACAACACAACATTACCAAACTGGCGACTTAATGATGAATTGGAAGCCGGGCAACAAAACTTACAATGTCCAGACCATTTCCGTTGGTAAGTTAAATGATTACTTTACATTAATGCCTGGAGATAAAGAACACGCAGTATTCCAATTCTTACAAGGTAACATCAGAATTCGAGAATATGTGGAAACGTTTAAATTCTACGATTATCAAGTAATTCAAATGTCAGGTTTAAGTCCAGCTAGTTTTGGCTATGAAAAAGACGTTTATCAAAATGTCGATAACGTCAATATGAGTAAAAACCCAACAGACATGACAATTGAAGCAATCAAGCGTCAAATAACACCAGCTATTAATTTATTGTTTGAAAACATAATCAAAGCTCAAATGAGTGCAAATGTTACTGAAAACCAATTACCAACTACATTGAATTGGGATTTTGGACCAAATGAAAAATTTGGCGACATGGAAAAGATAAAAATCTTGCGAAACATTCAAGGAGTCGCAAGCATTCCACAAAGTTCAAAACTAAAGGTTATATTACCAATCTTAAATAAGCTTATTGATGATGACTATGTCGAGGGCAACAAACAAGAAGTAGATGAATTGCTTACTGAATTAAAAGGCGAACAAGACGACCTATCTATTAGGTTTGGTGAAGTTTAATGAACAAAGTCGAAAAACTTATTGATGATGAAGTAAATGAGTATAGAAAATCTCAAGAAACAAAAGAAAATGAAACAAAAGAGCAACTATTCACTTATTTACTTGCTGGGTATTCACTTACCAAATTTAAAGACTGGCTAGAAAAAAAATGGGACAAAAGCGACCGTAAGAAAATGAAAAAGTCCACAGCCAAATTGGAAAAGTTGGTCGATGAGATAAACGAAATAGTAGAGCCTGGGGAAACCAAAGAATTCTTCGAACTCGTTGATTATAAACGCATTGAGGACATTACAAGCGACTTTGTTGGTGATGTACTCGAGTATTACAAGAAACGTCAAAAGATAGCCGAGAAAGTACCAAATAAAGCCGAGTACTTAAAAGAGTTCGTAGGTACTTATGACAAGTATATGGCAAATGTTCCATATTTCCATAACGGCAAGGTTTATTCATGGCACACATTAAGCGACTATACAACAATGATTTACAACACTAACCTAACTAGAGCTGGTTGGAATAGAACGCTTACAGATGCCGAAAAAAACGATAATACACTGCTTTATATACCAGCCCACCCATTCGCTTGCCCAAGGTGTATGGAGTGGCAAGGCAGGTATTACTCAAGTAAAAAAAACGACATCTATCCGTATATAGGCAATGCCTTGGATGGTGGACTAGGTCACCCAAACTGCAAGCACGTTCCAACGATCGCCCAAACATCTATGCAAATGCAAACAAATACTTATGACTCGCCAGAATGGGCAGAGAAGTATAAAACCCAACAAAAAATAATGGCAGTCGAGCGAACTAAAGAAAAATTAAGAACAGACTTGTCTATTTATCAAAAAATGGGTGACCAAACGCAAATTGATTTAACAAAAGCAAAAATCAGAAAACTAAACGAAAAAAATAGAGAGCTAAAAGCCTCTATCTGACCAATGGCAGTTGCAAGTCACTAAACTACATCTGCTATAGCTTTTTTGCCAATTTAAGGAGGAATTTATGAAAATTAGTGATTATTTAACTAACAAAGACGTCAAAATTTCTGACAAAGATTTTGATATTGAAAAACTTGAAGCAGACATCAGAAAAGGCTATGTCAAAGAAACTGAAATTGAGAATAGGATTGACAGTCAAAAAAAGACTTGGGAGGCAGAAAAAGGCAAAGAATTTAGTGACCTTAAAACAAAATATGCCGACTTAGAAAAGAGCTATAACGATACAGTAAGTAACTTAGACAAAGCCAATAAGGAATTATCAAGCGAACGTTTAAAAACAACTATGATGTCCCATGGTTTCAAGAAAGAGCAGTTTGAAGAAGTTGCTCAACTACGTTCATCACTTTTCGCGGATGAACAAGACGACGAAAAGGCTATATCTGGAATTGCAGAGAAATTTAAAGGAACATATTTCCCAACACAAAACGTAACTAACGAAGGACCTTTAAAAGGCAATGGTGGAACATCTGCTAATGAAATTAAAGTAGATAGAAACACACCGATTAAAAACTTATTTATCAAGAAATAGGAGGTAGATAATATATGAATTTTACAAATATCAATTTAGACTTACAAGCCGTAGCAAAAAGAACTTATGAAAACATTTATTACCAATCTACATTTATGAACTTCCTTGATGACTCATGGATGCAAGTAGCTCGTGCTACTGGAACTCCAATCATTGAAGTTGTAAAACAAATTGCACCAACTATTAATAAAAGAAGTAACGTTGAAATTACTACTGCATTAACACCAACTTTAACTACTTACAATTCAGTAAAAGTAGACTTAACTGAATTACCTTTAGATTACTCATTCAGTATTAGTCCATTAATGATTGGTACTAACATTGAGGGTACTTTAGAGGGACAAATGAGATTGAAAGATTCAGCTATTGCTAACCAAATCGATACTTATGGTTATGGCAAATTAAATACTGCTATTACTGGTAAAACAGATGGTTCAGAAGCTTACACAGAGGGACAAGTAGTAGTTTGGGCTCCAAGTACTCAACAAGATTACATTAACTACTTAAATCAATATAAGATGATTTTATTCAACCGTAACGTAACTACTGGTTATATGTTAGGCCTTGAAGCTGTTAACTATGGAAACTTAGTTGCTGCTTTAACTTCAATCTTAAAATACGAAACTAGAGTAGGTGTAGAAGGTGTTGATAGAGGTGTTGTAGCAAACGCTTATGGTGTAGATATCTTCCCAATCAACACTGCAGTAATTGGTAGTGGTGTATTAGGATACTTTGCAAATAAGATTGCATGCGTTGGTGATATGTTCTTCTCAAGCATGGCTCAATATAACGGAAACTACCCAGGATTACCAGGCTACTTCGTATTAGAAGGAAACATTATGTTTGGTGCTGAAGTAGTTCGTCCAGAAGCCATCTTAAAATTAGCTGCAACAGCAGTTACTGAATAATAGGTGATAATATGTTCTTCACAGTACAAGAATTTCAAGCAAAATATCCAAATATAACCGAAATTCCAGAAAATTGGCAAATCGAGGCAGTATCTCAAATGATACTGTCACAGGTTGCACTTACGAGAAGGGACGATAGTTGGAATAATACTACTGTCCCTCAACCTATAAAGAATGCGTCTTTAGAACAGATGAGGTTCATGATTGAACATGATATCCCATTTGTGGACGCTAACAAGGTAAAAGCAGGAAGTATGGAAGCAGAGTTACATACTGACTACTCAACATTAGCACTTAGATATTTAGCTAATGCAGGTTACTTATATAGAGGCACTCCAATGATGAGTAACTGGGGAATATCTTTACCTTTTGGTGGTTAATTGTTCTTAGTAAACGGCTTAAAAGCCCAATTAATTCAATATAACCGAAACCAGTCTAACTCTATATATGATGACCAAGACCAACAAACCGTATCTATTAAAGTATGTCCTTATGATATATCAGATGGCGTAAGGTTTGGGCTTTATACAGTCCCAGAGGCAAAGGGTTACTTTCAAGTCAAAAGGACAGTCGATGTTAAAGAGGGCGACCAAATAATCTTTGATAATAAGACTTACACGATCCTAAACGTTCAAGACAATTGGTTATATAACCGTGTCGAGAACAAGATATTGGCGGTTAAATGAAAGTTGATTTGAAGTGGAATAGGCAGACTAAAAAACTGCTTGAAACTTTACCAGATAAGATTGTTCAAGAAATCGCCCTTGAAACATTGAATTTGACTGCGCCTATTATTCCAATGAGTAGTGCATTAGAGCGTAATCTTACAAGAGGACGCTTGAGGCGTGAAACAGTGGCGTCAGGAGTACAAAAAAGTGGCAAGACTTACTATTTGGAGTCACCAACTTACTATGCTAATTATGTCTATAACTTTAACGATAGTACAACAAATTGGAGTACTCCTAACACTCATTCACATTGGTTCGAAAGAACTTGGCAAAAACAAGGAAATTTAATTGTTGATAGGACAGTAGAAAGGAACAAATTATGAAGATTAACGAGGTACTTATTGCTTATCTTAACACATTGATAACCGGTTTTAAAATTAAAGCCGAATATTTGATTGACGATAACGATACTAAGGTTATCGTAGTTCAACAAACGGACGGCGATAAAGTTGTATTCTTTGGAGATTGCAGACCACTATTCGATTATTTTTCAATCAACATTTTCGGGACTTCTA